>VBDS01000107.1 GCA_005889085.1 Chloroflexota bacterium | reverse complement strand
CCCCCGCCCGGACCTGGTCCTGCGGCGCGGTCCACGAGTCCGTGTTCTCGGTCATTCACGGTGTCCATGAAGGTGCCGGTCAGCGTGTCTGTCGGCGGGCAGAATTAGCCCCGTCCGGCGGCTGCCGGACGGGGCTTGTGTGGTCAGGGTGGCGTGGTGGTGGTCAGTCTGTCGCGGCTGCGGCGTCCTCGGCGATGGCGGTGCGGGCGGATGATTCGTCGGCGATGGTCTTTCCTGCGGTGCAGGCGGCGAGCAGCGCGGTGGTGGCGAGGCGGTTGATGGCGCGGGGCATGCCGCGGGCGCAGGAGTGGATGACGCGGACGGCGTCGTCGGAGAACAGGGTGTCGCTGCGGCCGGCGTGGGCGAGGTGGGCGCGGAGGTACCCGTCGGCCTCGGCGGCGGTGACGGCCGGGGAGGGGATGACGCAGCGGAGCTGGACTCTCTGGTCCAGGGCGGCCATGTCACCCACGCGCAGGCGTCTTCTGAGGGTGGGCTGGCCGATGAGCAGGACGGTCAGCGGGGAGCCTGAATCGAGGTTATGGTTCGTGATCATGCGGACGGCCTCCAGCTGGTCGCCGGTGAGCATGTGCGATTCGTCGATGGCGAGGATGACGTTGCGGTTGCGCTCGTCGGCTTCGGCGGCGAGTGCTGCCTCGACCTGGGGGATGAGGTCGGCGGTGTAGAAGCAGGGGGCCTTGCCGAGCGCGGTGGCCAGGGCGCCGTGGATGCCCCTGACGCCGACTTGGGGGTTGGGGAGGTAGATGAGGGTGTGGCGGGACGCGTCGAGGCCGTCGGCGGCGGCGCGGAGCGCGGCGGTTTTCCCGGCGCCGACTTCGCCGGTCAGGACGCCGAGGCCGCGGGCGGAGATCAGCCAGCGCAGGCGTGCGACGGCTTCCTTGTGCGCGGCGGAGGCGAACAGCGAGCTGGCGGGGACGGAGGCGGTGAACGGCATGCAGGTGAAGCCGTAGTGGGCCTGCAGGTTCGCGATCATCAGGGATGTCCTTTCCGGCAGGGTTTCAGCCGTTGGCGGCGGTGATGGCGTCGGTGACGAGGATGATGTTGCGCCGGTCGAGGCTGCCGAGGTTCTCCCTCAGGCTGATGGCGATGCCGGGCCCGGCGAGGCTGGCGGCGATCAGCAGGACGGCGCGCTCGGAGCCGGAGCAGGGCAGGTGGCCGTTCTCCAGGGCGAACAGGGCGGCGTTCCAGCGGATGACGGCGAACGGCTGCCCGTCGGTGACCGAGGCCCCGGCGGCGATGATGCGCCGGAAGGCGGGCTCGTGCAGGAAGTGGCCGTGGCGGATGATCAGGTCGGCGGCCGCCATGTCGGGGAGCATCCCGGCGGCGGCGTCGCGGAGCAGGCAGGCCAGGCGGCCGGAGGAGATCGTCTCGGCGTTCACCGCGGTCCCTCCCCGTCCTGCCCGCTGTCGCCGGCTTCCCCGTCCGGCTCGCTGTCGTCCAGGGCGGACAGCCGGAGTTCCCCGGCCAGGGCGGCGGCGTCGGCGTCGGCGACGAGCTGGAGGTAGTCGATGCCGGTCGGCTCCGCGGGCGCCGGGTCGTCCTCGTCGGGCGGGGCCTTGGGGTGGGCGTGCCGGCCGATGACCTGCGGGACCGCCCTGCCGACCTTCCGGCCCTGCCAGTAGACGGTCAGCTCCGTCATGTCGAACGGGTCGAACACGCACTCCACCTTCCGGCCCGTCAGGAACGGGTCGACGGAGTACACGTTCCCCTCGACGGAGACGGTGGCCGTCTTGCGGACCTGCCGGATCACGCTCCAGGAGAACGCCTCCTTCAGCAGCGCGGGGTCCGGCAGCGCCGGCTCGCCGCCGGCCGCCAGCCGGGCGGCCGGCGCCTGGCCGGTCTCGGAGTGCGGCCGGGCGTGGTAGACCGTGCGCAGCCACGCGGCGAGCAGCCCGTTCAGCTCCTCCAGGCTGGCGGCCGGGTGCCGGGCCGGGGACCCGCCGTCGGGGTCGCCGGAGATCTCGACCAGGAACTGCTGCTGGATCACCCCGAACACGCGTTCGATCTTCCCTCTGCCCATCGGGCGGGAAGGCGCGGAGTGCGTCAGCTTCATGCCGAGCACCGCGCACGCCCGCTCCAGCGACGAGTCGATGAACGCCGACCCGTTATCGCAGTACAAAACGGACGGGATGCCGTGGGCGGCGACCGCGGCGCGGAGCACGCCGGCGAACCGGACCGCGTCGGTGCGGCGGACGAACCGGGCCCCGGTCAGGAACCGGGACCGGTCGTCGATGATGCCGGCCAGGAACGACGGCTTCCCGCCGATGTCCGGGCCGTTCATGAAGTCCGCGGTCCAGATCTCGTTCACCGTATCGGCCTGGAACCGGCCGAAGGCCTCCGGCGGCTCCCCGCCCGGCCTGGTGGTCAGCTCGCGGGCCTCCAGCCACCGCTGGATGGTCCGCAGCGACGGCACGGCCCCGCCCTGCGCGGCCAGGATCCGGCGGACCTGCGCCGCGGTCCGGGCCGGGTTCTCCATCTTCAGCCCGGCCGCGAGGTCCTCCGTCTCCGTCCCGAGCCGCGGCGGGCACTGCCGCGGCGACGGGATGAGAGCGTCGAACCCGCCCTCGCGGCGCGCGACGATCCACCGGTCGATCGTGCGCCGCGACACGCTGGCCTTCCTCCCGTCCGGGTCCTGGTGCTCGCGGGACGCCAGGTCCCGCACCACCGCGCCGCGCTGCCGCGATGTCAGGGCAGGATCCATCGCCGGCTCGGTCAGCGCCCACCGCCACAGCGCGATGTCATTGCGCCGCTGCCGCGCCGCGGCCGCCTGCCTGTCTGCTGCTGTCACCTCAGGTCTCCTCGTGATGCCCGGTTCATGACCGGATGTCCCGACCATGCGCCCGCAGGCAAGATCACGAGACGGCTATCGCGGCCACCGGAAGCAGGCTCGTGTTGAACCGGAGAGAAGGCACCGCCGGGGCCAGCCACAGCGCGGCGGACAGGTGCGCCGCCGCCTCGCAGGCCGCCAGCCCGGCCATCCCGGGGAACCGGCGCAGCCCCCGCGTGACCGCGTCCAGCACCGCCAGGCAGTCACCCGACGGCGATCCTGACGGCGCCGCCGGCCGGGCTGCCTCTTCCCCCGAAACCTGCGGCAGCAGCCCGGCCAGCCGGTCCCGGAGCACGCCGGCCCGGGACGCGAACCGTGACCGCCACGACCGCGCCGTCGACGCCGGCACCATCCGCCGCCCGCCGCCCGGGCCGGCCGCCCACGGCCGCGCCGCCGCACGGCCCGCCGCGGCGGCCTCCGCGCCCAGCACCAGTACCGTCATGATCACGAGCGCGCCATACCGGCGCCGCGACCACAGGACCGCGGGCAGCAGCACATGCGTCCGCCCGCACGAACGGCACCGGCCCCGCCGCGGCCGGAACGGCACCCACCCGTCTGGCATCGCGATCAGCCGGAATCGCGCGAAACCCCACCTCGCCAGCACGCCGCCGCACGGGCAGCGCAGTACGCCGCGGCTCAGCCGCGACTCGACACTTGACTCTGAACCTCGTACCGTCACCACCAGGTGCCACCTCCGGCACCGCCGGGCGGCCTTCCCCGGAGTCACGGCCAGGCGATCACGGGGAGGGCCGCTGCCACCGCCTACACGGCCACGGTGACGCCGTCCACCAGCCCGCGCAATACCAGACCGCCGGATAACCCCCGAACGACACAGCC
>VBDS01000106.1 GCA_005889085.1 Chloroflexota bacterium | reverse complement strand
GCGCCAGGAGGGTGAACGCGAGAACGAGCGCCGCGGCGGCAAGCCACCACGTCGCCTCGATGTCGTATGCACGACGCCGAACAACCGCACTCATACGCTTGGCCTCCATTTGTTATTTCGCAAACGTCGCGCGCGCCGTACAGCGAAGCCACCGTATGCGTGGCTGATCGATGTCACAAGTCGGCAATTCCACCGACACGGTCAGGCGATGTCGGTAGTTATGCGGACTTTCGGAAATTCCCCTCTGGGTGTTCTCATCGCGCCACAAGGGAAGCAAGCGTGCTCGACAGATCGAAAATATCGGCCGGCCTGGTCGTGCATCGGGTCTGGGTGCCGCAGCACGCCTCAGATTTGCGGCGACCCATCGCCTACGTCGGTGAACGCCGCCGAAGGGTCATCGGCGCGGCCTTGCTGGCGCTTGCGGTGATCCTTGCGCCGGCAGCCATGGTCGTCGGGGCCGGGTTCTGGTTCGCGTTCGCGTCGCTGCTCATCGCATGGGCGGGCGTCGGCTATGCGGGCGGCGGGCGGACCGGCTACTACGAGGTCGGTGCGGATGGAACGCTCGGCCGCTACCTGGGCCGGTCGCGGCCAGACCTCGGCTCGATGCGTGCGAGCGGGCCCTGCCCATGAAATTCGCACGTCGCTCCAGGGGCGGCCATAATCACCGTACCGGTGGGGCAGGTGAGATTTTCCGCTGTTGCGGCCGCGGCGCCGGACTCGTTCAGGCCGGAGTTCCTGGGCTGGTTTCGGACCGCGACGACCTGGCAGCGAGCGGGCCGGCTCGTACCGCTGTCCTGGATCCTGATCCTGGTCTGGCCGCTCCTTCTGCTTGTCTCGCGCGGGCTGCCGCCGGCGGAGCTCGACTCCTCGCTGCTGGGACTCGCCACCTTTGTCCTGGTGTGGGCGTGGTTCTGGCTTCAGCCCAGGACCGGCTCCGACTCAGTCCTTTCGGCGGGCGTGCTGGGCGGGATGACGGCGATCGCCGTTGTCCTCACTTTCAGCAACCCCCGCATATGGCACGACGGTCTGCTCGGCTACTCCATGGTGGTGGCGGCGGTCTGGCCGAGCTGGCGGCCATCGGTCGTTGCCGTCCCCGCCGTGGCGGTCGTCGTTTTTCTGGCCGTGGCGGCTACGGGATCGGGCACGATCAACGCGTTCGGCGTGGCGCTGGTCTGGCTGTTCCTCGGGTTCGGCTTCGTGGCCGTGCAGCGCCTTCTGAGGGCGAACCTGCAACTGCACGAGGCAAATGCGGAGTCGAAGCGCCAGGCCTCTTCTCCCATCGTCACGATGAGCGTCTCGCCGCGACAGCGAGAGATCATGCGACTGGTCGCGGCCGGGCTGTCCGACAAAGAGATCGCAGCGAGGCTGCAGCTGTCTCCCTTTACCGTGCGGACTCACCTGCAGCGGCTGTACGCGCAGCACGGGCTGCACAACCGGGCCGAGGCGGCGGCCACCTGGATGGTCGGAAGACAGTCACCTTCGGAGGACGGCGAACCGGTCTGATAGGCGTGTCGTCGAAAACGACTACATGCGAAAACGCGAATTGCGCCAGGTGTGTCGGTCGCCTTTGATTGCGCTAACGATATGGAAGCGCGGTTCAGTCCTCGACAGATCGAGATAGTCACGCTGATCGCGTCCGGCTATTCGGACAAACAGATCGCGCTGCACCTCAAGGTCTCCCAACGTACGGTGCGGACGCAGCTGGAACGCCTTTACGCCGCTAACGGACTACACAGCCGGGCCCAAGCGGTGCACATCTGGACGATTTCACACCGGTGACGCCAACGGGGCGAAATCCGAGCGCTCGAGACGCACCGTTGGATACAACGAGGCGTAATTTCTGGGGGTTACTTGTCCTTCGTCGAGTCTCCGATTGCCGCCTGGGCTGCAGCTAGCCGGGCCACCGGGACGCGGAACGGGCTGCACGACACGTAGTTCAGGCCCAGCTTGTGGCACAGGTGGATCGAGTCGGGGTCTCCCCCGTGCTCGCCACAGATGCCGACCTCGAGGTCCTTGCGCGTCTTGCGCCCTTCCTTGACCGCAATCGCCATCAGCCGCCCGACGCCTGCCTCGTCGATCGTCTCGAACGGGTTGCGCGGCAGGATCTTCAGCTCCAGGTAGCGGACGATGAACGCGCGCTCCGCGTCGTCACGCGAGAAGCCGAACGTCGTCTGGGTCAGGTCGTTCGTACCAAACGAGAAGAACTCGGCTTCCTGCGCGATCTCGCCCGCGGTCAGCGCGGCGCGTGGGATCTCGATCATGGTGCCGAACTTGTACGGCACCTTCACGCCCATCTCCTTCTGCACCGCTTCGGCGACCGGCTTCAGCTCTGCATGCACAGTCCGCAGCTCGGCCACCGTGCCGGCCAGCGGGATCATGATCTCCGGCCTCGCGTCGATCTTGCGCTTGCGCAGGTCGCACGCCGCCTCGATGATCGCGCGCACCTGCATGCGCGTGATCTCGGGATAGAGGATCGACAGGCGCACGCCGCGCAGGCCCAGCATGGGGTTGGCCTCGTGCAGCTCCTCGACACGGGCCAGCACCTTCTCGCGCTCGGCGAGCAGCGCCGGGTTCTCGCCCGTGTCCTTGAGATGGGTCGTCTCGCGGATCAATTCCTCCAGGCTCGGCAGGAACTCGTGCAGCGGCGGGTCGATGAGCCGGATGATCACGGGCAACCCCGCCATCTCCTTGAAGATGCCCTCGAAGTCGCCGCGCTGGATGGGCAGCAGCCGTGCGAGCTGCTTCTCGCGCTCCTGCGTCGTGGAGGCCATGATCATCGCCTGCACGATCGGCAGGCGCTCCTGCTCCATGAACATGTGCTCCGTCCGGCACAGGCCCACGCCCTGCGCGCCGTTCTCGCGCGCCTTGGCCGCGTCGCGCGGATAGTCGGCGTTCGCCCACACCTCGAGCCGCCGGAACTCGTCCGCCCAGCGCAGGATCGAGCTTGCCGCGGGGTGCTGGTTGAGCGAGCGGGCCTCGATCGTCGGCACGTTGCCCACGTACACGTCGCCGGTGGTGCCGTCGATCGTGATCTCATCGCCTTCCTTGATCGTGGTGCCGTTGGCGGAAAACTTGCGCTGCCGCACGTCGACGTCGATCGCACTCGCGCCGACGACGCACGGCCGGCCCATGCCGCGCGCGACGAGCGCCGCGTGGCTCGCAGTGCCGCCGGTCTGGGTCAGGATGCCCTTCGCCTCGACCATGCCGTGGACATCGTTCGGGTTGGTCTCGACGCGGACCAGGATCACTGCCTTGCCCTGCTTCCCCCACTCGACCGCCGTGTCGGCGTCGAATACAGCACCACCGCTGGCCGCGCCCGGTGAAGCGGGCACTCCGCGCGCGAGCGGATGCACCTTGGCGTTCGGATCGACGCGCGGGAACAGCAGTTGCTCCAGCTGGCGAGGTTCGACGCGCGCCACCGCATCCTTCTTCGTGATGAGGCGCTCCTTGACCATGTCGACCGCAATGTTCACCGCGGCTTCGCCGGTGCGCTTGGCGGACCGCGTCTGAAGCATGTACAGGTTGCCGCGCTCGATCGTGAACTCGAGGTCCTGCACGTCCTTGTAGTGCTTCTCGAGCTGCCGAGCGTAGCGCTCGAACTGCGCGTAGACCTTCGGCATGTGCCGCTTCAGGGCACTGATCGGCTCGGTGTCGCGCACGCCGGCGACCACGTCCTCGCCCTGCGCGTTGGCCAAGTAGTCGCCGTACAGCTCCCTGGTGCCCGTGATCGGGTTGCGCGTGAAGGCGACGCCGGTGCCGGAGGTGTCGCCCATGTTGCCGAAGACCATCATCTGCACGTTCACCGCGGTGCCGAGGTCGTCGGGGATGCGCTCCATGCGGCGGTACGTCTTGGCGCGGTCCGTGTTCCACGACTTGAACACCGCGTCGATCGCCTCGCGCAGCTGCTCGACCGGGTCGGACGGAAACTCCTTCCCCGTCTCTTCCTTATATATGGAGAGGAATCG
>VBDS01000048.1 GCA_005889085.1 Chloroflexota bacterium | reverse complement strand
TCGCCGCCAGGTACAGCTGGACGTATTTCTGCGCCGACCGCGACCAAGAGACATCCTCCTTCATCGCGTGCTGGATCAGCCAGCTCCACACCGCCGGGTGCCGAAAGTTCTCCGTCCCGCGCACGACGGCTGCGAAGAACTGCCAAGCGTCGTACGGCCCGAAGCGGAACCCGTTGCCTGTCTGCGTCACGGGGTCGTAGTCCCGAATCGTGTCAGCGAGGCCGCCGGTCGCACGGACGACCGGGATCGTCCCGTAGCGCAGCGCGATGAGCTGGGCCAGGCCGCCAGGCTCGAACCGCGACGGCATCCACAGCATGTCCGCGCCGGCATAGATCCGCTGCGCCAGCGCGGCATCGAATCCAACCGAGACAGCCACCTGATGAGGAAGCTCGGATGCCCAGCGCCGGAACATGTCCTCGTAGCGCCGATCGCCGGTGCCGATCACCACGATCTGCAGGCCGAGCTGGACCAGCTCCGGCATCGCCTGCTCGATCAGGTCGAAACCCTTCACGTCGTAAAAGCGCGACACGATCGCGCACAGCGGCTTGTTCACGTCCTCGAGCCCCAGCTCACTGCGGAGCGCGGCGCGGCACAACGCCTTGTTCTGTGGCGCGTCTGCCGAATAGTGGTGGGGGATGTTGGGATCCCGTTGCGGATCGAAGATCTCGTAGTCGATGCCATTCAAGATCCCGTGCAGCTTCTGCGTATTGCGGCGGAGCAGCTCGTCGAGCCCCTCGCCATACTCCGGCGTCTGGATCTCCTTGGCGTAGCGCTCGCTCACCGTATTCACGACGTCGGCGAAATGGATTCCCCGCCCGAGCACGTTGACGACGTTGTCCAGGCCCGGGATGCCGAGCCGGATGAGCCCCCACTCCTGCAGACCGGCCAGCATCAATGCGCCGAATCCGAACACGCCCTGCGCGGAGAGGTTGTGGATCGTCAGCGTGGTGGCGATGTCGGCGTACGGCTCGGTGTCGTACACGCGGTCGAGAAGGTTCGGGATCAGCGCCCCGAACCAGTCGTGGACATGGATGACGTCGGGAAAGAAGTCCAGCGCGGGCAGCATCTCCAGAACCGCGCGGCAGAAGTAGACGGTCCGCGCGTCGTCGTCGCCAAATCCGAACATCCCGTCGCGGTCGTACAGAGGCGGACAGTCGACGAAGTACACGACCATCTCGCCCAGCCGGCCCTCGAGGATAGTGGCGGGCATCCTGTCCGTGCCGAGTGGCACCTGCACCTCTGCGATCGAGCGGATGCCATAGCGCCCGATGTCGACCTGCCGATAACGCGGCAACACGACGCGCACGTCGTGGCCGAGCCGCAGCAGCTCCTTCGACAACGAGGCCGCGACGTCGGACACGCCTCCGAGCTTGGCGAACGGCGCCAGCTCCGCGGTCGCGACCAGCACCTTGAGATGCTTCGCGCTGGCCACCTCGACCGCGCGCGTCAGCCCCGGCACTCGCAGACCAAGGCCGCCTGAAGGCGGTACGATCTCGATGTCGCGGCCTTCCCGGCTCACGACCACGGCCAGCTCCAGCGCGTCGCCGCCGTGCTTGCCCAGGCGCCCAAACGGTATCGCGATGGCGAACGGATCCTCGACGTCCCAGCTCGCGTCGGTGACGGCCACACTCTGCGGCTCGAGGACCCGGGCCACCGTGACCTTGCCGCCCTGGACCCGCGGCGTGATCCGGACCACGTATGAGGGCTCGAAGCCGAGGTCGGTCATCGCGGTCTTGGGCAGCGGCAGCTCGAGGTCTCCCTTGCCATCGACCGCGGGCGGCCCTGAGATGTACAGCCAGAACTCGATCTTCTGCTGCTCGAGCTCACTCCCTGAACGTGGCGAGTCGATCCGGAAATACATCTTCTCGTCGTCATTGCCGTAGTACACGCGCTCGATCACGCCGGCGGGCCGGTGCAGGGCGCCGAACCCGGAGCCGACCAGGTAGTAGCCGGCTTGCGCCCATGCAGGGTCGTGCTTCGAGGCCGGGCTGATCAGCGTGGAAGGCACGCCGCGCTCCGGCGTTGGGGCTCGCTTGATGATCGGCTGGAAGAGCCGCGCCGGGGCGCGGGCGCCCATCAGCTTGTAGACGTTGCGCAGGTGCAGGCGGAACTGGTTGTCCCAGATCGGATCCATGCCCGAGTCGTGCTTGCGGCTGAACCACCAGAACCAGTCGCTGCCCTCGGTGATGAGGATCTCACGCCACGCCAGCGCAGCCTGTTGGGAATCGCGAGGCCGCTGTTGTGACTGCGCGTCGAGCCAGTCCCGCGTCTCGGCCAGAAGGTCCCACGCGACGTTGTGCTCGGGGTCGCCGATCCAGGTGTCGAGGCTAGCCCCGATCCAGCTCCCTGTGTGAAGGTGGTGGAGCTGCTGCAGTGGCGGATGCTCTGCCAGGAAGTCGGACACAGTCGTGGTGACGACGTCGGCGCTGGACTCGAGCTCGGTGTAGAGCGCGTTCAGGAAGTCGTGGCCGTCGCGCGGGTAGAACTCCCACGCGTTCTCACCGTCGAGCGCGATCACGGCCAGGAAGTCGCGGTCCCCCTGGACGTCGCGGATCCGGCGCAGCCTCCCCATCAGGTCGCGCGCGGCATCGACGGATGACATCCGCTGGTAGTCGAAGCCGATCACGTTCGAGAGCTGCGAGTCGCGGAAGACCATCGACACCGTGCCGCCCTCGCGCGCGATGCGCTTCGGTTGATAGAGGTGCTCGTCGCGGTTGAAGTGCCCCTCGAGCGAGCGTGCGAGCACCTCCTCGTCGCTGATCATCCAGTCTAGCTTTGCCTTTTCGGTGAGACCGATCACCGCCTCGCCGACCGCCATCTCGGACGGCCACATGCCCTTCGGCCGGCGGCCGAGCATGCGCTCGAACAAGCCCATGCCGAGCTCGATCTGGCGCTCTGCGTCCTCACGGTGTGAGAAGTGGCGTTCGGGAAGCTGGATCTGTGGGTTGGCGCTGCGCGCCGAATCGACGTGGCAGATCAGGGGTAGGATCGGGTGGTAGTACGGGGAGAAGGTGAGCTCCGCCTGGCCACGCTCGGCGAGCTCGCGATACTTAGGGACGACGCTTCGGATCCGCTCCAGCTGAGCTCCGAAGAGGATCGTCTTATCTTCCTCGGTGAAGTCGCGGTCCTTGCGCTTCAGCTCGGCGAGCCGCGCGTCCTGCTCGACCCAGACCGGGTCGCACCAGGCGAGGTTGAACCACACCTGCAGGTCGCGGATGTCCGTGGTCGTGAACTGCGCATCCACCGCCCGTGACGCGAGCTCGAGGTAGCGCGGTGATTGCTGTACGCGCAGCGCCCGCGGCGACTCGCGCATCCAGCGAAGCACGAAGTCGCGTTCTTCTCCCTTGAGGTCGGATGCCGAGCGCTTGCTCAGGTTGAGAAAGAGGTCGACCGACTCCTCCTTGCCGTAGTCCTCGATCTGGGCCAACAGCGAAGGGACGAGGTTGAACGTCGCGCGCACCTTCGGATAACCGTCGAGCAGCGCCGGCATCTTGTAGTAGTCCTTGGCCGAGCGAAGCCGCACCCATGGCAGCAGATAAGTGCTCGTCAGGTCGTCCTTGTAATACGGCTGGTGCATGTGCCAGACGAAAGCGACGTTCAGTGCCTTCATCGGCTACTTCGCAAATTCATCGAGTGCACGGATGAAGTTTAGATAGACCTGCTGCTGCTCCCGGATGATGCCGTGGCTGCCGAGCTCCCACCACTCGGACGGAGTGAAGTAAGCGCTCACCTCAGCCTCGGCGCCCGAGCGCCCGAACCACTGGATCAGGTGGAGGTTATCGGACTGCAGGAGCCACTTCGCCAGCTCAATCAGATGGGGGTCCCCGGTCAGCCGCGCCTTCGAATACGCATGATGCATCAGCCGGAAAACGCCCTGCTGCGCCTGGTTGCTCAAGAAGAACTCCATCCCACCCTCGCCGGCCCATGTCGTGCCGTACTCGCTCACCGGGACCTGGTAGCTCGCGTCACCGAGCTCGGCGATCGCTTCGGAGGGAAGGAGCATTCGGACCTTGCGCCTGCGCAGCTGAGTGTTGAGCGCGCGCATGAATTCGAAGATGCCCGAGTCCTTGCGGTGGTGCTCGCCGAAGGTCTCGAAGTCCCACCCCAGCGTCACCACATCGCCCCAGCACTCGCGGACCCAGCCCGCGTACGCCTCGGCGGCGAGCGGCCACATGACCCACGCATGATTGGAGAACCGATAGCCCACGTCGTCGGACAGCTCGTGGTGCCTGGGCATGAGCGAGAGATGCTGCCCGGGGTGGCGGTACAGGTGGGTCGGCTCCCGCCACCCCAATTGCCAGTCGCGACCCTCCATGAACGCGCCCGTGAAACCGCACTGCTGGAGGGCGAAGTACACGTCGTTGGACATGAACATCTCGGTCGTGTCCGCGATGGCGACTGGCTTCTGGAACACGTCCTCGAGCCTCTTCCGGGCCCAGAGCATCGACTCTTTGAACGCGACGATGTCCACATAGAAGAGCCAGGAGTGGTATGGCTCGACGCAAACGACCTCGACGTTCGGACTGGCGCAGAGCCGCCGGAACGAGTCGAGCACCTTTTTACCCCACCGCTCGGCCTGGACGAGGAACGAATTGCTGAACCCGATCGACATCTTCCAGCCGCGCTGGGCGAGTTCCCTGAAAGCCGCTGTCGCCGGCAGGTATGCGTACTCCGCGACCTTGTCGAAGTAGTGCCGGTCTAGCGCGTCGTCGAACAGATACGCGGCCATCTCTTCCGGCGATGTTCGGGCCGGGATCAAGTAAGCCGGCAGCTTCAGCCGCCGCGGCTGATGCACCACCGTGTACACGACTGCTCGCTCAGCCACGTTTCACTCTCGCTGGACGCCTCGTCGCGGCTTTCGCCGCCGGCTCGGCGTGGTTGGTCACCGCCTGGTGCGCCGCGGCGAAGTCGGTCCGCAGGAGCAGCTGGTCGATCACCTTCTCCCAAACGTAATCGCGCGCGGTGGCGCGGCCCCGCCTCCGGAGGCCAGCGACAAGGCGCGGCCTGTGCTTCAACGCGGAGAGCTCGGCGACGATCTCGATGGGGTCTTCGGTCTCGAGGACGACGGCGTTGCGGTATGCCTCGGCGTAATCCTCCCCTGTCGAGCCTGTCACCGCGATTCCTCCGGCCGCCATGACTTCGAGGCCGACGAGCCCGAACGGCTCGTGACCGGAGTTCGCGAGCACCGCGTCGCACGCCGAGTAAATCACCGGAACCAGGTCGTCGCCGACGAAGCTCGTCAGGTTCACCACGTCGGCCTGCTTCGAGTCACGCAGCAGCGCGCCGAGCCTCGCCGCGTCCGGCGGCGCGGGAGCGTTGCGCACGACGAGGCCCTGGCGCTGGGCGTGAGTCATCACCTCGGCGCCGTGGGGCTCACGCCCCCCGCGCATCAGCAGCTTCACAGAGCTGCCGCGGCGTTTCAGCTGCGCGGCGGCCGAAACCGCGGTCAGCCACCGCTTGTCAGGATCGAAACGGCCGATCTTGAACCAGAAGTGGTCGACCAGGGCTGCGGACCTCACCAGCGCGACGGCTTCCGGATCCGCGTCGACGATCGACTCGCGCGGGATGCCGTTGGGGATGACGATCGGGTTCTGGCCCTGCTCCCACATCCGGAACTTCATGTAGCGGCTCACGGTGGTGATGGTCGTGGCGAGGTTCAGCGCTCCCCAATCGATGCGGTTGAAACCGAAGGTGTTGTTGGCGTTCCACAGCATCACCGTCCGGTCGCGCAGGCCGCGGTAATAGAGCATGTCCGAGATGAGCTTCATCGACCACGACGTGTGCCACTCCTCGCCCAGCACGACGACCTGCCTTCCGCCTGCCGCCGCGGGCACGACCACCTGCTCGATCACGGCCGCAGGCAGGCTCGAGTTCCAGTCCCGGATCTTGCCTTCCTCGCCGTCGTAGACGCCGCCGCGATGCTGAGCCGAGATCCACTGGCCCCACCGCCGGTACTGCAAGCGCCCACCCTCGTGTTCTTCCTCGCCTGGCAGGTCGGGGTCGCCACAGAAGTAGAGGTATGTGAGGTAGCCCATCCGCGCAAGCGACCGGGAAAGGCCCTTCACCCGCACGCCGAGGCCGCCCGCCTGGCTGTAGCGGTCGGGGCCTTCGAAGCTGAGGATCGCGAAGACCGTATGGCGCGGATCGAAGTTCACGATCCCGTTCCGAGAAGCTTCAACGCCTCCGCATGCAGCTCGCGCGTCGGCGCGCAGAGCAGCGTCGAGCGGCTGTCCAGGTCGCATCGCAGGCGGCCCAGCGCCTCGCCCTTGGTGTTCGTTGCGACGCCTCCCGCCTCGCCCAGAAGGAGGAGGCTTGCCGCCATGTCGAAGACCCTCATGGGTATCGGCGCGCAGAAGACGTCGAAGCCCCCCGCGCTCGTCAAAGCGATCGAGAGGGCCATCGAACCCAGTATGCGGATCTTGTTCGAACGCTCGACGAGGGGCCTGGCTACCGTGATAGAGCGAGGCGTGCTCTCGAGCCCGAGCAGCTCGATGCGCCCGTTGTCCGCTCGGTTCATTGGGGTCAGCGGTCTGCCGCCGCGCCACGCACCTTGCTTGCGGATCGCCCGCCACTCCTCTCCGGTGTTTAGGTTGAGCACCAGGCCTCCGTATGTATCGGCCACGGTCGGTCCGTCGAGGACCGCCAGCATCAGGCCGAAGAGAGGCACGCCCTGCTTGGCGTTGAGACTTCCGTCCACGGGGTCGACCAGGACAAGCGGGTACTCCGCGCCGAAGCTGCGATGGCCGGCCTCTTCGGAGAGCACGGAAAATCTCTCGCCACGCTCGGCGAGGCCCGCCAGCTCGCTGAAGACGACGGCCTCGGCGACACGGTCGATCTCAATCGTCGTGTCGCCGCCAGCGCCGACGCTCAGGGGTGCGCGGCCTGCCTCAGTTCCAGACAGTGGCAGCACGACGGAGCGAACGCCGCGACCGATCTGAGAGAAAAGGTCGAGCCACTCGTCGCTGCTCAGGGGCCCCCGCGAACTCACGGCGAAACCTCTGAGTTCGCGGGGATTTCTTTCAGTGCGCTTCGGTCGCGCTTGGTTCGGTTGAGATCTTGCGGCGCCTGCGGCGCCGGCGCTCGACGACGATGGTGATCAGGTACGGCTGCTGCATCGCCCACACGCGCTCGATCAGCTGCGGGATGGGGATGGCGTGCGGCTGCTCGATGCCGAGCATGACGAGCGCTTCGGCCACATGGTCGGGCAGGTCGGTTTTGTCATGAAGGTTCAGCTGCTCGAGGCTTTCGAGAATGTCATCGAGGCGGCGCAGCCCGCCACGCCGTTCCGACTCACCCGGTCGCAGCATCGGTGAAAGCTTACCTAGTGATGGCGGTGACGAGTGTGCGGGCCACCTCGTCGGGCCGCTCGAACTGGAGCCAGTGTCCCGCGCCCTCCAGAACCTCGAGTTGGTACTCACCTGTCATATGCTCCGCGGTCTTCTCAGCTTGCAAACGTCCGAGCGCCGGGTCCTGGTCGCCCCATGTCAGCACCGTCGGTGCGCCGACCTTCACCTGTCCGGCCAGCGCAGCCCAGGCTTTGGCATTCGAAAAGTTCGCGCGGTAGTAGTTGAGTGCCGCGGTCAGACGGCCGGGCCGGGACACCGACCTGGCGAAGTGTTCGACCACGCTTCGGGGCACAGCTTCCGGGTTCGGCGGGAGGCTGAACATAGCGCGCAGCCTGCGGTACTCGTCCTCGGAGAGCACGTGCTCGGCCTTGCCCTCGATCAAGAAGAGGCCGATGTACCGGGAGCGATTGCGCTGGTCCGAGTCTTTCCAGCCGGCGTCAGCGACCGCGGCGGGATGCCCGACCGAGAGGACGCTCAGGGTCTTGGTCATCTCGGGGTGCTCGCTCGCGAAGAACCACGCGACGATGGCCCCCCAGTCGTGCCCGGCGACGTGCGCGCTTGTCCGGCCAAAGGCCTTGATGATGCCGGCGACGTCATCGACCAGATGAGCGATCGCGTAGTCGTCCGTGGAGCTGGGAACATCGGTCAGGCCATAGCCCCGCATATCGGGCGCGACGGCCAGCACGCCTGCCCGCGCGAGTGCGTCGAGCTGCTTCGACCATGACTCGGCCCCTTCGGGGAATCCGTGCAAGAGGATGGCAAGCTCCGCGCTCGGCGGGCCGTCGGCCAGGGTCCGAAAGCGAAGCCCATTGGCCTGGACCATGTGCTGACTGGCAGTCATTTCACCTCTTTCTGAATGAAGTCGGTCGCGACATCGAGCGCCTGGTCCAGCACCGCCAGCAGGCCGTGGCCCTGACCCTTGAAGACCTCGAGTCGGGCGTTCGGGATGAGCTTGATCTTCTCCTTGAGCAGGTCGATCCGCGCGAACGGATCGCGGTCGCCGCTCAAAAACAGCGTTGGGCACTTGATCCGCGGCCAGTGCTCGGTCCGTAGCTGGTCGGGAAAGCCTGGCCGGTGCAGCGGATAGGAGAAAAGGACCAGGCCGCCGAAGTCCGCCTCCACCGCGGCCATGCTCGCGACCCTTCCACCGAACGACTGACCACCGCCGACGACCTCATGTCCACGACCAGACGTTTTGATGAAGACTGGGACTGCTTTCTCCGCACCGCCCCGAGGAAGATCCACCGCGACCGCATCGATTCCACGTCGTTTGAAACCGACGACGTAGGGTTTCATCGACGCCGCGTTGCCAGACGCGCCATGACCGAGGACGACTCTCATGATCACTATCGTCGCAGTCTTTCAGACATCACTCATCGTCGCGATGCGACGCAACCTCCGCAAAATTTTCCACAACCTCCGGAAAAAAATTCTTCGCGAAGCATTGACGTGAGTGGGGTTCATCGAGTATCACAACGACTTGTATGGCGATGCTGCTCGTGGTTGCCACCACAGAGGCAACGGACCCGGCACGAGAAAGGCGTCTATTTCGACAAACCGCCAACGTCTCGGATTCCTCATCGATGAGGGTCCGCCGCGAAACCCCATGGAACCTACCGGTCCACATCTCTAGGAGAAGGAGGTAACAACATGGCAGCAAAGAAGAAGGCCGCGAAGAAGCCCGCGAAGAAGGCAGCCAAGAAGACCGCGAAGAAGAAGTAAGGCACTTCTCTTCACCAGTTTCGTAAGTCAGTTACGCGCCGGGGCTCTGTGGAGCCCCGGCCCTTTTATTTAGCCCGGTTGATGATATCCGCGACCTGCGCCGCCGCGAGTGGCGCGAGCAGGATCCCCTTGCGATGGTGCCCAGTCGCGACGATGACGTTTCTGATCGTGGAGGTCGCGACGATCGGCTTTCCATCCGGCGACACCGGACGCAAGCCCGCCCACACGCGCTGCAGCGTCGCCGCGGCGAGACCTGGCACCAGCTTTCGCGACAGCTCGAGCAGCCTCGCGATGCCCTCAACCGTCGGACGGTCGTCGAAACCCGAGTCCTCTTCAGTGCCGCCCGCGATGATGCTGCCGTCGCCTTTCGGCACCAGGTAACCGTTCGACCAGAAGACGCTGCGCCGTAGGATGAGCGACCCAGGGTCGAGCGCGGCGAGCTGCCCGCGCTGCGGCCTAACGTCGACGTCGATGCCGGCGCTCGAAGCGACCTCTCTCGTCCAGGGCCCGGCCGCGATGACGATCCAATCGGCGGCAGTGAGTCCATCCGGCGTCCTGACGCCGCGGGCACGGTGACCGGCGACATCGAAGCCGGTGGCCGGCGTCCCCTCATATATCTCAGCGCCGCGCGAGGCTGACGCTCGCGCCAGCGCGCGGACGAAGCGAGGTGGCGTGAGATGCGCGTGCTCGATCAGGACGGCTCCGAAGGCGTCAGGATTCAGCGCGGGTTCGATCTTGCGGCATTCGGCCGGGTCGACCCAACGCCCGCCCTCTTGCTTCAGGGCCGCCGCCTCCTCACCAGTGAAAGCCGGCTTCAACCCTTGCTGGACCCGGAACTCCACGTTCATGGCGCTGTCCTTCTCGACGCGCGCCACGAGCTCAGGGAACATGGCCAGGCTCTGGGCGTCGGAGGGGCGAGCTGGGCTCAGCTCACCCGCGGCGGCGCCCGATGCGCGCCCTGCAAGCTGGTCCCGCTCGAGCAGCATGACCTGATGCCGATCGAAGCTGAGCCGCTCCGCAACGGCGCAGCCGATGACCCCTCCACCAATGACGACAACCCTCGACATAAAGAGAAGATAGCCATCGTTTGAGGTAACCCCTTGACTCCCGAACATTCGTTCGATATGGTTGAGGTGCCTCCAAACCTACCCTGCGTCTCTCTCCCAACGAGGCCATGAAAGATGCAGGAAGTTGCCCTGGAAACCGCCATCAACTCGATTCGGGTCCGTTTCGGCAGCCAGGCGCTGACGAGAGCGGCTGAGATGCCACCCCCGCAGCCCTGGTCGAGTGGAACGCCGGTCGATCAGCTCACGGGGATCGGCGGCCTACCGCGAGGCCGGCTCTCTCTTTTCACCGGGAGCGGAACCAGCGGCAAGCTCACGGTCGCCCTTTCGCTTCTCGCCCAGGCGACCCACGAGTTCGCCCACGCGATGGTGATCGACGGGGGCGGATTCGACCCGTGGATGTTGATTCCCTTCTCCCCTGAGCCCGGCGCGCTGAACGTCGTCCGCGCGCCGGCTCCTGAGGTCGCGGGCGAAGCCGCGGCCACGCTGGCCCGCGCGGGGGCTGGCTTCATCCTCATGTTGGGCGGGGTGCCAGAACACTGGCTCGGACCGCTGGAGTCAGGCGCCAACCGTTCGGGCACCGTGCTCGTCGGAGTGGTCGATGCCCCAAACCGAGCGCTTGCCCACGCCTCGAGCTTCAGCCTCGGGTTCTCCCGCCACGACTGGATCTGGGAGCGCGGCCAGCTCGTTGGGCTGCGAGTGACTGCTCGGTGCGTGAAAAACCGCGTGGCGCCTCCGCTGGGTGAAACGGAGCTCGAGATTCGTTACCCGCTGGGCACGCAAACCCTGACCGATCACCGGGTCCAGGTCACCGAGGTAATCGATGGGCTTGAGCCATGCGCGTCTGCTGTGGTCTGACCGGGCACCTCGAGCTGGCTCGCCGGCCCGATCTCTATGGCAAGCCGGTCATCGTCGGGCGCTGGGACGAGCATGTGGTCGCGGCGTCTGAAGAGACGCTCCCCTTTGGTGTGACGCCCGGGATGGCGATGCGTCAGGCCGAGCACCTCTGCCCACAAGCGACCTTCGTGCTGCCGGACGAGGAAGCCACGGACCGGATTCGCGAGTTGATCTCGGCATCCCTCTACGACCTCGCGCCCGTGGTCGAGGTGCGAGGCGAGGGAATCGCGTGGCTGGACACGAGCGGGGTTGCGGCCCCAGGCGCGTCGATCCGTGACGCGCGTCACCGTTTGTTGAAGGCGATCGGCCGCGAACCGCGACTCGGGCTCTCGCCAGGACCCTTTTCAGCCCGACTCGCCGCCGCCCGCGCGCGACCAGGCCACCTGCTGCGTGTTGCCGATGCGCGCGAATTCCTCGCCCCTCTTCCCTCTCGCGAGCTGCCGCTCGATGCCGAGCAGCTCGAGCGCCTCGACCTGCTTGGCCTGCGCACGTTGGGCGCGGTCGCGGCGATCGGTCCGCGAGAGCTGGAGAGCCAGCTGGGTCGCGACGGACGCCATGCCGTGCAGCTCGCGCGCGGTCTCGAACCCGATCACCTCGATGCATGGCGTCCACCCCTGTTCACCAGCGCCCACAGGCAGTTCGAAGAACCGGTCGAAGACCGCGAGGCGCTCCTCTTCGTCGCCCGCGGGCTGTGCAGCGACCTGGCGGACGAGCTTGGTCTGCGTGGCGCCGGCGCCAAGCACGTGAGAGTGCGACTCGAGCTCGAGTCAGCCGCTCGGGAAACGCGCGAGTCTGTCGTCCGCCATCCGCTGAGCAGCACCGTGGAGCTGTTCGGGCTGATCGGCGGGTGGATCAAGGAGTGGCAGCCGAGCGCATCGATCACGGAGCTGTGGATCGAATTGCCGGTGCTGGAAGGCGCGGGCCGGCGTCAGCTGAGATTGTGGGCAGGCGGCGACGGGACGAGTCAAGAGGTCGAGGCAGCGATGGAGCGGCTTCAGGAACGCTTCGGTGACGGGGTGATAGCGAGAGTGAGCTTCGCATGACGAGGTTGCTGACGCCGGCCGCGGCGATCGATGTCACGCTCGGCCCAGGCGGCGCGCCGATTTTCATCACCGGGGCTTACAGCGGCTCGATCGATCCCATCGCGCGGTGGAAGGTCGAGACGTCGTGGTGGACCAGGCCCGTCGTTCGCGAGTACTGGAAGGCACTCCTCAACAACAACCTGCTCTGCGAGCTGTATCGCGACGTCTCGACCAACGAATGGTTCCTGGAACGGGTTTATGACTAGACGCGAGATCCGGCACGCTTTGCGCAATGCCCGGGTTTCCGCGCAGTGATGTCGTATGTAGAGCTTCACTGCCACTCCAACTTCTCGTTCCTGGACGGCGGCTCGCATCCATACGAGCTTGCGATGCGGGCCGCAGAGCTGGAGATGCCCGGCCTTGCCATCACCGACCGCGGTGGAGTGTACGGCGCGGTGCGCCATCTCCAGGCTTGCCGCAAGCTCGGCGTCAAACCCATCATCGGCAGTGCCCTCGAGGTCGACGGCGACGAGCTGATCCTCATCGCGCGCAACCTCCGCGGCTACTCGAACCTCTGCCGCCTCCTCACCATCGCCCACGCCGACCAGCCCAAGGGCGAGGCACGAACGACGCTGGAAAAGGTCGCCGAGCACCGCGGCGACCTCTTCTACCTGACCCCCACCGACAGCGAGCAGCGTTTGCGCGAGCTCCAGGAATGCCTGGGCAGAGAGAACGTCTTCAGCGAGCTGCACCACCACATGCGCCCCGAGGATCCATGGGTGCTCGAAGGACGAGCCGCCATGGCCCGGCGATGTGGCTCAGGCATCGTCGCCACCAACCAGGTCCACTACCACCTCCCCGAGCGTCGACGGCTGCACGACGTGCTGGTCGCCATCCGCCACCGGGCCACCCTCGACGAAGCGCGGCCTCACCTCTTTCCCAACTCGGAGCATCACCTCAAGAGCGGCGCAGAGATGCGTTCGCTCTTCAAAGAGCACGCAGAGGCGCTGGCCACGCCTTGGGACATCGCGCAGGAGTGCGACGTCGACCTCGACTTCCGCAAGGTCCGTTTCCCCGGCTACCCGGTGCCGGCCGGCGAAACGCCGTTCTCATTTCTCTACAAGCTGTGTTTCGAAGGGGTCCGCGAGCGCTACCAGCCGATCACGATCGAGGTTACGCGACGACTCCAGCACGAGCTGGAAGTCATTCAGAAAACCGGCCTTGCCGAGTTCTTCCTAATCAACTGGGACCTCATGCGGTTCGCGCGCGAGAAGGGCGTCCCAGGACAGGGCCGTGGTTCGGCGGCGGACTCGATCGTCGCCTACGTGCTCGGCATCACCCGAGTCGACCCGATCGAGCACAACCTCCTCTTCGAGCGCTTCCTGCACGAGGAGATGACCAGCACGCCGGACATCGACATCGACTTCTCCACAGCACATCGCGAGCAGGTCATTCAGTACATCTACGAGAAGTACGGATGGGAGCGAACCGGGATGGTCTGCAACGTCGTGACCTTCCAGCCGCGGATGGCCATCCGGCAGGTGGGCAAGGCGCTCGGGTTTTCCGACGAGCTGCTGGACCGGCTCGCCAAGGGAGTCGACCGGTGGTTCACCGAGGACGTCGAGGACTCGATGACGGGCGCGGTCCCTCCGCCCGATATGC
Source organism: Chloroflexota bacterium (assembly GCA_005889085.1). Taxonomy (GTDB): domain Bacteria; phylum Chloroflexota; class Dormibacteria; order Dormibacterales; family Dormibacteraceae; genus 40CM-4-65-16. The sequence goes on along the minus strand of VBDS01000048.1, from coordinate 1,518 downwards.
GACCGCAGAGCTGGCAGCAGTTCCTCGAGCTGTGTCGTGAGGTCATCGAGTTTCCTCGCCACCTGTCGATCCACAACGGAGGCATGCTCGTGACCGGCGAGCCGCTGGTCGACATCGCCCCTGTAGAGCCGGCGACCATGGAGGGACGGCGGGTCGTCCAGTTCAACAAGGACGACGTCGAAGACCTCGGCCTGATCAAGATGGATATGCTCGGCCTGCGCACGCTTTCAGTCGTGGCCGAGGCGCTGGACCTGATCAAGGACACCACCGGCACCAGGCCGGACCTCGACCAGCTTCCGCTGAAAGATCAGGCGGTCTTCGAGATGTGCAGCACCGCCGACACCATCGGTGTGTTTCAGATCGAGTCGCGCGCCCAGATGCAGACGCTGCCGCGGACGCGCCCCCAGACCTTCAACGACCTGGTCGTCGAGGTCGCAATCATCCGGCCGGGACCCATCCAGGGCAACGCCGTCCATCCATACATCCGGCGCAAGCAGGGCCGCGAGGAGGTCACTTACGCGCATCCGTTGCTCGAACCGATCCTCAAGGACACGATGGGCGTGATCCTCTACCAGGAGCAGATCATCGAGATCGCGATGTACGTAGCCGGCATGAAGCCCGGCCGTGCCGACGGCTTCCGCCGCGCGATGACCAGGCACCTAAACCGCGTCGAGATGTCATCGCTCGAAGACGAGTTCATCGGCGGCTGCCTCGCCAATGACGTGCCGCGCGAGGTGGCGGACCAGCTTTTCGCGGCGGTGCAGGGCTTTGCGGTCTACGGATTCTGCCGCTCACATGCCGCCGCATTTGCCCGGACGTCATATGAAACCGCATGGATGAAGCTGCACCACCCGGTCGAGTTCGGATGCGGCTTGCTGAACAACCAGCCGATGGGCTTCTATCACCCGAGCGTGCTGGTCGAGGATTTGAAGCGCCACGGGATGAAGGCGCTGCCGGTGGATATCAACCAATCCGACGTCCGCTGCCTGCCCGAACGCCTCGAATCAGGGCTCGCGATGAGGATCGGCTTCAACTACGTCCGCGACCTCGGCGAGGAGGGGCGCAAGGCGATCGTCAACGAGCGCGGGCGCGCTGGGGCGTACACGTCCTTCGACGACTTCGTGGGCCGGCTGCGCGGCGGACCGATCGGTCCGCACGCGGTCCGCAACCTCGTGATGGTCGGCGCGTTCGACGGCCTTGGCCGGCCCAGGCGCGAGCTGCTCTGGGGCTGGCAGGAACGGTGGCATGGCAAAGGCCTGCGACGCGGCATCGACAAGCAGTCCGAGCTGCGCCTCAACGACACCGCTCCAGCTCTCCCCCACGTCGACGACTTCGACGCCAACCAGCTGGAGTACAGGATCTCCGACCTTTCCACCGGCCACCATCTGATCCACTTCTGCCGCGACCGCCTGCGCGCGATGGGCGCGCTGGAAAGCAACAAGCTCCCTGCCATTCGCAATGGGCAACACGTTCGCGTCGCGGGACTTGTAATCACCCGCCAGGCGCCGTCGACGGCGA
>VBDS01000105.1:5820-10435 GCA_005889085.1 Chloroflexota bacterium | reverse complement strand
CGCCGTCGCCGCACGTGTAACCCACAGGGGCTGCCGTGTCAGGACAAGGGGGTCAAAAAGAAAGCATGAACGATGGTACCAGCCTCGCAATAGACAGTCCACAACCACTGACGAAGAACGGCCAGTTGCGCGTGTCGTATGGGTCATGCGCTCCCAGGGTGGGCGCCCGCTGTCGGTGGCACAGGCTGTGTGTTTTGTCTATACTCCGCACACGAGGATGCCAGCGCGCGTATGGGCTTCCAGGCCCTGCGATGCGAAGGCCAGCCCGCCTTGCACGCTCGCACCGTAGGAGACGACAGCGTGCACACCGCACAGGGAGGGCACATGGAATTTGGCTGTTTTTTTGTGGGCCAGCGGCCGTTGCTGCATGAACAGTATGGGGATGGGCAGCAACGCAACCCCCTGCCTATTGCACGCACGGATGCCCAGGTGTATCACGATATTCTCAAGAGTGCCCAGCTCGCCGAGACGCTGGGCTTTGACTCCGTGTGGATCGCGGAGCATGCCTTCAGTGAGCATAGCATTATTAGCGCGCCGCACAGCCTGCTGGCGGCGATTGCGGCGCAGACCACCCGGGTCAAAGTCGGAGTGGCCTGTTCGATCGTGCCCTGGTACCATCCGCTGCGCCTGGCCCAGGATCTGGCGACGCTGGACATTCTCAGCGAGGGCCGTCTGCAGATCGGCATCGGCCGTGGGTATCAGAAGCAGGAGTTTGATGCGTACGGGATGGATATGGCAGAGTCGCGTGAGCGTTTCCTCGAGGGGATGGACATCACGCTCAAAGCCTGGCGTCAGGAGCGCCTGGCGTACGAGGGTCAGTTTTATCGCTTTCCGGAAGTGATGGTCGTCCCGCACCCGCTCCAGCACCCGCATCCGCCCATCGCCATGGCGGTGACGCATAGCCCAGCGTCCGTCGAGGCGGCAGTCGCACACCGCTGGGGCATTGTGACCGTCGGGAGTACATTCTTTCCGGCGGCCCCCGAGGCGGATGACAATCTCATTACGCTCTATCGCACCCACATGCTCGCCAGTGGCGTCGCCCCCGAGGAGCTCACTATTATTGCCGCCCGCAATACGTATGTGGCCGCCCGGGAAGGCGAGGCGCAGGCCTTCATGCAGCCGCGTTTCCAATGGGCCGGCGACCTGGCCCGCTACTTACGGTCTCCCGTCTCGACCTTGGCGCGTACTGGGGGACTGCGGGGCTACGAACATTATGCCCGCGATCCCTTTATCGACCCGGAACTCGTCCAACGCCGTGGGCAGGAAGCCCTGGGGGCTATTGGCACGCCGGCACAGGTCACGGCGACCATCAAGGACCTGCAGGCCCGGCACGTGACCCATTTCCTGTGCTACATGGATCTCGGCGGCCTGACATACGAACAAATGGCCCCGGCGATGCGCCTGTTTGCCGAGCAGGTGATCCCGCACTTCAAATGACCCGACGGTAGGAGACAAGGCACCGCCCCGTGTCGTTCCCGCACATACCACACTCCACCGGATTACGTGGTAAGGGGTGTCACCAGTCAGCGAAAGCCCCCTGAGGTGAGGATGTGCAGGTTGGGTAAGGTCATGGCGCGGTGTCTTACGATCCGTTTCCACAACCTCCCCGTTTAGAACCGTACGTGAGGCTTTTACCTCATACGGCTCAGCACCTTTCGATCAGTCTTCGTCTTCGCTCTGTGGCATGATGAGCATACTGGTTGGAGGTGCTTCATGCGATCAGCCTCCGTTCTTACCTTGAACCGTGCGCGAGGCGTGATATGGTCAATCTCGACCTCGCTTGGATGGAGTGGTTTTCCATTGCTCTCACAGATGCCTGGCAACTTGAGTGCACAGACGGTTCCTTTGAGCAGGATTACCTCCTCACGGAGGTCCATCCATCCGTGCCTTTGTGTTTCGTCCCCGCTCCAGATGTCATCCCATGAGAAAAGGTCCTCACGTATTATGGCGTCTTTTGCGGTATAGGGATTGTGCCAGGGTTTTCGTTTAAGCCATGTGGCTTTGAAGTCCTTTGGCATGACCAGAGTTGCTGCCTTGTATCCAAAGGTATTTTTCCTTCGGTACTTGCGCATGATTTCTGGCATGTTTATCCTGAACTTCCGACCCAGCCAGTGTGCCATTGCCCAGAAAATCTCGTTCGAGAGTTTACCGAACGGGATACTGGGACTGTCGGTTAGCCGATAGTATTGGCACCATCCCCGTGTGACTCGATTTGCTGCGCTGATCTTTGCGCGGATCGAGTCATGGTGGGTGTTGGGGGAAAGGATTCGACGTCTTTTGTGTTCGAATCGTTTCATGGCCTCATCCGGTATTAACACCTTTGGGGTCATTACTCCTTTTCCCCCGATTTCCCTGATGATCTGGTATCCGAGGAATTTGCATCCCTCAGTAATAGGGGTGATTTTTGTCTTTTCCTCTGATAACGTTAGCCCCTTGGTGCTGAGGAATTCCTTAAGCTCCTCTTTCATGGCGAGGGCTTCCGCCTTCGTCCCATTACAAAGCACGACACAATCATCGGCGTATCTAACGTAGAGGAAGTTTCCTAGTCCCTTTTTCCGCCTTGACCTTCGTTGTTCATAGGTCAGGTTCAGGGATATGGTTTCCATATACTTGTCCAGTTGATCCAGGTATATGTTGGCTAACAGTGGGCTCACGATTCCGCCCTGTGGTGTTCCTGTAAGGGTTTCAGTGAACTGTCCTCTCTACATCACACCTGCACGTAAGAATCTCCATAGCCCCTCATGGATGTCCTTATCCGCGACTCTTTTCTTTACCACCTTGATAAGTTTCTGATGTGGTATCGTGTCGAAGTAGCTGGCTATCTCTCCCTCAATGATCCATTGATAGGTCCATTTACTTCCGATAAGTTGGAGGTAAATGGCTGATATAGCATCGTATGTGCTTCTGTTTGGCCGGAAACCATAGGAATGGATGCTAAAATCACTTTCCCATATTGGTTCCAGAATCATCCGAAGGGTATTTTGTACTATCCTGTCAAACAGGATTGGGATACCTAATGGTCTCTTTTTCTCACTGTTCGCTTTTGGGATGTACACCCTTCGCACAGGCAGTGGTTCAAAGGTTTGGGCTTTGAGTGTTTCCTTGAGTTCTGTGAGGTATCCATCAAAGTTTCCAAGGAAGTTCGACTTCGTCATTCCGTCGATTCCCGCCGTTTTACTCCCTTTATTCTTCAGGGTTTCCTGGGCGGCGACTCGTAGCCATACTTCATTACAGAGCAGGCTGTAGAGTTCTCCGAACTTGTGTTCGGGTTTCTCTTGTGCCGTCAGACTCAGTTTCTTTTGCATTTCACCGACATCCACAGGTCCATTCCCCTATGTTCGCGTCAGTTACCTTTGCGCCAGAAGTTTCGAAAAGCTAAGGGCCTTCGCCATAGGGCTTCTTTGTCTCCTCTGTGCCCGCGTGGACGGCTTTCCCGTCCTCAGACTACTACGCCCTAACCGCCACTTCCTGAGGTATTGGGGTTTCGTTGGGGGCTCCCTTCCCTACTGTCCACTCCCCTTCGCATCCGTCAGGAAGCTTCCCACGTTCATACCGTAGGACGTTAGATGGTTTAGGTGGCGTGTTCTCTTCATGCCCCGTCCGCGCTCTGCGGCTTCCCGGTCTCTCTATAAGGGGTAGATCAGGTTAACCCTTATTCCCTGCGGTCTTACAAAAGCTATGGAAGACCTCGGTCCCTACGCTCACCTCAACCTTGTGATTTCGGATGAGTCCGGCTGACATCTCAGGAGAGGTATGCCAGGGTCTGGTTTTCCCGTAGGGCTATGCACGCTTCAGGTGATTCACCATGCCATCTCTAGCCAAGCACCACCTCTTGAGGGCTCTCCTCCCTCTCATGGTGCCTTTTAGGACACGTTTCTCACTCCGTACAGTGGTGCACGGCGCTTATGTCCAAAGGCTCATTGGGTACCTGATATACTCAGTGGTGGAGTATCCACATTCCTACGTTACGCTTCGTGGCACACGTTGAGCATCCAATCTTGTGTCGGTACGCGTCCACCTTCCACTTCCACCCGGGCGACGTTGATAGGGCACCAGGTTGTACAGGTGAGCGAGTTCCGTGCCGAGCTGTCGACAGCGATCGAGATGTATCAGGCCATGGAGATGACCTTCTGGCTCCCGGAGACCGAGGCGGCGCTGGCTCAGGTGCAGAGATAACACTAACGTGTACAACGCTCCACCGTTACATATCGCCCAAGAGCGTCTCGTCACACGCACTGACGGTTCTCTCCCGTAGCGCTGCCTGCCGCACATTCTCAGTCAGGTATGCTATGATGGGCCCAGGGAGCGCTGTGCACCACGGTTGCCAGCCATCGTCAACCAGCAGGGAGGGAAGCCCGATGACCGAGAAAGCTGCCAAATCCTTCAATAACCTGGGCTATCACGCCCACATCTACTACGATCCGACACGCACCCGGGCCGTTGCCGAAGGGGTGTGCGCGGCGCTCGGGGAGCAGTGCCAGGTCGAGATCGAGGCCTTCCGCGACACGCCGCGCGGGCCACACCCGCGCGCCAACGTGCTGGTCATTTTCACGCCCGACCAGTTCGCGCAGGTGGTCCCCTACCTGATGGTGCACCGCGCCGGGCTCGATGTCCT
>VBDS01000105.1:0-5716 GCA_005889085.1 Chloroflexota bacterium | reverse complement strand
CTGGAGGATGAAGGCGCCGCCGCCCGCCGCAAGGCCGACTTGAGCCGCGCTCGCGGCCGATCTTGCAGCCGGGCGTACGACCAGCCGGAAGCTGGTCGAAGATGGCCTCTCCCGCATTGCTCACCCCCGACGGGGAGGGGCACCGCGTCTTCGTCAAGGTCTACAATGTCGCCGCGCGGATCGCTGCCGAGGCTCAAGACCGCCTGCGCGCGGCCATGAGCCTGGCTCGCCTGTGGCAGCAGCAAGGCAAGCGCGCTGAGGCTTACGAGCTCCTCGCGCCGATCGACGGGTGGTTCACGAGGGCTTTGATACCGTCGACCTCCAGGAAGCCAAAGCACTGCTTGGTGAGTTGGGGGCATAAAACTGTGATGGAAACGTGCCTCACAGCTACATTACTACATTACGCCCAACAGCGTCACATCCATCCAGCGATATATGCAGGATACGTGTTCATGGTAAGCACAATATGCACGCGTATCCCGTGCAAACCCCTGTACAACTCGCATGAGGGCATGGCAACAGGACAATTGACCCCCGGTCCGTGCAGGGCTAGAATGGGACCAGCGAGGGACGCAGAGGCCGACGAACCTCATTCACCAAGGAGAGAGGATGTTTAAGTTTGTGCATCACGTGCGGATCCTGGTCCATGACGCCGATGCGATGGTGCAATATATGGCGCAGACCTTTGCCATGACGCCGGTCAAAGTCCAGGTGTACGAAAGTCGGGGCATGAAAAACGCCATTTATCAGGTTGGAGAGACCAACCTGGAGTTCACCGAACCCCTGGATGCCAACTCCGCCATGGGGCAATATTTGGCGCGGGAAGGCCCCGGTGTGTACCACATCGCGTTTGGCGTCGACGGGATCGCAGAGGTGGCCAAGGGGTTGGCGGCGCAAGGCCATACCTTGCGCGAGCCAGGCGGCACGGGCCGCAGTGCCGAAGGCTATCTGACGGCCACGCTGGACCCGGCAAGCGCTTTGGGATTTCCCTTCCAAGTGGCGGAAGGGTAGTCCCGCGGGCGTGTGGGGGCGGGGATCGGAGGCAGGTGCACGAGGAGGTGGGACGGAGGCCAGCTGGCCATGACGCCGGAGGCGCGTGAGGACTGACTCCTGGGCGTCCTTTGCCTCACCGGGCGCACCAGCATCTCCCGGCTGCCGCCCCAGACGCGCGGCGCGCTGCTGGGCGAGCCCACATGCGCGCCAGTCAGAGACCCGCCGCGGTCGTCCGTGGTGCGGGCCGTTACGGTGGACACATTTTCCCCGGCCCTGCGAGGACCGAGGGGTATGGAGGACAGCGTATGCTGCGACTCGGAGGCACAGCATCACCAGGACATATTACCGTATTTCGAGGCCTGAAGACGCATTTCCAGCAGCAGGGCATTGCGCTCGACTGGGTCTTGTATGCCGACTATGACGCGCTCGTCGAGGCGTTTGCGACCCGCGAAATCGACCTGGCCTGGAATGGGCCGATCTCGTACGTCCACATCAAACAGCGCCTGAACGATCCCTGTCGCGTCGTGGCGATGCGGGATGTCGACATCAACTTCCGCACCCAATTGTTCACCCGACGCGACTCGAGCATCACCACCTTGGCAGACCTGAAGGGGAAGCGCGTGGCCCTCGGGAGTCGCGGCTCGGCCCAAGCGGGCCTGCTGCCCTATTATTTCCTGAAACAACACGGCCTCGATCCGCAGCGGGATTTGGCAGCCTACACCTTTGCGGAGGATCGCGAGCCGAGTCCGTTGTCGGATGAGCGGGCTGTCGTCGAGCTCGTGCTCAAAGGGGCATATGAGGCGGGTGCCGTGAGTCAACGGACCCTCGAAGGGCTGACCGAGCAAGGCCAGCTGATGCCGGACACCCTCCGCGTCTTCTGGTCGAGCCCAGGGTACAGCCACTGTTGCTTTACCGCGCATCGGGACTTGGATGCGGGAGTCGCCCAGCAAATCACCGACGCGTTCATCTCGATGCAATACACAGACCGGCTGGGCAAAGAGGTGCTGGACGCCGAGGGCTGCCAGGCGTTTGTGCCAGGCATCACGACAGGCTGGGAGGCGTTAGAAAGCGCGCTCAGCGAGCCAATCCGCTGACGGGGACACGACTTCCTGTCAGGCTCCAACATCAGCGGGCGGAGGGCACGCGGATGAAGACCAGCACCAAGCGGATAGATACTATGCTTGCTGGTTGAGTCCTTTTTCGTAAGGAACCGGTAGCGTTTGTGCGTTTCGAGGCTCTGACAGACCACTTTTGTGTCCATTTTTGCCACCAATTGCCACGGCCAAACGTTAAAACGGAAACATAGAGACCTCTCAACGTTCTCTATGAGGTCTGATCGCAGCGTCAGTGCCGTAGGTCCTAGAAGAGTTGGCGGCATAACGCTGCTGATCCACTTCGCCCAATTCTGATACTAGCTATGCGATCACCACCATATCTTGGTGATCCCTGCTCTGGCGGTGGGCTGACCCTGTGCGGCATGGCGTATCGAACGCCGCAGAGGGTGTGGAGCCATGGCACGCCTCGCTTGCCTTCCCTGTCTGGAGCCCTCTCTGGTGTTCTGGTATGATACGCCGCACGGGGGGCGTCCTGTGGCGTGACCCCACACGCGGAGGAGCCGCTGTGACGTGCAATGAGGGGGATATTCGGCAGGCGTGTTCATGGCCGTCACGGCATACGTAGGTACTCCGCACATACCCCAAAGGGGTCGTCAGAGCGAGTGGGAGGTGAGAGATGGCCGAGATCACACTGGACAAGAGCACGACCGCGCTGCTCATGGCGGATTTCTCCGCCGGGAACATGGCGCAGAACCCCCTCGTGCACGAGCGGCAGACCTTCGCGCGGGCCGGTGCGGTCCTGGCCGCGGCCAGACAGGCGGGGATTTTCGTCACCTACTGCATTGCTCATTTCCGGCCCGGTTATCCCGAGATTCCCGCCCAGCACAACCCGCGGAGCCCCATGCGGGCCACGGGAGCAGTGCTGCCGGCGGACCCCGCCCTGCTGATCCACCCCTCGGTCGCGCCCAGGGAGGGTGAGCCCGTCATCGCCAAGCACCGCACCAGTGCGTTCTCCGGCAGCGCGTTTGAGACCATCCTGCGGGCCCAGGGCATTGAGACCCTCATCCTCATGGGCCACGCCACCAGCGGGGTCATCTTGTCCACCGTACGGCTGGCCGCCGACCGGGACTACCACGTGATCGTGGTGGAGGATGGGTGCGCCGACCGGGACCCTGACGTCCACACACTGCTGATGGAGAAGGTGTTCCCGCGTCAAGCCACGGTGGTCAGTGCCGCAGAGATGGTGGCGGCGCTGGGGGCGTGACGGGCGCCACCTGCGCGCCGCGGGGTGTGACAATCTTTGGAACGGATATCGGGTGAGTAGCCTTGGGGTGCAATCCCTCAAGGCTACTCACGCATAGAATCGGCGGCTCCACGACGGCGTGGAGGATAGCGATGTGCGCTCCTCCCCTGGCTGATGCCAGCCTTGACCGGCGGCTCCAGAACGCGTACAAGAGTCCCCGCAGAGGCGAGGCGCTGCGCACCCGTGGCGCTCCGAACACTTCAGGGGCTCGCGTGTCTGGGCGATGGGCGAGCGTACGCGGAACACCACGCGGTGCCAGGAGAGCTGGTTGACTGACAACACTCACACCCTCGCATTTGCAGGCTGCTTCGTGGTACGCAAATATACAACGAGCCTGACGACGTTGAGCAGCTTGCTTTTTCGAGGCCATCGCTGGTTCCGGATCCGGTTCACTCCGTCAGTACACCGTCGTGCTCAACGCGCAGCATTGCATGAGGGCATATTGCACCCCATACCATCCAATCTGCAAACGCGCTTATTGGCTTCCGGAGTCTTCGGTTTCCCTGTGGTCCCCGCATCCACAGGTATGGTTGAGCCCATGGAAAAGTCAGGGCTTCAAGGAAGAGATCGTTACAACAATCGGGTGATATGACCTCCTCACGTCCACGACCCTGGAATCCACGAAGAGCCACCAAGTTATGAAAGAGGGAAGAGAGCCATGACGACTTACGCAGTGGTGGGAAGACCGGTCACCAGGCAAGAAGGTCCTGACAAGGTGTCGGGAACGTTCCTGTACTCCGCCGACGTCGCTCTGCCCGGCATGATCTGGGGCAAGGTGTTGAGAAGCCCCTTTCCCCATGCCCGCATCGTCAATATCGACGCCACCAGAGCCCTCGGTCTGGCGGGAGTCCGGGCCGTGATCACCGGCAAAGACACGGCCGGCATGCGGGTGGGCCGCATGGTCCGGGATGTGCCTCTGCTGGCTGAAGACACCGTGCGTTTCGTGGGGGAAAAGGTGGCCGCCGTCGCCGCCGTCGATCCCGACACGGCCGAAGAAGCCCTCACGCGCATCGACGTGGAATACGAGCCTCTTCCGGCCATCTTCGACCCTCTGGAAGCGATGGAGCCCGGAGCCACCCTGGTCCACGAGGGCTCGCCCATCTTTGCGTCTGCGTCAGGCCCCATTCAGCCGCACGGGAATATCCTGCACCACGCCACCTGGTCTGCCGGAGACCTGGCGCAAGGCTTCCGAGAATCGGACCTGATTTTCGAGCATACCTTTACCACCACCTGGGTGCACCAGGGCTACATGGAGCCCTATGCCTGCGTGGTGGCTATCGACGCCGCCGGGCGCATGCAGGTGTGGGCCAACAACAAAGTGCCTTACACGTTGCGAAAGCAGCTCGCCGACGCGCTGGGGTTCTCTGAAGACCAGATCGTCGTCAACCCCTGTGGCATCGGCGGCGACTTCGGCGGCAAGTCGCCCGCCATGAACGTGCCCCTGGCCTATTTCCTGTCCCTCCGCTCGGGACGGCCCGTCAAAATGATCATGAGCTACACCGAGGAGTTGATGGCCGGCAATCCCCGGCATCCCGCGGTCGTCACCATCAAGACCGGGGTGAAAAGAGACGGAACGTTCTGGGCGCGGCACAGCACCGTGGTGTACAACGGCGGGGCCTACAGCGGCTTCAGGGGCCGCCCCGGACTCGCCGGCAGCCGGGACGCGGCCGGGGGGCAGTACCACATCCCCCATGTTCAGGTCGACAGCTACATGGTGTACACCAACAACGTGCCCTGCGGCTCCTATCGCGCGCCGGGACAGCCCCAGGTGGTGTTCGCGGTGGAGTCCCACACGGACATGATCGCCCACGCGATGGGCATTGATCCCTACGCATTGCGGCTCCGCAACGTGCTCCAGGATGGCCAGGTGTGCGCCACCGGGGGACGGTACAAGCACATACGGGGCGAGGCAACCTTGCGAGCCGCCGTCGAAGCCGCCAACTGGGGTGCGCCGAAGTCTGGCCCGTATGTTGGGCGGGGCATATCTCTGGGGCAGCGTCCCCAGGGACAGAGCGTGTACTCGGTCACCGTCAGCATGGATGAGCATGCCCGGGCAACGTTCTACACCCTGGTGCCGGAAACCGGCACCGGCGCCCATACCGTCGGCCGGCAAGTGGTGGCGGAGGACCTGGGGATCCCGGTCGAGGACGTGACAGCGGTCCAGATGGACACTGACGGCGGTCCCACGGACGCCGGCGCGGGCAGCGGCAGCAGCGTAGGCGGGACCCATGCCGCGCTGGGCGCCGCCCAGGGCGTGCGTCAACAACTCACCTTCCTGGCCGCCGAGTTCTACGGCTGGCCGGAAGAGCGGATCGTCTTCCGCAGGGGTCGCGTGTTCGTCGAGGGAGACCCGGACCAGGGTGTG
>VBDS01000078.1 GCA_005889085.1 Chloroflexota bacterium | reverse complement strand
AAGGTCATCACCTTCGACGCGCCGGCGCCGTCGTCGCAGGCCCTCACCTACATCGGCACGGACAACAAGACCGCCGGGTACGAGGCGGGCAAGAAGATGGCCGAGTTGATGAAGGGCAAGGGATCGATCGCGATCCTCCAGGGCGGGCTCGGGGCGGCGAACCTGAACCTCCGCACCCAGGGCTTCAAGGAGGCGATGGCGAAATCCGCCCCGGGCGTGAAGATCCTCGAGGTGGTCGACGTCGCAGGCGACTTCTCCGTCGCCACCAACAAGACCGAGGCGATCCTCCAGACCTACCCCGACCTCACCGCCATCTTCGCGGTGTCTGCGGAGGGCGCGCCGGCCGCAGCGTCGGTCCTCAAGCAGCAGAAGAAAGCAGGCAAGATCCTCCTCGCCGGCTTCGATGACCTCAAGGATACGCTCCAAGGCATCCGCGACGGCACGGTCGCGTTCTGCATCGTCCAGAAGACCTTCAAGATGGGCTGGCTCTCGGTGGAGGCGCTCCTCGATGCCTCGAAGGGGAAGACGCTCCCCAAGGTCACCGACACGGGCGTGCTCTTCGTGACCAGGTCGAACGTGAACAGCTACATGGACGAGATGAAGAAGGAGTTCGCGGCGATGTAGGGTCCGCTTCCGGAAGCGCCGCGCGACGCCAGGGGGCGGCCGCGGCGCCATCCGCGGCCGTTCCATGAAGCGCCGGGAGCGACGGAAATGCACGCGAAGGGAGACCCTCAACCCGGCCGCAACATCGTCCGCGCCCTGGTGAGGACCAGGGAATCGGCGATCTTCCTCGCCCTCGTCCTCCTCATGACGGTGATCGGGATCGCCGCGCCGAACTTCCTCGGCGCCGGCAACCTCTACCTGGTATCGCGTCAGATCTCGTTCGTCGCGATCGTCGCCCTGGGCGAGCTGTTCGTGATCCTCACCGGCGGGATCGACCTGTCGGTGGGCTCGGTCATGGCGCTCGCGGGCATGGGGGCCGCCTACGCGATGACGATCGGGGTCCCGCCGCCGTATGCGGTGCTCCTCGGGATCCTCGTCGGGCTGGTGATGGGGGCGGTGAACGGCGCGCTCGTCGCGTACGTCGGGATCGCCCCGTTCATCGTGACGCTCGGGATGCTCTCGTTCGCCTCGGGCCTGGTGCTCGGGCTCACCAAGGGCTGGCCCATCACGGACGTCCCGGCTTCCTTCCTGCCCATCGCCCAAGGCTCCTTCCTCGGGTTGCCCATCCCGGTGTGGATCGCGGTGGCGATCGCCGTGCTCGCCCACGTGGCGCTCAGCACCACCGCGTTCGGACGCCGCACCTACGCCATCGGCGGCAACGAGCAGGCCACCTTCCTGTCCGGGATCGACGTCAAGCGGATCAAGTTCTTCCTCTATCTCATTCCCGCTGCCTGCGCCTCGATCGCCGGGATCATCCTGGTGGCGCGCTTCAACTCTGCCCAGGCCGATACCGGCAAGGGCTGGGAGCTCGACGCGATCGCCGCGGCGGTGATCGGCGGGACCTCGCTCGCGGGCGGCTCGGGGAGCGTGCTGGGCGTGCTCATCGGCGCCTGCATCATGGGGATCATCAAGAACGGCCTGGTGCTGATGCGGGTCTCCTCGTACTGGCAGACCGCGATCATCGGGATCATCATCGTGCTCGCGGCGGTTCTGGACCGCGCCAAGAGAAGGGCCTGACGTGGCCGCCCCTCTCCTCGAGATGCGGCACGTGTCAAAGTCCTTCCCGGGCGTGCGCGCCCTCGACGACGTGAGCTTCTCGGTCGGGCCCGGCGAGGTCGTCGGCCTCCTCGGCGAGAACGGCGCGGGCAAGTCGACCCTGATGAAGATCCTCGCCGGCGTCTACCGCGCCGATGCCGGCGAGATCGTCTGGGACGGGAAAAGGACGGCGTTCCGCTCCATCCACCAGGCGCAGGAGGCTGGCGTCACGCTCATCTTCCAGGAGCTCTCCAACTGCCCGAATCTGAAAGCGATCGAGAACCTCTTCCTCGGCCGCGAGATCTTCAGGGGCCGCTCTCCCTTCCTCGATGACCCGGCGATGCGGAGGAAGGCGCTCGAGCTCTTCGAGTACCTGGACGTGCGGATCGACCTCGACGTGGAAGTCCGGCTGCTCTCCACCGCCGTACAGCAGATGATCGAGATCGCCAAGGCCCTGCTCACCAACGTGAAGCTCCTGGTGATGGATGAGCCGACCTCGTCGCTCACCGACCGGGAGACCTCCCGGCTCTTCAAGGTGATCCGTGAGCTCAAGCAAAGGGGAGTCTCGGTGGTCTTCATCTCGCACAAGCTCTCCGAAGTATTCGAGATCACCGATCGCATCGCGGTTCTGCGCGACGGCCGGAACGCGGGAGAGGTCGACGCGAAGACCGGCACGATGGAGGAGCTCATCAACCGGATGGTGGGCCGGGAGCTTGGCTCGCGCGCCGCCCGCGTGGGAAGCGCCGTTCCCGGCCTCGAGGTCCTCCGGGTGGAGGGCCTCTCGGGCCCACCCGTGGTGAAGGACGTGAGCTTCAATCTTCGCAAAGGAGAGATCCTGGGGTTCGCCGGCCTCATCGGTGCGGGCCGCACCGAGATGGCCCGGATCCTCTTCGGCGCCGCGAAGAAGACCGGCGGCCGGGTTTTGCTCGAGGGCAAGGAAGTCCGGATCGGGAGCCCGCGCGACGCGGTCGCGCTCGGCATCGCCTACCTCCCCGAGGATCGCAAGGTGCAGGCCCTGGTCCTCCCCATGAACGTGCGGGAGAACCTGACGCTCGCGGTCCACCGCGTCCTGCGCCGCTTCCGCGCCTTCCTCGGCCGCAAGAAGGAGGAGGAGCTCACCGATTCGTACGTCTCCTCCCTGCGCATCCGCATCGCGACTCGCGAGCAAGTGGTGAACGACTTGTCCGGGGGAAACCAGCAGAAGGTCGTCATCGCGAAGTGGCTCGCGACCCGGCCGCGGATCCTGATCCTGGACGAACCGACCCGCGGGATCGACGTGGCGGCGAAGGCGGAGGTGCACCGGATCGTTTCCGACCTCGCGTCGCAAGGCGTCTCCATCATCCTCATCTCCTCCGAGCTGCCCGAGATCCTGGCCCTCTCCGATCGGGTCCTGGTGATGCACGAGGGGAGGGTGAAGACGGTGCTGGAGAAGGACCAGGCGACCCAGCAGACGATCATGAGCGCCGCCCTGGTAGCGGACGGAGTGGTGGTGAGGGCATGAGTGGAGCGGGGTTGACACCCTGGATGTGAGCGCTCACAATGACTGCCATCCAAGAACGGGGAAGTGCCATGCCCATGCTCGACCCGAGGAAGCGGGAGCTCTGGTTCCTCACCGGCAGCCAGCACCTCTACGGCGACGAAACGCTGAAGCAGGTCGCGGACGATTCGCGGAAGATTGCCGAGTTCCTCGACCGCTCGGGCAAGCTGCCCGTGCGTGTCGTGTGGAAGCCGACGCTGACCGGGCCTGAGGAGATCCTGAACACCTGCATCGAGGCGAACAGCGCGGCGAACTGTGTCGGCGTCGTGGCCTGGATGCACACCTTCTCGCCCGCGAAGATGTGGATCGCAGGGCTCACCCGCCTGGAGAAGCCGCTCGCCCACCTCCACACCCAGTTCAACCGCGAGCTTCCCTGGGCCCAGATCGACATGGACTTCATGAACCTGAACCAGTCCGCCCATGGCGACCGGGAGTTCGGGTTCATCGGCGCCCGCCTCCGCCTGGAGCGGAAGATCGTGGTCGGCCACTGGCAGGACGAGGACGTCCTCGCCGCGCTCGACGACTGGTCGCGGGCCGCTTGCGCGGCCGCCGATTCCCGCAAGCTCAAGATCGCCCGCTTCGGCGGCATGAACATGCGGGAGGTCGCCGTCACCGGGGGCGATCGCGTCGAGGCGCAGATCAAGTTCGGCTGGTCGGTGAACGGCTATGGGGTGGGCGACCTGGTGGGACGCATCGCGGACGTGAGCGAGGCCGAGATCGACCAGCTCACCGCCCAGTACGAGGACCTCTACACGCTGGCCCCCGCCCTGCGGAAGGGCGGCGAGCGGCGCGCCAATCTGCGCGACGCCGCGCGCCAGGAGATCGGGATGCGCGCCTTC
>VBDS01000077.1 GCA_005889085.1 Chloroflexota bacterium | reverse complement strand
GTGGTTATCGACGAGGCCCAGGCGTTCACCATCGACCTGCGGCAGCTCGTCTACGGGGTCCTCAAGCCTGCGGTGGCGGACTACCGGGGAACGATCGTCCTGAGGATACCGGAGCGCCCGCCGCGTCCCGGTCCGTCACGTTACGCGGGGTTATAGATTCGCCGACTTCCCCGAACGTCCAGCCGCACCCGGCCAATGACGGCCAGTTTGCTGCATTAGTGCTGCAAGGATTTTCGGGCAGACTCGTGTCCCCGCGCGAGGCCGCCGCGCTCCTGGGCGTCAATCGCGAAACCATTTACCGCCTCTGCAAGCGCGGCGAGCTGCCACACATTCGGGTGGCCGCTGCGTTGCGGATTAACCTTCCATTCCTCGTCCTCGCCAGCACCCGCGAATCCTTCAGCTCGCCGGCCAGAGCACCGAGAAGGTCGTGCCCTCGGCCTGACTGGAACGGACTGTGATCGATCCGCCGTGCGCATCGACGATCTGCTTGACGATGTAGAGGCCGAGGCCGAGTCCCTCCTCGCCCGCGTCCGGCCCTCGCTGAAATGCCTCGAAGAGATGCGGCAGCAGATCGGGCTGAATCGGCGTCCCCTGGTTGTGCACTTCGAGCACGATCCCGGCGCTCGCCCGCCGCAGCGACACGTCGATCGGCGCATCCGGATCACCGTAGCGAAGCGCGTTGTTGACCAGGTTGCCCACCGCCCTCGCGACCCGATCGGGATCGAGGCTTACGGTCATCGACCCCTCGCAGTCGAGTCCGATAACGCGGCGGGGGTTCAAGAGCCGCAGCTCATCCACCGCCTGTTTGCAGACCTCGAGCAGGTCGACCTCGCGGCGCGCGATCGGCAGCGCGCGATCCATCCGCGCGCGCGTGTAGTCGAGCAGGTCCTTGATCATCCGGTCGATGCGGCCGGCGGCCGAGGTGACGCGCGCGAGCGAGCGTTTCTGCGCGTCGTCGAGCCCGGCTTTCTCCAGCACGTACGAGGAGGCGAGGATGACGCCGAGCGGGTTCTTCAGATCGTGGCTGAGGATGCCCAGCATCCGGTCGCGGTAGTCGAGCGCCGCCGACAGCTCCGCATTTCGCCGCGTCAGCTCGGCGTTGAGCCGGGCTTTCGCGATCAGCGCCGCGGCGCGTCCCGACATGGTGCGGAACAGGAGGCGGTCTTCCTCGGAGAATTCGTTCGCGTGCCGCGAGCCGATGGTGGCGACCCCGACCAGTTCTTCGCCGAGCATCATCGGCACGCCGTAGTAACCGCGCAGCCCGGCGCGCCGGATCGATTCGCGGGTGACCATCGGATCGCTGGCGGCTTCCCGGCTCGCGATCGGACCGCGGGTCTGCGCCACCCGGCCGGCGAGGGAATGTCCCACGGGTACGATCTCGCCGACGGTCTTTTCCAGACCGAGGCCGACTGCGGCATGTACGCGCAGGATCTCGCCTTCGAGCAGCAGTAGCGACGCGGCGTCGACCGAGGCGCAGGTTTCGAGAAGGACCTTGAGCAACTCGGGCAGCATGGCCTCGGCCTCGCCGTACGTCAGCGCGGTCGAAGAGATGCGCTCCAGCGCGCGCAGCGTCCGCTCGCTCGCCTGGTGGTACCTCGCGGTGCTGGTGACGATGGCCCTGTCGATCCCCGTGATGACGTCGGCCTCGCCGTACGTCAGCGCGGTCGAAGAGATGCGCTCCAGCGCGCGCAGCGTCCGCTCGCTCGCCTGGTGGTACCTCGCGGTGCTGGTGACGATGGCCCTGTCGATCCCCGTGTGCAGCCGCGCCAGCTGCGCCGAGCGCATGGCCGGCGCGCCCTCGTCGTGGACCAACTCGACGATGCACCTGCGGAGGATGGCGTATTCCTCGACCACCTCGGTCAAGTCATAGCCGACTTCCAGCCGATCGAGGGCGTGGATGGTGGGAGGATTGACGGGCTCTTTCGCCGGATGGCCAGCACGGACGTCGTCGAGAAAGTCGGCCAGCTCGTCGAGGAATTGCGGCAGGGAATCGAGCAGCACCGGCTGGTCGAGGTCCTTGGCCGGCTCGAGCACCCGCACCGCGTCGACCCAGTCGGAGAGGATCCGTTCCCGGTGGGCGCGCAGGAAATCCGAGAGGCGGCGAGGCTCATCGGCCATGGCCCCCTTCTCCATGAGTTGAATGTGGACATCACGGCAAGCCGCTGCAAGGCTGCCTGGCGAGAGAGCGTAGCGAGCCTGGAAGCTCGGATCCGCTCGCCGAATCCGCCATTCCTGGCGCTGCTTTTGGAGACTGCGCGCAACCTGATGGCGGTGGCGAAGGGAATTCGGAAGGTGGTAGCCACCGCCGAAGCCGACAGCGCATGTCAACCTCAGTCGGCCGCCTCGAGGCCGTAGCGCGCGAGTTCCGATGCTGCGCGACGGGCGTAGCCGTAGAAAGCGCGCAGGATGTTGACTGCCTCTGGCGCTGGGGCCCGCGGCGCGGCTTCTGCAACCGGCCGCGGTGCTGCTGCTCGGTAGGCCTTCCTTGTTGAGCAGCTCCGCGATCGAAGCGGCTCGCGCTTCGCTCTGCGAGACGAAGAGCAACCGAGGGCGCCAGCCGTCGCGGAAGTGCGTGCGGTAGTTGCCGTAGAAGAAGGCGACGTAGCGGTCAAGCTTCGCGCGCGTCGATGTAGACTTCTTCGCGTCGTTGATGGTCGCGGACGCTCGCCGCCAACCGCCTCGGCCTCGTCGATGATCTCCGACGTGCTCGAGGCGGACCGCAAGGCGATGGGGCTCGATCAGTACGAGTACATCGGCCACCTTCTCGCCCGCCGCTACAACGAGATCCGCGACCAAGGCGGCCCTGGCTTCGAGAAGAAGTCGAAGGAGCGAAAATGAGAAGCTCCGAGATCGCCGCCGAGCCGCTCTGGACCGTCCGCGAGGCGGCCGCGTTTGTACGGCTCGGCCGCAACACAGTTTACGAATGGGCCGCGAGCGGGAAGCTGCCCTCGCTCCGCCTGGGCTCACGCATCCGATTCCTGCCCGCCGCTCTTCGTCGGTGGCTCGCGGTACAAGTAGATCTTACTCGGAGGCCCTGAGCGATGGCCGAGCCGTTCCAGCGAAGCGGAAAGTGGTACGGGCGCGTGAAGAGCGCCGCCTTGACGACGCAATGCTTCGGTAGCTTTCCTGTCTCGGTCGATGAGCGGGCGCGAGCCCATTCGAATCGCGATCACAGCACACGCTGCTTCTAAACCGGCGGAAGGGGCGGCGCCGTCGCCCACTCTCCACACGGCCCCTGCCATCGGAGTCCGGTCAGCCTCAGACCCGAGGCACCTGGTTCGGGACCAGGGGGTCGCAGGTTCAAATCCTGTCTCCCCGACCAATAATAAGTAGGTGGATTCGCTTCGGAATTGCTTGGAGCGGATTCGGCTTGCGTCTTGCTGCGACCGTCCCCCGCACCACCGGCGCACCAAGCCGCGATCAGCCCAGGATCTACAGTTTCGGTCAGACATTCGCGAGGCGCTCCACCATGTCGGGAAACTTCTTCACCGAGGTGATCAGCAGTGCCGCCTGCGCGTTTGGCCGGCACCCCCTGCTCCCAATCTCCAGCGTCCGGGGATTTGTACGAAGAAAAGTCGCGACAGGCCGCGATCTGGTTTCGTTGTCTGGATCGATCTTCCCCGCGCGAGCCGCATCTGAGCGACCTGCAAGGGTCCTCGATTCTAGAACGCCTCGTTGAAGCTGAGGTAGAAGCCGTGCTGTCCTTGTTTGCCTACGCCGTAGTCGAGGCAGAGGTTCGAGCGCGTCTCTCTCACGATGAGCAGCCGCAGCCCGCCCGTCACCGCCGGATACCAGTACCGGAAGCGCGGGTTGTCCCCCAGGATTCCACCCACGTCCGAATCACTCACGGAGTGGACGTTTACCCCGGCGACTGCGCCCAGCCATTCCCAGATGGTGAATCGGAACTCCGCTTCACCGTAGAGGAGCGATTTCCCGATGTGGCGGCCTTGGATGTAGCCCCGGCCGGCGCGCTCGTTGGGATCGCTGCCGTTCGAGGCGAGCTCGAGGTATGGCACGTGCCCGAAGGTGAACGACCCGTACGTCCAGAGCGCGAGCACCAGCCACGGCGCGAGCTGATGGTAGGTCCGCAGATCGAGGTACGCGTTGTGCCAGGTGGTGCCGCTCCCGAGCCAGGTCGGGAAGAAGGTGTAGTTGAAGTCCGCGACGATCCCGCGCGTCGGGTAGACCGGGCTGTCGCGGCTGTCCCAGACAAGGGACACTGCCGGGCCGGAGTTGAGCGAAGTCGATCCGGTGCCGTAGGGGTACGTCGAGAAGTCGGT
>VBDS01000047.1 GCA_005889085.1 Chloroflexota bacterium | reverse complement strand
CTTGGCGCTGAGGCGATCGATGTTTGCGGGTGTCATGCCTGAGGATTCGAGGTAGCCGTCGACTCCTCCCCACTTCCCCTGCAGATGTTCGAGGACGCCGAGGATGCGCTCGGGCGGACAGCGGAGCTCCTGGCGGAAGGCTTCCCGCCTCTCAGGCGCCGCTTCGGTGATCCACTTCTCGTACTGCTTGGCCAGCCGGAGATCGGTCTCGCCGTAGTCGGCGGCGATGTCGTCCGGCGTTACACCCGCGAGTGCCAGCAGCATTGCGGCGATCATGCCCGTGCGGTCTTTGCCGGCGTAGCAGTGGAACAGGACGGCTCCGTCAGCCTCGGCCACCGAGTCGAAGATATCGTGGAAGGCTTGCGGTCGGTTGTCCAGGATCATCAGGTACCGCTCAAACATGTCGGGCGAATCGCCGATCTGCCGCATGTTCGCGTCGTCGATCAGCTCGCGGTGCACGTACGCAGGACCTGAGCCGTCCGCAAACGGGTTCGGCTTGTTGGCGACCTCCGAAGCACTGCGCAGGTCGATCACCGTGGTCACGCCGTACGCGATCAGCGCCTCGCGTCCCGGTGCGGTGAGGTGTCCCAGGTAGTCGGACCGCACCAGAACGTTGGAGCGCGTCAAACCGCCCGGACGTGGGAGGCCGCCCAGGTCGCGAGCGTTCTGACAGTCCGGCCAGTCCAGCCGGCGAGACGTTAGCGCTTCGTGTACTGGGGAGCCTTCCGGGCCCGCTTCAGTCCGTACTTCTTGCGCTCCTTCATCCGCGCGTCCCGCGTCAGGAGGCCCGCCTTCTTGAGGACCGCGCGAAGGTCCGCGTCGTAGCGGATAAGCGCACGGGCAATACCGTGTGCGATGGCTCCCGCCTGGCCGCTCGTGCCGCCGCCGATCACCTTGATCGAGATGTCGAACTTGCGTTGCGTGCCGGTAACGCGAAGCGGCGCGAGGGCCGCCATCTCGAGCACGCGCCGGCCCAGGTAGGCCAGCGGGTCTTTCTCGTTGACGGTGACCCTACCCTCACCAGGCTGCAGGCGCACCCTGGCGATGGCGTTCTTGCGGCGTCCGGTGCCTCGATTCAACATGTCAGCCAAGCTTCAAGTTCCCCTTTGCATCGAAGGTCACTGCCTTCGGCCTTTGCGCCTGATGACCGTGCTCCGCTCCGGCGTAGACGCGAAGGCGCTTGAGCATATCGGCTCCAAGCGTGTTGCGCTGGAGCATGCCCCGGACCGCGGTCGTCACCGGGAAGGTCGGATCGACTACCTGCGCCTGCTCCATCGTCCGCTTGCGGAGGCCGCCCGGGTACCCGGTATACCGCGTGTACTCCTTGGTCTTCAGCTTGCTGCCGGTGACCTTCACCTTTGCGGCGTTGATCACGACGACGTGGTCGCCGCTGTTCAGGTGAGGCGTGAACGTGGGCTTGTGCTTGCCGCGCAGAATCGCGGCCACACCTGACGCCAGGCGGCCGAGTACCTGGTCTGTCGCATCGACGACATACCAGTCGCTCTTCAGATCCGCGGCTTTCGCCGTCCACGTCTTCTGTTTGCTCATCGTCTCCGTTTCAATGCGCGCCCTGTGCGCCCGGCGCTCAGTAAATCACTTCCATCAATGTCAGGCCCCCGGCGGGGGCGGTGCGCGGCGCCTGGCGGCGGTCGCGCGCCTGGAGGACCTGGCCCACCCACTCCGGCGGCCGCTTGCCGCGACCCACCTCGGCCAGCGCGCCCGCGATGCTGCGCGCCAGGCCTCGCAGGAAGCCCTCCGCGACCAGCTCCAGCTCGACGAACCCCCCTCGCCGCACCACGCTTGCGGAGCGCATCTCGCGCACCCTCGCGTCTGGCGGCTCGGAGGCCGAGCAGTAGCTGGTCCAGTCGTGCTTGCCGATCAAGGCCCGGGCCGCCTCAGACATCGCCGCGACGTCGAGGTGCTCCCGGACGTGCCAGCAGCGCCCTCGCTCCAGCGCTGTTCGCACAGGCCGATCAAGGTATCGATACCTGTAGCGACGCCAGCGGGCGGAGTAGCGGGCGTGGAAATCGTCGGGGACAAGCTCCGCCGACAGCACTGCCACGTCCTCCGGCAGACGGGCGTTGAGCGCCGCGACCAACCGCGCCGGGGTCAGCCGGCCGTCGGTTTGGAAGTTCGCCACCTGCCCTTCGGCGTGGGCGCCCGCGTCGGTGCGTCCCGCCGCGTAAACGGTGATCGCCTCGCCGGTGATCGTCCGCAGGGCCCGCTTCAGCTCGGCCTCCACGGTGCGACCGTGCGCCTGCTGCTGCCAGCCTGCGAAGCCCGAGCCGTCGTACTCAAGCACGACTTTGATATTCACTTTTTAACTTCATCTTCCCCATTCATGGGGAAGTCCCGCCGCAGGCGGGGATGGGGCGCGACCGCTAATCCACTAACTCGATGATCACCATCGGCGCGGCGTCGCCCAATCGCGGGCCTTTGTGAATGATTCGCGTGTAACCGCCCGGCCGCTCCGCGAGTCGCGGGATGAGGTTGGAAAACAGCCTCTCCACCACCTCGGGTTTGGAGACCTCCTCGCTCACCCGCCGCCGTGCGTTGACGTCCTGTGCCTTGGCCACCGTGATCAACCGCTCGACCCATCGCCGCAGCTCTTTCGCGCGCGGCTCTGTGGTCGTGATGCGGTTGTGCTCCAGCAGGGACGTGCACAGGTTGCGCATCAGCGCCTTGCGGGCGTCGGTGTCCCGGTTGAAGTGGCGGCCGCTCTTCTGGTGTCGCATGAAGCTCCGTTAGCCGCGCAGGACCGTGCCCATCTCTTCGGGCTTGATGAATCCCTTCTCGACGAGCTTTTCCTTGATCTCGTCGAGCGACTTGCGGCCGAAGTTGCGCAGCGCGAGGAGCTCTTCCTCTCGCTTCTGGAGCAGCTGGCCGACCGTCTGGATCTCGTTTGCCTTGAGGCAGTTGAACGCTCGCACCGAGAGATCGAGCTCCTCGATCGGCGTGTCCATCAAGCGGTTCTGGCCGGTCTTCTCGCCACGCAGCTCCAGCTCGTGCTTCTCGATCGAGTCGCGGAAGCGGACGAACAGGTTCAGGTGTTGCGTGAACAGCTCGGCCGCGTGGCTCACCGCCTCTTCGGGCGACATCGTCCCGTCGGTCCAGACCTCGATCAGCAACCGGTCGTAGTCGGTCGACTGGCCGACACGGGTCTTCTCGACGGTGAAGTTCGCCTTCTCGACCGGGGAGAAGATGGCGTCGATCGGGATCACGCCGATCGGCTGCCCCTCACGCTTGTTGCGCTCGGCGGGCACGTAGCCCTTGCCACGCTCGACGTTCAGCTCCATCCGCAGGTGGCCCTTGGCGGCCAGCGTGCAGATATAGAGGTCGGGGTTGACGATCTCGACGTCCGAGTTGGCCTGGATGTGCGAGGCATGAACCTCGGCCGGGCCCTTGACGTCGAGGAGCAGGGTCACGGGGTCCTCCGTGAAGCTCTTCAAGCAGAGCTTCTTCAGGTTGAGGATGACCTCGGTCACATCTTCCTTGACGTGCGGGATCGCGCTGAACTCATGCGCGACGCCGTCGATCTGGATCGAGGTCACCGCCGCGCCCCACAGCGAAGAGAGCAGCACGCGGCGCAGCGTGTTGCCCAGGGTGGTACCAAAGCCCGGGTCCAGGGGCTCGATGTCGAACTTGCCATAATTCGCGCTCGTCTCGAGCTTGCGGACCTGCGGGGTCACTGTCATCTGTGTGTCAATCGCCAACTTGGACTACATACCTCCGTGTCTTTACCGAGAATAGAACTCGACGATCAGCTGTTCCTCGACCCCGGACTCCATCTCGTGGCGGTCTGGCCGGGCGAGGACCTTGGCGGACTTTTCGTCCGTGTTGAAGGAAAGCCATGACGGCACCGGGCGCACCTTCGACGCATCAAGCGCGACGTCGAACACGCCATTGGACGGCCGGACCTTGAGCTCGTCGCCCGGCTTGACCTGGTACGAAGGAACGTTGACCAGCTTGCCGTTGACCTCGAAGTGCCTGTGGGTGACGAGTTGCCGGGCCTGCTTGCGCGAGGCACCGAGACCGAGCCTATAGACGACGTTGTCCAGCCGCGTCTCGAGGTGCCGGAGCAGGTTCAGCCCCGTCACTCCCGGTTCGTTCGTAGCCTTGTCGAAGTAGTTGCGGAACTGCTTCTCGAGCAGGCCGTAGATGCGGCGCGCCTTCTGCTTGGCGCGCAGCTGGATGCCGTAGTCGGACGTCTTGCGCTTGCGCGCCTGGCCGTGCATGCCGGGCGCGAAGGCGCGGCGCTCGATGGCGCACTTCGGCGTGTAGCAGCGCTCGCCCTTGAGGTAGAGCTTGGCGCCCTCCCGGCGGCAGAAGCGGCAGACGGGCCCGCTGTAGTTGGCCATTACACGCGCCTCCGCTTCGGCGGACGGCAGCCGTTGTGGGGGATCGGCGTCACGTCGGTGATCGCGCTGACCTCGAGCCCGGCCGCCTGCAGCGAGCGGATGGCCGCCTCACGACCGGCGCCCGGTCCGCGCACGAAAACCTCGATCGAGCGCATGCCGTGCTCGAGCGCTTTCTTCGCCGTGGTCTCGCCGGTCTGCTGCGCGGCGAACGGCGTCGACTTGCGACTCCCCTTGAAGCCCTGCGCGCCGGCCGAGCCCCAGGCGATGACGTTGCCGTCGATGTCGCTGATCGAGATGATCGTGTTGTTGAACGTGCTCTGGATGTGGGCCTGCCCCGCGACCACGTTCTTGCG
This sequence comes from Chloroflexota bacterium, assembly GCA_005889085.1. GTDB lineage: Bacteria > Chloroflexota > Dormibacteria > Dormibacterales > Dormibacteraceae > 40CM-4-65-16. Next base: position 24,744 of record VBDS01000047.1, on the reverse strand, counting down.
CTCGCGGCGCCGCGTCCGCACGACCTTTTTCGTCTTACCCATTTGTCTTCTTGGCCATTACTTGCCTGCCTTGACCTTCTTCTTGCCTGCGACCGCGCGCTTCGGACCGCGCCGGCCGCGCGCGTTGGTGCGTGTGCGCTGGCCGCGCACGGGCAGGCCGCGGCGGTGGCGCATGCCGCGGTAGGAGCCGATCTCCGTCAGGCGCTTGATGTTCAGCGCGACCTCGCGGCGCAGGTCACCTTCGATCAGGATGTCCTTCGCGCTCGCGAGGCGGTCGATGATCTGGCGCAGGCGGCCCACCTCTTCCTCGCTGAGGTCTTTGGTGCGCTTGCTCGCGTCGATGTTCGCGTTCTTCACGATCTTCCCGGCCGTGGTGTTGCCGATGCCGTGGATGTACGTCAGGGCGATGACCACGCGCTTCTGTGGGGGTATGTCGACGCCGGCGATTCTCGCCATCTAGTCTTGCCCTCTCATCCTTGGCGCTGCTTGTGTTTCGGCGTCTTGGAGCAGATCACGCGGACCACCCCGTTGCGCTTGATCACCTTGCAGCTGGGACACATCTTCCTGACGGACGGTCGTACCTTCATCTCCAAATCTCTCGAATTCTTCCGCGCGACCGGTCGCTGGCCGCGAGCTCGACCCCTACCTTGTCCCCGGCGAGAAGCCGGGTGAAATGGGTGCCTGCGCGATCGGCGACGTGAGCGAGGACCTTCGCCCCGTTCTCGAGCTCAACCCGATAGACACCGTTGGGAAGGGGCTCTACGACGACCCCCTTCACGAGTGGGGGGCGCTGGGGCACGAACGGCGATTGTACCAAACTGCTGAGAACCTCACCCTCACCGTCTGCTCAGAGCGCCCTGCGCGCGCCCGGCTCCTGCAGGGAGAGGGGACTGGTAGTGAGTACGACTGGGCCCTTTTCTGTGATAGCGACGGTGTGCTCAAAGTAAGCAGACAGGGCGCCGTCGGCCGTGCAGATCGTCCAGCCGTCGGGCTTCATGTACACCTCATGGGTGCCGGCGTTGACCATGGGCTCGATCGCCAGGGTCATGCCAGGCTTCAGCCGGGGCGGGGTGCCGGGGGTGCCGAAATTCGGGACCTGGGGGTCTTCGTGCATCTGCCGCCCGATCCCGTGGCCGACGAACTGGCGGATGACCGAAAAGCCCGCGGCCTCGACGTGCTTCTGGATCGCCGACGAGATGTCGCCCAGGTAACCTCCGGGCCTGGCCTTGTCGATGCCCACGTACAGGGCTTGCTCGGTGACCTTGAGCAGGCGCGCGGCCTCGGGCGTGATCTTGCCCACCCCGACGGTGACGCCGACATCAGCCCAGAAACCCTCCAGGACCAGGCCCAGGTCCAGGCTGACCAGGTCGCCCTCGGCGATCTTGCGGTTCCCCGGGATCCCGTGGACCGCCTCGTCGTTGATCGAGACGCAGATCGACTTCGGGAAGCCGTGGTAGCCCAGGAATCCCGGCGTCGCGCCTCCGTCCCGGATCAGGCGATCGGCGATGCGGTCGAGCTCGATTGTCTTGACCCCCGGCCGGCAGGCCTCCTTGAGGGGCGGCAGCACGGACGCGAGCAAGCTGCCCGCTCGGGCCATGAGGTCGATCTCGTGGGCGGTCTTCAGATTGATCATGCCTTTCGGGTCCTGGTTGCGGTCGGGGAGGTGAGCTTGCCGTTCACGGCAGCAAGAACCTGGCGGCTTATCACATCAATTGTCCCCCGGCCGTCGATCTCGGAAACCAGAGCCCCGACCCGGTAGTGGTCGAGCACCGGCACTGTCTTCTCGAGGTAGATCTCGATCCGCGGCCGTACGGCTTCTGGCCGGTCGTCCTCCCGCTGGACCAGGGGTCCGCCGTCCGCCTCGCAGGCCGCGGTCGCCGGCGGGTAGGTGCGCTGGCAGACCGGGCAGACCAGCCGGCCAGAAAGGCGGCGAAGCAGCTCCTCCACGGGGACCTTGAGGTAGATCACGCGGTCGAAGCGCTTGTCCAGCTCAACCATCAAGCCGTCGAGTGCCCTGGCCTGCGGCACGGTCCGCGGGAAGCCGTCCATGATGAAGCCTGGCTCGCAGTCGGGCCGGCGCAGGCGGTTGCGGATCATGCCGACCATGATCTCGTCTGACACGTACTGGCCCGCCGCCAGGATCGGCTGCGCCTTGAGGCCGAGCTCGGTGCCCGCCTGGATCTCGGCCCGCAGCATGTCGCCCGTCGCGATGTGCGGAATGCCGAAATGCGAGCGCAGCATGTTGGCCTGTGTCCCCTTGCCAGACCCTGGAGCACCGTAAAGAAGAAGGTTCAAGCAGCCCCATCCCCCGGCTTCGCCGGGTACTTCCCCATGAATGGGGAAGAGCCCTCTCTCATTTGATAAAACCGCGGTACTGGCGCATTACCAGCTGCGTCTGCAGCTGCTTCATCGTGTCGAGGGCGACGCCGACGACGATCAGGATTGCCGTGCCTCCCAGGTACATCTGCTGGTGAGGGATGCCGGAGATCTTCGCCGTGCCGATGGGCAGGATCACGGTGATGAAGCCGAGGAAGACCGCGCCCACGAATGTGACGCGGTTCATCACCGCCTGGAGGTAGTCCGCGGTCGGACGTCCCGGGCGGATTCCCGGGATGAAGCTCGAGTAGCGTTTGAGGTTGTCCGCCACCTCATGGACGTCAAATGTGATGGCCGTGTAGAAGTACGTGAACCCGAACGTGAACAGGAAGTAGAGGCCGTTGTAGGTGATCGCCATCGGGAGGTTCGAGGTATCTGGCGCGAAGTTGCCCTGGATCCAGTGAGCCGCGCGGTAGTACCACGTGCTCGGCGGAGCGGCGTTGAAGTAGTTGGCGATGATCGTCGGCAGGAACATCACCGAGATCGCAAAGATGATCGGAATCACGCCCGCGTGGTTGACACGCAGCGGCAGGAAGCTGGCCCTCCGTCCCACCTCTCGCCCGCCCGCGACGCGCTGCGCCGATTGGATGGGGATCTTCCGCACCGCCTGCTGGACCTCGATGATCACCGCGGTCATCACCAGAGCGATGACGCCGAAGATGATGAAGGGCACGTAGTCGGCCAGGCCGCCGCCGGTCGAGTGCGCGGTAAACACCGACGCCACGCCCTGCGGCCCGCGGCCGATGATGCCCGCGAAGATGATCAGCGACACACCGTTGCCGATGCCGTACTCGGTGATCAGCTCGCCGAACCACATCAGCATCACGGTGCCCGCGGTCAGGACGAGGATGATCTGCGTGCGCTGGAACCAGTCGAGGGTGCCGAGGATCGCGGGGTTGGTGTTCTGGAAGAGGACTGTGAATCCGTAGGCCTGGCCGGCGCCGAGGGCGACCGTCAGGTAGCGGCTCCAACGCTGGATGCGGCGGCGACCCATCTCGCCCTCTTTCTGGATCTCCTTGATGCGCTCGGAGATCACCGTCATCAGCTGCATGATGATCGTGGCGTTGATGTATGGGTTCATGCCCATCGCGACGACGCTGAAGCGCGAGAGGCCACCACCTGAGAAGAGGTCGAGCAGTCCGAGCAGCGCCTGCTGGTTGAAGAGCAGGCCGAGCGCTGTCTTGTTCGCTTCGGGAATCGCGATGTTGGCGAAGAGGCGGAAGACGATCAAGATTCCGCCCGTGAACAGGATCTTGTTCCGCAGCTCGGGCAGCCGGAACGAGTTGATGAGCGCCTCGAGGAGGTTCATCGGCTAGGCCTCGTCGGGAGGGGTGACCTCCTCGACCGATGCCGGCGGTGGGGCACTCTTGGCGCGCGCCGGCTTCGCGGCGGACGCGGCCTGCTTGGGAGGTTCGGGGGCAGGGAGAGGCTTCGGGGCCTTGGCAGCCGTGCGCTTGGCTCCGATCTTGCGAGGCTCCCCCAGGACGGTGACGGAACCGCCGGCTTTTTCGATCGCGTCACGGGCACTGGCGCTGAAGGCATGGGCTTCGACCGTCAGTCTGCGCTTGAGACGGCCTGTACCCAAAATTTTGATCTCCTCGCCGTCGTGGACGAGGCCCTCCTCGAGGAGCGTCTGGGCATCCACCTTCGCCCCCTCGGCGAAGCGGCTGAGCTTCGAGATGTTGACCACCGAGTAGACCTTCTTGAACGGGTTCTTGAACCCTGGCAGCTTGGGGATTCGCTGGGAGAAAGGCATCTGGCCGCCCTCGAACCCGAGGCGGAAGCCTTCGCTGCGCGCGTTCTGTCCCTTCTGGCCACGGCCAGAGGTCTTGCCCCGGCCGGAGCCGGTGCCACGACCCACCCGTCGCGCTTTGCGATGGGCGCCGGGTGAGGGTTTCAGGTCGTGGAGCTGCATCTGTCTCTAGTGGCCTCGCTTGTGTTTCTTGTCCGAGCGGGAGCGCCAGATCTTGTACTGGCTCCGCTTTGGCCTCTCGAACGGCTCGCCCTCGACGCCGACGAGGAAGTTCACCCGGCGCAGCATGCCGCGCACCGCCGGGTTGTCCGGCAGCTCGCGCGTCTGGTTCATGCGCCGGAAGCCGAGCGACTCGACCGTAGCCTTGATCTCAGGCTTGGCGCCGATCGGGCTCTTCATCAGAGTTGCCTTGAGGGTCTTGTCAGCCACGAGCCCCTCCGGCGGCTGGCGCCGCCACGCCGGCGCCTTCAGCGCCGCCCCCACCCTGTGGGGAGGACTGGGAATAGGCGGCGGCCAGGCGCTTGCCGACCATCTGCTCCATGTCCTTGCCGCGCAGCTCGGCCACCTGCTGGGCCGTCTTCAGCTGCTGGAGCGCGGCCAGCGTCGCGCGAACCGTGTTGATCGGGTTGTTGGTGCCGTGCGACTTGGTGAGGATGTCCTTGATGCCGGCCGTCTCGATGACCGCACGCATCGCGCCGCCCGAGATGACCCCGGTGCCCGGCGCGGCCGGCTTGAGCATGATGCGGGCCGCGCCCCACTTGAGGCGCACCTCGTGCGGGATGGTCGTGCCGACCATCGGCACGGTGATCATGTTGCGCTTCGCGACCTCCATGCCCTTACGGATGGCCTCGGTCACCTCGCGCGCCTTGCCGATGCCGGCGCCGACGCGGCCATTCATGTCACCGACCACGATCAGCGCGCTGAAGGAGAACTTGCGGCCGCCCTTGACGACCTTGGCGACGCGGTTGACGCGGACGACGCGGTCCGCGAGCTCGGACCGTTCGCCCGACGAGTACCGGCCACCGCCCATGTTTCTTGACATCAGAACTCCAAACCCGCTTCGCGGGCCGCATCGGCCAGCGCCTTGATTCTGCCGTGGTAGAGAAAGCCTCCGCGGTCGAAGACGACCTGGTTGAGTCCGGCGGCCTTGGCTTTGGCGGCGATCGCCTTGCCGACTTCTGCCGCCTGGGCCACGCCATTGCCCTTGGCTTTCATCTCAACCGTCGACGCCGCGGCCAGGGTGCGGCTCGCGCCGTCGTCGATGAGCTGCGCGTAGACGTGGTTGAGGCTGCGGAACACCGCCAACCGCGGCCGCTGCGGTGTGCCTGCGACGTGCACGCGCACGCGCTGGTGGCGCTTCGAGCGGTTCACCTTGCGGTCCTGTCTCTTGATCATGCTGTGGCCTTGGCCCCCTTGCCGGCCTTGCCCGGCTTGCGGCGGACCCTTTCGCCCGCGTATTTGACGCCCTTGCCCTTGTACGGCTCGGGCGGTCGCAGGCCGCGAAGGTTCGCGGCGACCTGGCCGACGTCTTCGATCGAAATGCCGCTGACCGTGAACTTGGTCTGGTCCTGGACATCGATCGTGATGCCCTTTGGCGGCTTGAACCGGATCGGGTGGGAGTAGCCAAGGCTCAGCACGACCTCTTCGCCCTGCTTCGCAACGCGGTAGCCCACGCCGACCAGCTCGAGCTGCTTGCTGAAGCCCTTGTCCACGCCCTCGACCATGTTGGCGACCAGGCTGCGGACCAGGCCGTGGAGGGCGCGGTGGCGGAAGGCGTCCGAAGGTCGCTCGAAAACCAGCTCGCCGTCCACCTGCTTGACTGAGATATCGGCCGGCAGGGTGCGCTCGAGCTGGCCCTTCGGGCCTTCGACCTTGACGTGTCCCGGGGCCAGGGTGACCTTCACCGACTTCGGCACCGGGACGGGCAGCTTTCCGATCCGAGACAACTTCTCTTCCTATCTCCTACCAGACATACGCGAGCACTTCGCCGCCCAGACCCTGGCATACGCGAGCACTTCGCCGCCCAGACCCTGGCGCAGCGCCTGCCTTCCGCTCATGACTCCCTCAGCGGTGCTGAGGATGGCGATGCCGAGTCCGCCGAGGACTCTCGGGATCTCGGTCTTGCGAGCGTAGACCCGCAGCCCTGGGCGGCTGATCCGCTTCACGCCGGAGATCACTCGGGTCCGGTCCGGCCGGGACTTGAAGATGATACGCATCGTCTGCGTCGTGCCGTCGGCCTCCACGTCGTATGCCGCGATGTAGCCCTCGTCTTTGAGGACGCGGGCGATCTCGAGCTTCAGCCGGGACGCCGGGACCTTGACCTCGGCATGCCGCGCCGCGTTGGAGTTGCGGATGCGCGTGAGCATGTCGGCGATGGGGTCGGAGACGATCCCCGGCGGTGCCTTCTTGACGTTCTTGGCGCCTGCTTTGGCGACTGCCGTAGCCATCACCAGCTCGACTTCGTGACCCCGGGGACGCGTCCCTCGGAGGCCAGCTCGCGGAAACAGATGCGGCACATACCGAATTTGCGCAGGAAGGCTCGCGGCCGCCCGCAGATGCGGCAGCGATTGTGAAAACGCACCTTGAACTTAGGTGTTGCAAGGTCTCGCTTCCAGCGCTGGATCGATGATTTCTTCGCCAAACTCTCTCCCCTCTACCTCTTTCTAAATGGCATTCCGAGTCTTGTCAGCAGGCTTCGAGCCTCTTCGTCGGTGCGGGCGGTGGTGATGATCGAGACCTCGAGCCCGCGCAGCTTGTCGATCTTGTCGTAGTCGACCTCCGGAAACACGACCTGCTCGCGCATGCCGAGCGAGTAGTTGCCGCGACCGTCGAATCCGTCCGGGCTCACGCCGCGGAAGTCGCGGATTCGCGGCAGCGCGATGTTGAGCAGCTTGTCGAGGAAGTACCACATGCGACGGCCGCGAAGGGTCGTCTTGATGCCGACCGTCTGGCCCGCGCGCAGCTTGAACGCGGCAACGGACTTCTTGGCCTTGATCAGCTGCGGCTTCTGGCCGGTGATCGTGACCACGTCGCCGACTGCGGCGTCCAGCGCCTTGTCGTTGTCCTTCGCCTCGCCGATGCCGATGTTGACCACGATCTTGTCCACGCGTGGCACCTGCATCCTGTTGCCGTAGTCGAATTCCTTGGTCATCTGCTGCGCGATCGTGTCGCGGTAGGCCAGGAGCAGGCGCGGCGGCGCCTCCGACTTCGTGCCGGGCGCCTTCGGCGCCTGTTCCTTCTTCGGTGCCTGCTGCTTCGCTTTCGCCACTACTGTGCCTCCGTCTTGCGCACGCGCTCGTAGGGCTCGCCGCAGTGGCGGCAGACCAGTGCTCGCGCGCCGGACTCGAGCACCGTGTGCTTGGTGCGCGTCGGGCGGCCGCATGCAGGGCAGACGAGCATCACGTTCGAGTAGTCGAGCGCGGCCTCGAAGTCGACGATGCCGCCCTGCGCCACGGCCACGCCACCTCGGCGCTGACCGGCCTTGGTGTGGCGCTTGAGCACGTTGACTCCCTTGACCACGATCTTGTGCTGGTCGGGGATCGTGCGCAGCACCTCACCCTGCTTGCCCTTGTCCTTGCCCGCGATCACGATCACCGGATCGCCCGGCGCAAGCTCGAGCCAGCGGCGCTTGGGTTGCTCTTTGTTTCTCAGCATTTTGGGTTAGAGGACCTCCGGGGCGAGCGAGATGATCTTCATGAAGTTGCGCTCTCGCAGCTCTCGCGCGACCGGTCCGAAGATGCGCGTGCCGCGTGGGTTGTTGGCTTGCGCCAGCAGCACTGCCGCGTTTTCGTCGAACCGGATGAGCGAGCCGTCGGGGCGCTTGTATTCCTTGTTGACGCGGACGACGACGGCCTTCACCACCTCACCCTTCTTGACCTGCCCGCCCGGCTGGGCGGACTTGACCGTGGCCGTGATGATGTCGCCTACGTACGCGTACTTGCGGTAGTGGCCGCCGGCCACGCGGATGCACAGGATCTCTTTCGCTCCTGAGTTGTCCGCGACCTTCAGCCGGGTTTCTTGCTGGATCATTCGTTAGCGGGCCTTCTCCACGATCTCAAGTACGCGCCAGCGCTTCTCCTTGGAGATCGGACGGGTTTCGGCGATGCGGACGAGGTCGCCCACCCCACACTCGTTCTTCTCGTCGTGGACCTTGAAGCGGGTTCGCTGCTGGACCGTCTTGCGGTAGAGACGGTGCGCCTTGGACGAGCCGATCTGGACGATGACCGTCTTGTTCATCTTGTCCGCGATCACGTAGCCCAGCCGGACCTTGCGCTGGCCGCGCTGGCCCGTTGTTACGGTTTGGGTTGCTGTACCGGTCATTCGGATTCCTCTTTCTTGGCTCGGCGGCCGCGCTTTGGCTTCGGTGCTTCTTCTTCTACGGCTTCCGGCTCTGGCTCGATCACCGCGACGGCCGGCTCGGGCAGGCCCTCACTCGGAGCGATCCCGAAGTCGCGCTCGCGCAGGACGGTCATGATCCGGGCGATGTCGTGCCGAACCTTGGCGATCTGGCTCGAGTTCTCGAGCTGGCCGACCGCGTGCTTGAAGCGGAGCTCGTAGAGCTCTCGACGCGCGGTTTTCATGCGCACCCCCAGCTCATCTGCTTCCAGGACGCGAAGCTCGTCGACCTTCATCTCGACCCTCCGGCTTCCGCAGCTGCGACGAAGCGCGTCTTGATCGGCAGCTTGGAGGCGGCGAGCTTCATCGCCTCCTTGGCGACCTGAGGCGTGACGCCGCCCATCTCGAAGAGCACCCGGCCTGGCTTGACCACGGCGACCCAGCCTTCCGGGTTGCCCTTGCCGGAGCCCATTCGGGTCTCGGCCGGCTTCTTGGTGATCGACTTGTCCGGGAAGACGCGGATCCAGATCTGACCGCCACGCTTGACGTGGCGCGTCATGGCGCGGCGGGCGGCCTCGATCTGGCGGTTGCTCATCCAGCAGGCCTCCATCGCCTGCAGGCCGAAGTCGCCGAACGCCACCGTGGCCCCCTGCGTGGCGATGCCTGTGCGTCGGCCGCGGTGCATCTTGCGGTACTTGACGCGCTTGGGTATCAGCATCTAGCTGTCGTTCTTTTTGGTGGTGGGCTTCTTGGCCGGGGCCTTCGTGGCTGTGTCGGCTTTGGCCTTCGGAGCCGCGGCTGTCCTGGGTTTGGACGACGCGGTGCGTGGCTTCGCGGTCGTCGGTTTCGGTGCGGTGGTGGTGGCAGCCGCCGCGCGCGTGCGCTTCGGCCGCTCGGTTGTTTGCGTTTCTGCGGCCGCGGTCTCGACCGGTGCGACGGCCGCAGTGAGAGCCTCGACCAGCTCGGGCTGCGGGGCGATGACCTCGGCCAGCGGCGCGGTCTCCTCCGCGATAGGGGCGAGCCGGCGCTGGGCGGGCGAGATCTGGTCCTTGTAGATCCAGCACTTGACACCGATGGCGCCGAAGGTCGTCTTCGCGGTGGCGCGGCCAAAGTCGATGTCAGCGCGCAAGGTGTGAAGAGGGACGCGGCCCTCGCGGTCCCACTCGCGTCGCGCCATCTCAGCGCCGCGCAGGCGTCCCCCGCAGTAGATCCTCACGCCCTTCGCGCCAGAGCGCATCGTGCGCAGGATCGCCTGCTTCATCGCGCGCTTGTAGCTGATGCGGCGCTCGATCTGGCTCGCGATGTTCTCCGCGACGAGCTGAGCGTCGAGCTCGGGCTGCTTGATCTCCTGGATCGAGATCCGGACGCGGTTGCCGAATCGCTTCTCGAGGTCTTCGCGCAGCTGATCGACGCTCGACCCACCCTTGCCGATCACGATGCCCGGCTTGGCGGTGTGGATCGTCACGGTGAGCTGCGCATTGGAGCTGCGCTCGGTTTCGATCTTCGCGATGCCGGCGTTGCGCAGGCGAGCGAGGATGACGCGGCGCATCTCGAGGTCCTCGTGGAGCATCTTCGTGTAGTCCTTGGGGTTGGCGAACCAGTTGGCCTCCCACGGACGGAAGACGCCCAGACGAAACGCGTTCGGATGAACTTTATGACCCAACTATTACCTTGCTCCTTGGGGCTGGTCTTCGACGACCGCCGTGATGTGGCAGGTGCGGTGGAAATACTCGTGCGCCATGCTGCGGCTCACCGGGCGGCGCCGCTTGTAGGTCGGGCCCTCGTCGATGAGCAGCTGCTTGAGCACGAGGTCGTCGCGGTTGAGGTTGAAGTTGTGCTCCGCGTTGGCGGCGGCGGACTTGATCGCCTTCGCGACATCTCTCGCGGCGTGCTTCGGCGAAAACTCGAGGTACGCGAGCGCCTCGGCGACCTTCATGCCCTCCACCGAGTCGGCAACGAGCCGCGCCTTGCGGGGCGTTCTACGGACAAACTTCTGCACTGCGGAAACTTCCATCGTCGCCACTATTTCTCTACTTCAGCGCCGTCGTTTTTTCGGTGTGCGTGCCATGGCCGCGGAAGTGGCGAGTCGGCGCGAACTCGCCCAGCCGGTGACCGACCATGTTCTCGCTGATGAAGACAGGCACATGCTTGCGGCCGTCGTGGACCGCGATCGTGTGCCCGACCATGTCGGGGTAGATCACAGACGCGCGTGCCCAGGTGCGGATCACCTTCTTGTCGCGCGTCTGATTCATCTTCTCGATCTTTTCCTTGAGAGGGGCGCTGATGAAAGGGCCCTTCTTGGTCGATCTGCTCACTTAATTAGCTGACTCCTTCCTTTCCCGGCCTGAAATCGCGGCGATGGGGTGCGGATTTCAGGCCGAAGTGGCAATGGCGCCGGGTGGCCTGGTTTATCCAGGCCACCCCTGTCGCGGCCGAAGCCGTGACGGGCCAAGTGCCAATCTCATTCCGAAACTGCATTACAGGCGCCATTCCCACGCTACTTCTTGCGTCCTTTCTTCTCGCGGCGGCGGATGATGAGCTTGGCCGAAGCCTTGTTCGCCTTTCGTGTTCGGTAGCCGAGGGCGGGCTTGCCCCACGGAGTCTTCGGGTTGCCGCCGGGTCCTGTCTTGCCCTCGCCACCGCCGTGCGGGTGGTCGCGGGGGTTCATGGTCGAGCCGCGGACCTCAGGGCGCTGGCCCAGCCAGCGGCCGCGGCCGGCCTTGCCGCCGGACTCGTTTTCGTGCTCGATATTACCGACCTGACCAATCGTGGCCTGGCAGCGGATGTGGATCCTTCTCAATTCGCCGCTTGGCATGCGCACGACCGCGTAATCGCCTTCCTTGGCGAGGAGCTGCGCGCTCGCCCCGGCCGATCGCACCAGCTGCCCGCCCCGTCCCAGCGTCAGCTCGATGTTATGCACGGTCGAGCCGACGGGGATGTTCTCGAGCGGGATGGCGTTGCCGATTCGCACCGGCGCGTCGGGACCGCTCTCGATCGGGTCGCCGACCTTCAAGCCCAGCGGGGCGAGGATGTAGCGCTTCTCGCCATCCTTGTAGTGGATCAGCGCGATGCGGGCGCTGCGGTTGGGGTCGTACTCGATGGTCGCGACCTTGCCGGGGATCGCGTGCTTGTCGCGCTTGAAGTCGATCTTCCGGTACAGCTTGCGGTAGCCGCCGCCCTGGTGCCGCGTTGTGATCCGGCCCTGGTTGTTGCGCCCGGCGTGCGTCGGCAGCGATTCGAGCAGCGTCTTTTCGGGCGTGTCAGTCGTGATCTCGTCGAAACCGGAGATCGTCATGAAGCGACGACCGGGGCTGGTGGGCTTGAACTTTCTTACAGGCATCTTGTTTCTCTCAGACGCTCCCGAACAGGCCTTCGATCTTCTGGCCGGCTCCAAGCGTGACGATGGCCTTCTTCCAGTCGGACGTGTTGCCGACCGTGCCTGAGCCGGCCCGGCGGAAGCTGCGGCGCTTCTTGCCCCGCATGGTCACGGTGTTGATGTCCCTGACGTGGATGCCCTGCGATTCGTACTGCTCCTCGAGCGCCTTCTTGATCTCGGTCTTCGACGCGCTCGCGAGGACTTTGAACGTGTAGCGGCCCTGCGTGTAGAGCTGGTAGGTGCGCTCGGTGATGACCGGGCCGATCACGATCTCGGACGCGGCTTTGGTCGTCATCGCGCGACCTCTCTCTGGCGCGAGCTGAAGTTCTCCTCGAGGAGCTCGAGCGTGTCTTTGGCGAGCAGAAGGTACGTGTGCGTGAAGAGGTCGCGGATGTTCAGGTTTCTCGCCAGCACGATCTTCGCCCCTGCGAGGTTTTCGAACGAGCGGCTGACGGTGTAGTTGGGCGCCGGGAGCACGACGAGGGCCGGCCTGTCGAAGCCGATCGCCTCCATCAGCTCGGCGGCCTGGCTCGTCTTGGGCTCGTCGAAGACAAAGCTCTCGATCACCCTGACCTGACCGTCGATCGCCTTCTGGCTGAGCGCGCTGCGCAGCGCGAGGCGGCGCATCTGCTTCGGCATGCGGTGCGAGTAGTCGCGCGGCTTGGGCCCGAAGACGGTACCGCCGCCCTTCATGCTCGGCTCCCTCGTGCTGCCATGACGTGCTCGGCCCGTACCTTTCTGGCGGTACGGCTTGGCGCCACCACCGCTCACGTTTCCCCGCGTTTTCGTGCTGGCCGTGCCCTGCCGCGCGTTGGCGAGCTGGCGGAGGTAAGCCTGGTGCATGACGGGCACGTTGGGCGTCTCCGCGAAGATGGCTTCCGGCAGCTCCACCTCACCGTTGCGCTCGCCGAGCGCGTCGAAGTAAGGAGCCTGCAGCGAGTTGGTCTCTTTTGGCTGCTGTTCTTTTTTCTCTGCCACTAGACCTTCCTCGGGTTGGGCTTGCCCGCCGGACCCTTGGGCTTGACCTTCTTGGTCGACTGGCGGACGAGCACGAGGGCGCCTTTCGCGCCGGGTACGCCCCCTCTGACCAGGAGCAGGTTTCGTTCCGCGTCGACTCTCACGACCCTGTAGGCGCGGGACGTCGTCCGCACGTTGCCCATCTGGCCCGACATGCGCACACCCTTGAAGACGCGCGCCGCGTCGGTGGCGCCGATGGCGCCCGGCTGACGGACGTTCATCGAGCCGTGCGACTCAGGGCCGCGGCTGAACTTGTGTCGCTTGATCAGTCCTTGAAAACCCTTGCCCTTGCTGGTCGCCGTGACGTCGACCAGCTCGCCGGCGGCGAAGATCTCGGCCTTCAATTCCTGGCCCGCCTGGACGCCGTCGTAGTTGCGGATCTCGATGATGTGGCTATGCGGATCTACGTTCGCCTTCTTGAACTCGCCAAGCAGCGGCTGGTTTAGCTTGCCCTCTTTGGCCGGCTGGAACGCGATGCGGACGGCGCTGTATCCGTCCTTCTCGGTGGTCCTCAAGCCGAGCACTTTGCACGGACCGGCCTCGAGCACGGTGACGGCGCTTATCGTCCCGTCAGGGTTGAACAGCTGTGTCATGCCCAGCTTCCGCGCCAGCAATCCCTTCATGACTTGATCTCGATGCTCACGCCGGCGGGCAGGCTGAGGCGCATGAGCGCATCTACGACCCGCGGGTTGGGGTCGAGGATGTCGACGATGCGCTTGTGAGTACGCATCTCGAACTGCTCACGCGAGTCTTTGTCGATGAACGGGCTGCGGATCACGGTGAGTTTTGAGATCTCGGTCGGAAGCGGGATCGGGCCGGCAGTGCGCGCGTTCGTCCGGCGGGCGGTGTCCACGATCTTGTCCGCCGCCTGATCAAGGACCCGATGGTCGTAGGCTTTGAGCCGGATCCGAATCTTCTGCGCCACTACCTTGCCTTTTCCTTTTCCTTATCTATCTGTGGTTACTTGATGACCTCGGTCACCACGCCGGCGCCGACGGTCTTGCCACCTTCGCGGATGGCGAACCGGAGCCCGGGCTCGATACCAATCGGCTCGCCGAGGGTAATGTCCATCACGACGTTGTCGCCCGGCATGGTCATCTCGACGCCCTCGGGCAGCTTTACCTCACCCGTCACGTCGGTGGTCCGCATGTAGAACTGCGGCCGGTAGCCGCTGAGGAAGGGCGTGTGCCGCCCACCTTCTTCCTTGGTCAGGACGTAGACCTGGGCCTTGAACTGGGTATGCGGTGTGATGGTGCCGGGCTTCGCCAGCACCTGGCCGCGCACCACGTCTTCGCGCTTGACGCCACGGAGCAGCGTGCCCACGTTGTCGCCTGCCTGGCACTCGTCCATGTCTTTGTGGAACATCTCAATGCCGGTGACGACGGTCTTCGTGCTCGGATGGATGCCGACGATCTCGATTTCCTCGTTCTTCTTGAGCTTGCCGCGCTCGACTCGACCGGTGGTCACGGTGCCGCGACCCTCGATCGTGAACACGTCCTCGATCGGCATCAGGAACGGCTTGTCGACAGGCCGCTCCGGCTCCGGGATGTACGTGTCGACGGCGTTCATCAGTTCCCAGATCTTCGGAGTCCACTCGGGGTCGCCCTCGAGCGCCTTCAGTGCTGAGATGCGAACTATCGGGATATCGTCGCCGGGGTACTCGTACTTGTTGAGAAGCTCCCGGAGGTCGAGCTCAACGAGCTCGATGAACTCCTTGTCGTCGACCATGTCGCACTTGTTGAGCGCGACGACGAGGAACGGCACGTTGACCTGGCGCGCGAGGATGATGTGCTCGCGGGTCTGCGGCATCGCACCATCATTGGCGGCCACGACGAGGATCGCGCCGTCCATCTGGGCGGCGCCGGTAATCATGTTCTTGATGTAGTCCTGGTGTCCCGGGCAGTCCACATGCGCGTAGTGGCGCTTCTCCGTCTCGTACTCCACATGGGTTATCGAGATCGTGATGCCCCTCGCCTTCTCCTCGGGAGCCTTGTCGATCCTGTCAAACGGTGTGAATTCGGCCAGGCCCTTCTCTGAAAGAACTTTGGTGATGGCGGCCGTCAGCGTCGTCTTGCCATGGTCGATGTGACCGATGGTCCCGACGTTGAGGTGGGGCTTGGTCCGCTCGAACTTCTTCTTCGCCACTGTCTCCTCCTACTAACTCCTCGCTACGACACCCCAAGAAATCTGCGATTTCTTGGGGACCCCGTCTGTCTACTTTTCATCGGGATGCTGTTTTCCGACCTACTGCCTCCGCCAAGTTTCCTGGCATCTCCGCGTAATGACTGAACTCCATCGAATACGTCGCACGCCCCGAGGTCATCGAGCGAAGCTCGGTGGCGTAACCGAACATCTCGGCGAGCGGCACGTTCGCCTTCACGTTCTGTGACGTGCCGCGGCCCTCCATTCCGAGGATATGCCCACGCCGCGATGCGAGGTCGCCCATGACGTCGCCGAGGTACTCCTCAGGCATCACAACATCGACCTTCATGATCGGCTCGAGCAAGTACGGCTGGGCCTTCTGCATGCCGTCCTTGACCGCCATCGAACCGGCGACGTGGAACGCCATCTCGCTCGAGTCAACGGGGTGGTACGAACCATCGACCAGCGTGACTGTGATGTCGACCACCGGATAGCCGGCAGCGACGCCCGTCTGAATGGCCTCGCGGATGCCCTTCTCGACCGCGGGTATGTACTCCCGCGGGATGCGGCCCTGCGTGACCTTGTCTTCGAAGATGAATCCAGATCCCTGCTCTCCGGGGCGAACCACGACCTCGGCGTGGCCGTACTGGCCTTTGCCTCCGGTCTGCCGGACGAATCGCCCGATACCCTTGGCCTCGCGGCGAATCGCCTCCTTGTACGCAACCTGAGGCTTGCCCTGGTTCGCGTCGACGCGGAACTCGCGCAGCAGGCGGTCGATGATGATCTCGAGGTGGAGCTCGCCCATGCCCTCGATGATCGTCTGGCCCGTCTCCTCGTCGGTGTGCACCTTGAAGGTCGGGTCCTCTTCCGACAGCCGCTGCAGCGCCATGCCGAGCTTTTCCTGGTCGGCCTTCGTCTTCGGCTCGATGGCGACCGAGATCACCGGCTCGGGGAACGTGATCGACTCGAGCAGGATCGGATGCGCTTCGTCACAGAGCGTGTCGCCCGTCGTCGTCACCTTCAACCCGACGGCCGCTGCGATGTCACCGGTGAACACTTCGTCGACGTCCTCGCGCCTGATTGCATGCATGCGCAGGATCCGACCGATGCGCTCGCGCTTTCCGGTCGACGCGTTCATGACGGACGAGCCCGCCTTGAGGCGACCTGAGTAGACGCGGAAGAACGTCAGCTTGCCGACGCCCTGCGGGTCCATCTGGATCTTGAAGGCGAGAGCTGAAAACGGCTCAGCGTCGTCGTGCTCACGCACGAGCAGCGCCCCGCTCTTCGGGTCCTTGCCCTCCACCGCCGGCACATCCGCCGGGGATGGCAGGTAGTCGACGACCGCGTCGAGGATGGGCTGCACGCCGCGGTTGCGCAGCGCCGCGCCGCAGAGGACCGGCACGAGGATGCCGGCCACGGTACCGCGCCGAAGCCCGGCCTTGATCTCTTCCTCCGAGATGTCCTGCTCCTCGAGGTACTTGTGCATGATCGCGTCGTCGAAGTCGGCCACCGCCTCGATCAGGTCGTGGCGGTACTGGCTGACCAGGTCCTGCATGCCCGCCGGGATCACCAGCGACTCGGTGTTCTTCGTCCCGAGGTCGTCCGTGTAGACGACCGCCTCCTTGCTGAGCAGGTCGACGTAGCCCTCGAAGGAGGCCTCGGACCCGATGGGCAGCTGGATCGGCACCGCGCGGGCGCCAAGGCGGGTGCGGATCGACTGGAGCGAACCGTAGAAGTCCGCCCCGATGCGGTCCATCTTGTTGATGAAAGCGATGCGCGGCACGCCGTAGCGGTCGGCCTGGCGCCAGACCGTCTCGGACTGGGGCTCAACGCCGGCGACGGCGTCGAACACCGCGACCGCGCCGTCAAGGACGCGCAGGCTCCGCTCGACCTCAACCGTGAAGTCCACGTGCCCGGGTGTGTCTATGATGTTGATCGCGTAGTCGCGCCAGTTGGCCGTCGTCGCGGCAGACGTGATCGTGATCCCGCGCTCCTTCTCCTGGACCATCCAGTCCATGGTCGCGGCCCCTTCGTGGACCTCGCCCATCTTGTGAATGCGCCCGGCGTAGAACAGGATCCGCTCGGTCGTCGTCGTCTTGCCTGCGTCGATGTGCGCCATGATCCCGATGTTTCGGACCTTGTCGATGGCGACGGGACGCTCTTGCATCTTTAGTGCCACGTTCATCTCTCTTAGTACCGGAAGTGCGAGAAAGCTTTGTTGCTTTCGGCCATCCGGTGGGTCTCCTCTTTGCGCTTCACCGCACCGCCGGTGTTCTGCGCAGCGTCAAGAATTTCGAAGGCGAGCTTCTCGCTCATACTCTTCCCGCCACGCTGGCGCGCGAAACGGACGAGCCAGCGCCTGGCGAGCGCCAACCGGCGCTCCGGCCTGATCTCGACCGGCACCTGGTAGGTGGCGCCGCCGACCCGCCGAGGCTTGACCTCCAGCAGCGGGGTCGCATTCCGGAGAGCCTGGTCGAAAACCTCGAGCGGCTCTTTCTTGGCCTGTCTCGAGGCGCGCGACAGCGCGTCGTAGACGACCTTTTCGGCCGTCGAGCGCTTGCCGCGGCTCATGACGACGTTCACGAACTTGGCGATCGCTTCCGACTGGTATACCGGGTCGGGCGCGACGACACGCTTGACAGGACGGTTGCGGCGAGGCATCAGGCCGCCGCCTTGCCCTTTTCCCGCTTGGCCCCGTACTTGCTCCGAGCCTTCTTGCGGTTCTTGGTGCCGGCCGTGTCGAGCGTGCCGCGGATGATGTGGTAGCGGACGCCCGGCAGGTCCTTGACGCGGCCACCCCGGATGAGCACCACCGAGTGCTCCTGCAGGTTGTGGCCGATGCCCGGGATGTAGGCGGTGACCTCGATCCCTGTCGTCAGGCGAACTCGCGCCACCTTGCGAAGGGCCGAGTTCGGCTTCTTGGGGGTCTGGGTGTAGACGCGCACGCAGACGCCCCGCCTCTGCGGCGAGCCCCGCAGCGCGGGCGCCTTAGACTTCGCTCTGGCCGCCTTACGCCCAAGGCGGACCAACTGCTGGATGGTTGGCAAACGTTTCTCCGTATAGCGGTTTGATCCCACGCGGCAATAGCCGATTGGGCGACAAGCGATGAGTATACCCAAAACCCATTACTTCGAAGCCAGGCCGGCGGTCGCCTCGCGGCCGCGCCCAGTCCACCTGCGATTGGGGGGGCTGGACCTCGAACTGCAGGCCGACAGAGGTGTATTCGGCTCGAGAGGGATCGATCTCGGGACGATGACCCTGCTCAAGGAGGCGCCGCCCCCACCTCAGGCGGGGGATCTGCTCGACCTGGGCTGCGGCTACGGGCCGATCGCCATCACGCTGGCCCGGCTCTCACCCGAGGCCCGCGTCTGGGCGATCGACGTCAACGAGCGCGCCCTCGAGCTCACCCGGGCCAACGCGCAGACGGCGCAGGCGGCCAACATCTCGGTCGCTGCGCCCGGAGACGTGCCGGACGACATTCGCTTCGATGCGATCTACTCCAACCCGCCGGTGCGCGTAGGCAAGGGCCCGCTGCATGCCCTCCTGCTCGAATGGCTTCCCCGCCTGGCGCCCGGCGGCGCCGCCTACCTGGTCGTCCAGCGCAACCTCGGCGCGGACTCGCTCGCCAAGTGGCTGGCGGAGCAGGGCTTCCAAGTGTCGCGACTGAAGTCGAAGAAGGGCTTCCGGATCCTCGAGGTGAAGTCCCCCTCTTAACAACCTGGGTTGACTCGGTCTTTCGAAAAATCCAAGATCACCCCCGGTTCGGCCGGCGGGGGAGGGCCCGGCAAGAAGAAGGGAGGGCCCCCGAAGACTGACGTCCTCAGGCCTGCCCGGCGAAATGGCACGCCGCCACCTGGTCCTGCGCCCCATGCGGCTCGAGCGGCGGCTCGACCTCCGAGCACACCCCCGGCACGCGCGCGATCGGGCAGCGCGGATGGAAACGGCATCCGGACGGCGGGTTGACCGGCGACGGGATCTCGCCCTTCAGCGTGATCGGCGCCCGGTCCCGCTCGACGACCGGATCTGGCACCGGGATCGAGGACAGCAGCGCCTTCGTGTACGGATGCTGGGGGTGGTCGTAGATGTCGTTGCGATCCGCCGTCTCCACCACCTTGCCCAGGTACATCACCGCGATCCGGTCTGAGAGGTGCCGCACCACCGCCAGGTCGTGCGCGATGAACAGGTAGGTGAGCTGGAATTCCCGCTGCAGGTCTTGCAGCAAGTTGATGATCTGGGCCGCGATCGACACGTCCAGGGCGGACACGGCTTCGTCGCACACGATGAACGACGGGTTGACCGCCAACGCGCGCGCGATCCCGATCCGCTGTCTCTGCCCGCCGGAGAACTCATGCGGGTAGCGGTTCGTAAAATTCGGGTTCAAGCCCACCAGCCGGAGCAGCTCCTGCACCCGCTGCCGCCGCTCTCGGACCGAGCCGACGTGGAAATTGTCCAGCGGCTCCTGAAGGATGTCCCCAACCGTCATCCGCGGGTCGAGCGACGCGAACGGGTCCTGGAAGATCATCTGCATCTTCCGTCGCACTCGACGCATCCCGCCCCCCCGAAGCCGCGTGATGTCCTGACCGTCGAACATGATGCTGCCCGCGGTCACCGGCATCAGGGCCGTAATCAGCCGCGCCAGAGTCGACTTTCCGCATCCCGACTCGCCGACCAGGCCCAGGGTCTCGCCCCGCCTGATCTCCAGGTCGACTCCGTCCACGGCGCGCACAGCGAGCCCACCGAACCCGCCGATCGGGAAGTGCTTGTATGCGCCCTTGATGTGGACCAGCACCGGGTCGGTCGCCGCGACCCTGGCGGGCGCCCGCTCAGCCGCCTGCATCGCCCCCCACCTCGGCCGTCGACGCCTTCAGCTTCTCCGCGGCTTCCTTGGAGAGCGCGCTCTTCTTCGCCTCCTCGACGTCTTCCTGTTTGACGTTCCGCATCAGCACCCAGCACCGCGCGACCTGACCGAGCGCAACCTCGTCGAGCGACGGCTCTGGGTCGACCTTGCAGCGGTCCACCACGAACGGGCACCGCGGGTGGAACTTGCACCCAGGCGGCGGGTGTGACAGGTCCGGCGGCAGACCCTTGATCGAGACGAGCCGGTCCTTTCGCGACTCGTCAACGCGCGGCACCGAACGCAGCAGCGACCACGTATAGGGATGCTGCGGGCTCTTGAAGATCTGATCGACCGGACCCTCTTCGACGATCCTGCCGGCGTACATCACCACGACACGCTGGCAAAGGCTCGCCACCAGCGCCATGTTGTGGGTGATCAGCATCATGGCCGTGCCGAGCTCGCGGTTGAGCTGCTTCATGAGCTGGATGATCTGCGCCTGGACGGTGACGTCGAGCGCGGTAGTCGGCTCGTCCGCGATCAGCAGCGACGGCTCGTTGGAAAGCCCCATGGCGATCATCGCCCGCTGCCGCATGCCGCCCGAAAACTGGTGAGGGTAGTCCTTGACGCGAGACTCCGCCGCAGGCACCCGCACCCTTTTCAGCAGCTCGATCACCCTTCCCCGCGCCAGCGTCTCGGTGAAGCGGTTGTGGGCTGTCATCGCCTCTTCGATCTGCTTTCCGATCTTCGTCACCGGGTTCAGAGAGGTCATCGGGTCCTGGAAGATCATCGCCACGTCGTTGCCGCGGAAGTCGCGGATCTCCTCGTCGGTCATCTTCGTTACGTCATTGCCCCGGAACATGATCCGGCCCGAAACGATCTTCCCCGGGTCTGGGAGCAGCCGCAGGATGGAGAGCGCGGTCATGGTCTTGCCGCAGCCCGACTCGCCGACCACGCCCAGGGTCTCCCCCGCGTCGACGTGGAAGCTGACACCGTCAACAGCCCGCACCACCCCACGCGACGTGAAGAACTGCGTGTGCAGGTCTTCGACCTCCAGCAGGGTTTGTGCCAATTTGCCTGCTGAAATCTACAGGAGCTAGCGGCGCATGCGGGGGTCTAGGGCGTCGCGAAGCCCGTCGCCGATGAAGGAGAAGGCCAGGAGCGTGAAGCCGATCGCGAAGGCGGGAAACACGACCGACGTCGGGTTGGCGTAAATAGCCTCTGTGCCGTCGGCGACCATCTGCCCCCACGTGGGCTGGGGCGGCCGGATGCCGACCCCGAGGAAGCTCAGCACAGCCTCGAGGAAGATCGCATTGGGGATGCCGAAGGTCAGGGTGACGATGATCGGACCGAGTGAGTTCGGCAGCATGTGTTTCAGGATCAGCTTCAGCGGCGACGAGCCCGACGCCCTCGCGGCCTCGATGTACTCCTTCTCCTTGATGGACAGCACCTGTCCGCGCACGAGGCGCGCCAGGCCGACCCAGTTGACGAGCGCGATCGCGCCGAAGATCGGGATCAGCTGCACGAACCACGGGCCGTTCACGCTCCAAACCGAGACCACCACGAGGACGAAGAGGAGGTCGGGAAACGCGTACCAGATGTCGGTGAACCGCATCAGCAGGTTGTCGATCCGGCCGCCGAAGTACCCGGCGGTGAGACCGATCGCCAGGCCGATCGGAAAGATTATGCCCTGGACCAGGAGGCCCACCGTGAGTGAAACCTGGCTGCCGAGCATGAGCCGGCTCAGGGTGTCCCGCCCGAGGATATCGGTGCCGAACAGGTGGCCGTTCACGCCCGGCGGCGTCTCTATGCTCTCGACCTGCTGCTTTATGGGGTCGTGGATGATGCCGAAGTGCACGAGCAGGGGTGAGATCAGAGCGACCCCCACCAGGAAGATGACAATCCCGAGCCCCAGCACCGCGAGCCGGTTGCGGCGGAACCGCTGCCATGCGTCGGACCACAGCCCGACCTGCTGCTCGGGGACCTCCCAGTCGATCGGCGCACCCTCGACGGCGGCGACCGGGAGAGCCATCTAGGTCAGCCTGACCCGTGGATCGATGAAAACGTAGAGCACGTCGACGACCAGGTTCGCGGCCGCGATGATGACCGAGAACAGGACGGTCGTGCCCAGGATCATCGGGTAATCCCGCGAGGTCACGGCCACGACGAACGCCCGGCCGATGCCCGGGATGCTGAACACCGTCTCGACGATGACCGACCCCGTGACCAGGAAGGCGAACGTGGGGCCGAGCGTCGTCACGACGGGGATCAGCGAATTCTTGAGCACATGGCGGATGACGACCAGGCGCTCAGACAGCCCCTTCGCCCACGCGGTCCGGATGTAGTCCTGCCTGATGGTCTCGAGCGTACTCGCGCGGGTGAGCCTGGCCGTGTAGGCGATTGGCAGCAGTGCCAGCGTGACGGAGGGCATGATGAGGTGATCGTCGAGGCCCCAGCCACCCGCGGGCAGGAAGAATTGCCCTCCAGTCCACTTGTAAAGCAGCACTGAGAAGAAGACGATCATCAGAGACCCGATCACGAAGTTCGGGAACGACGCCGAGAAAGTCGCAAAGCCGACGGTCGCATAGTCGACCCTGGTGTTCTGTCGTAGGGCGGCGAGGACGCCGAGGCCGACGCCGATCGGCACGATCAGAGCGAACGCGAGCACCCCGATGGTCGCGGTATACGGCCAGCCGCCACCGATCAGCTCAACCACGCTCTTGCCCTGGTACTGGTACGAGAGCCCGAAGTCGAAATGCAGAACGTTCCAGATGTAGAGGAGGAACTGCTGGAAGACTGGCTTGTCCAGCCCGTACTTCTTGTTGAGGTTGTCGACGATCACCTGGGACAGCTGGCGGCCCCCGCTCTTGTCCCACGGACTGCCTGCCGCGCTGTGCATGAGGATGAACGTGATGACGATGACGAAGAAGACGACGGGGATCATCCACAGCAGCCGCCGGATCACATAAAGGACGAGACTCCCGATGCGGCTGTTAGTCGCGTCGGTCAATCGGGAGGGGAGCAGGGCGCCCCGCTTGGGGCGCCCCGCTGTTACGGCCAAATCAGCTCCTTAGTGAACTGTGATGTACGCGTCGTGCCAGTAGAAGTTGCCTGGCAGGCTCTGGTCGTCACCAGCTGTGATCGTAAGGTTCCCGACGTACGGCTTGATCAGGTTGTACTCGTAGTCCTGGAAGAGGAACGCATCCGCGGCCTGGTCGATCAGCATCTTCTGGGCCGTTGCGTAGTCCTTGTTGCGGGCGTTCTGGTCGAGCTCGCTGTCAGCCTTCGTGACCAGCGCGTCGTAACCAGGAAGGGTGTAGCAGCCCCAGTTGAGGCTGTGGCACGAGTTCTTGAAGTAGATGTCGAACCAGTCCTGCTGGTCCGGGTAGTCGGCGCCCCAGCCGTCCGGGCCGTAGATGTCGAATTGGCCCTTGCGAACGCGGCTGGTCACCGTCTTGCTGTCGATCACCTCGAGCTGGAGATTCAGGCCGAGGTTGGTGTTCCACTGGTCGACGATGAACTGGTTGAGCGTCTTGTTGCGTGTCGTGTTGCGGGTCAGGAGGGTGAACTTGTTCAGCTGCGCGGCCGTCACGCCCGCCTTCTGGAGGAGCGCCTTGGCTGCGGTCGGGTCATAGCTCTGCGCCTTGTCCGACGTGTCGTAGCCGGCCATGCCCTTCGGGATGAAGCTCATGATCGACTGCTGAATGTCGTGCTGGACCTGCTTGTTCAGCTTGTCCCTGTCGATCGACTTGGCGAACGCCATGCGGACGTCTGGGTTGTCGAACGGCGTCTTCTGCGCGTTGAACGTCATCCAGAACGTGGTGAGCTTGGGGTAGACCTTCGCCTGCTTGCTGAGCACGGGGTCGTTGCGCACGACGTCCACGTCCGCCAGAGGCACGGTCATCATGTCGAGGTCGCCTGTCTGATACTTCGCGAACGCCGTGTTGGCGTCCTCGATGAAGTTCTCGACGATCTTCTGGATGTGCGGTGCGCCCGCCCAGTAGCTTGTGTTCGGGACCAACGTAACGTGGTCCTTGGAAACGATTTCCGAGATCTTGTACGGGCCGTTGCCGATGATCGTGTTCGCGCTCTGCGCCCACTTCAGCGGCTTGGTCGTGTCGTTGGACGTGAACGTGCCGCCCGCTGCCTGCTCGACGACGTCCTTGCGGATGGGCACCGCGACCCACAGGGTCACGACCCACTTGAAGAACGCCGCCGGGTGCTGGAGCTTGATCACGAACGTGTTGGCGTCAGGCGCTGAAAGGCCTAGCCCTTGAATGAAGGTGTCGATCGCGCTCGCGCTGGAAACGTCGACGTTCGAGTAGCCGTCGGCGCCCTTGATTGTCGTGTCGAAGAACGGGTCGACGTAGCCGGCCGCCAGCGCAGGGTTAAGGAAGTGCTGGTAGCCGTAGACCCAGTCGCTGGCCGTCACTGCTTTGCCGTCGCTCCACTTCGCGCCTGAGCGCAGGTGGAACGTGTAGGTCAGGCCGTCTGACGAGACGTCGAACTTCTCCGCCGCCGCCGGCGACACGTCGGTGCCTGCGGGGTTGGGCTTGAGCAGAGCCTCGAACGTTTCGCGGCCAACGCCCGCCTCGTACGTGTACGTCTGCTGGGTCGGGTCGTAGCTGTTCGGCTCTGTGCCGTCGTTGACGTTGAGGACCTGTTTGTCTGCCGGCGCGAGGTTCGCGCTCGGAGTGCTGTTGTTTGGGCCACAAGCACTCACCACGAAAAACCCCGCAGCGGCGAGCGCTAACGCCCGGATGCTTACCCGAAGATGCATACGCGTCTTACCTCTCAGACTCAATCCTGCAGCCTTCTTCCCGTGACCCGGGGCGAGAGTGCGCCGGCGGCAGGTCTTACTCACGGCCTCTGCGGCCATTTGCATTCTCTTGTTGTTGGCTCACAAGTGTC
>VBDS01000177.1 GCA_005889085.1 Chloroflexota bacterium | reverse complement strand
GGGGTGTTGGGCCACAAGTTCGGCCGGAAGAACTCGCGGATCGGAGGCTGCGCCAGCTCAGTGAAGTACGTGTACAGCTCATAGGCGGTGTTGCGCCAGGAGAAGTAGGTGTACGACTGGCTGAAGCCTCCCTTGGCGAGCCGGTACATGACCTTTGGCCTGGTGAAGGCCTCTGCCAGGAGGATCACCTCCGGGTGGTCGCGTTTGACCTCTCCGATTAGCCAGTCCCAGAACGGGAACGGTTTGGTGTGGGGGTTGTCGACGCGCAGGATCCGCACTCCCTGGTCGACCCAGAACAGCACGATCGACAGCAGCTCCTGCCACAGCTCGCGCCAGTGCTCGTTTTCGAAGTCGAACGGATAGATGTCCTCGTACTTCTTGGGTGGGTTCTCGGCGTACTGGATCGAGCCGTCGGGGCGGTGCTTGAACCACTCGGGGTGCTCGCGCGTGTAGGGATGATCCGGCGAGCACTGGAACGCGATGTCTAGCGCAACGTCGAGGCCATGTTTGGACGCCGTTGTGACCAGGTGGCGGAAGTCGTCCAGCGTTCCCAGGTCGGGGTGGACCGCTTTGTGGCCGCCCTCCGCTGAGCCGATCGCCCAGGGGCTGCCGGGTTCGCCGGGCGAGCCGGGCTTGTTGTTCGCGCCCTTGCGGTGGCTCTTGCCGATGGGGTGGATGGGCGGGAGGTAGAGGACGTCGAAGCCCATTCGCGCGATGTCGGGCAGCAGGCGCTCCACGTCCTTGAAGGTCCCGTGCTCGCCCTTGAGCCCCGTCGAGCGCGGGAAGAGCTCGTACCAGGTGCTGAAGCGGGCCTTGACCGGCTCGACCACCACCTCGATCTCACGTGGGTGGACGGTCGCGAAGGTCCGATCCGCGTAGCGGCGCATGATCGCTCCGGCCTCGCCATCCACCGCCGGTGTTGGACCGGCGCGAAGCGACCTGGCAAGCGCCAGCAGCTGCGCGGCGTCGTTGGACTTTCCGTCGGCGCGGGCCGCCGCCTGCTCGACGATCCTCGCGCCGACCTCGAGCTCGACCTTGACATCCTGGCCCGCCTGGATTCGCTTGGCGAGCTGGCGGCTCCAGGTCTCGAAGTGGTCGACCCAGGCCTCCAGCGTGAAGAGGTAGCGGCCCATATCGGTCACCGGGAACTCGCCGCGCCAGCGGTCGTTGACCAGGGGGGCCATCGGAGTCTCGGTCCAGCCGGCCGAAGCTGCCCCTCCGGCGCTTTGCGCCACCTCCCCATGAATAGGGAGGTGCCGGTAGCGCAGCACCGCTGCGAGGGCGTCGTGGCCGTCGGCGAAGATGTCGGCCTCGACGGTCACCGTCTCGCCGACAGCTCGCTTGGCCGGGAAGCGGCCGCCGTCGATCTCGGGCATCACCGCCTCGATGACCACCCGCTTGCGGCCGTCGACGGTCGGGGAAGGCGTCCGTGAAGGAGCGGCAGGCGAACGTTCGGCGCGCCGCTTCACCGGTGCTCGAGCCACATTGCAATCGTGCCATGATTCGAAGGGGTGCTGAGATCCATCGACCCGGCCACAGGCCGGGAGCTGGCGTCGTTTCCCGAGGCGGAGGAGGCGGCGCTCGACGCAGCCCTGGGCCGCGCCTGGACCGCCCGGCACCCCTGGCGCGACGCCGGGCTCGGCATGCGGACCACCCTCATGCGCACGGTCGCAGGCGTCCTGCGGGCGGACAGGTCGCGCTACGCCGCGCTGCTCACCACGGAGATGGGCAAGCCGATCGTCGAGGCCGAAGCCGAGATCGAAAAGTGCGCGTGGACGGCCAACTGGTTTGCCGAGAACGGGGAGCGGCTGCTCGCCGACGAGCCCGTCGAGAGCGCCGCCACCGAAAGCTATGTCCGGTTCCAGCCGCTGGGCGTGATCCTGGCGGTCATGCCGTGGAACTTCCCGTTCTGGCAAGCGTTCCGCGCAGGCTTGCCTGCGCTGACGGCCGGCAACGTGATGCTGCTCAAGCACTCGTCGAATGTGCCGCAGTCGGCGCTGGCGATCGAGGAGGTCTTCCGCGAAGCAGGAGTGCCCGAGGGCGTGTTCCAGACGCTGATGATCGGCTCGGCCGCGGTGGAGCGCATCATCTCCGACCATCGAGTCGCCGGCGTGACGCTGACCGGCTCGGAGAAGGCGGGGTCGCTCGTGGCGGAGGCGGCGGGCCGGGCGCTGAAAAAGACCGTGCTCGAGCTCGGCGGCTCCGATCCGTTCATCGTCCTGGCCGACGCCGACCTGAACCAGGCGGCCACCGTCGCCTGCCGCGCTCGTAACCAGAACAACGGCCAGAGCTGCATTGCCGCCAAGCGCTTCATCGTCGAGGAGCCGGTGGCCGACGAGTTCGAGCTGCGCTTCACGAACGCCGTGGCGGCGCTCAAGGTCGGCAACCCGATGGACCGGGCGAACCAGGTCGGCCCGCTGGCGCGCCAGGACCTCGTCGACGAGCTCGAGCGACAGGTCGGCGAATCGCTCCGGCTTGGCGCGCGGGTGTTGACGGGCGGGAAGAAGATGCCCGGTGACGGTTACTACTTCGAGCCGACGGTGCTGGCCAACGTGAGACCCGGCATGCCCGCCTACGACGAGGAGACGTTCGGACCTGTGGCCGCTGTCATCCGCGTCAAGGATGCCGAAGACGCGCTGCGGGTCGCCAACGACACCGACTTCGGCCTCGGCTCCAACATCTGGACGTCCGACGTCGAGCGCGCGAAGCAGCTTGCGGAGCGCGTCGAGGCGGGCGCGGTATTCATCAACGGCATGGTCGCGTCGGACGCAAGGCTGCCTTTCGGCGGCGTCAAGCGGTCGGGCTACGGACGCGAGCTGTCGGAGTACGGGATCAAGGAGTTCACCAACATCCAGACGGTCTGGGTGGGCCCGACACGCACCGACGGAGCCAAGACAGCACCGCCGCGGTCCGAGTAAACGCCAGAACTGGATTTCGCCTCGGTGTATCCAGCGGCGTGTATCGGGCGCTCGAATTCCGCCTCGTTGTATCCAACGGTGCGTGTCAAGCCTTACGCCTGCGCCGCGACCTTGTCGGGTAGGGTGACCGGGGTCGGCGGCGATTTGGTCGGGCGCTTCGCTTTCAAGTGCTTGCGCGCCATCACCGAGTAGCTGTCTCGCAGCGCGTTGGCGGGGTCGAGGCCCAGGCTGCGCGACATCTCGGGCAGCGCGGTGGCCGGGCCCTCGAGCTCGACGAACCAACCGAACTCCAGCACGTCGAGCGTAACCGCGATCCCGTCGAGCATGTACATCGTCCGCATCTTTGGATAGGTCCAACCGACGCGAAAGCCGAGCTGTTGGAGCAGGTCGAGCGTCGCGTGGACGTCGGCAAGCTCGACCTCGGTCTCCTCCCGGATCTTGACCCCGCCTTCGAATGTCGCCGGTCCCTTTGCCGTCAGTACGCCGCGTGGACCGCCGTTCAGAACGCGAAGGCGCAGGGTTGTGTTGCGCGTCGACTTACCCGGGCCGTTGAAGCGGAAGTTCTCTTCCTTGTAGCGCCCGACGAGCTTCGCTTCGCGCTTGCGCAGCACCGCGCGAAGGGTCGCGTGGTCGCGCGGTCCGGCAACCCGAAACTTGAGCTCGGACTCGATGCTGCGGTCCCGAAGATGGCGTGGTCGGCGAGGCGCCACGCGACGACTCTAACTGCTGGAACGCCGGCAAGAGCCCCTCGGCGGATCTTCGGCGCCCATGCAGCCCATCTGCGTCGTTGCGGCCTCCGCTTCTCGCTCACGCATGCGAGATGCGTTCGCTGCGATGCTCGGCCGCGCCTAGCATCTGGGCCGCCTGGCCACCGAATCTCTCGCCGAGGTCTCTCGCCGACGTTCTAGGCGGCTGACGTTCGCAGTCGATAGAGCGATGCGATCACGGCGGTGCACTCGTCTTCGACGTATTCGAGGCCGGCAGATTCCGCGATGCGCCGGGCTTCCTCGGACCGAATGTCCTCCTGGAGCCACAGCGCTTTGGCGCCAACCGACACCGCCTGGCGCGCGATCTCGGGCGCGTCGGCCGCGGGTCGGAAAACGTCGACCAGGTCGATCTGCTCCGGCACCTCGAGCAGCGAGCGGTACACACGCTCGCCGAAAAGAGTCTCGGCGTAGGGATTGATCGGGATGATGCGGAATCCGCGCTTCTGCAAGCCTTCGGGGACCGAGCCACCTGCCTTGGACGGGTCACGCGAGGCGCCGACCACCGCGATGGTGCGCGCGCTTCCCAGGATCTCGTGCGAAGACCGGTTCACGTAATCAGCAAGCCTAGAGCGCGGCGCGATATTCCAGGCTACGTCTCCACGCCCAGAAGCGGCTCGCCCGCGGCGTAGCGGCGGATCTGCTCGCCCGCGAAGCGATAACCGCGTGTGAGCCACCGCGCTGTCGAGCCCGCGATGTGCGGGGTGATGAGAACGTTCGGGGCGTGCCACAGGGGATGGCCGTCCGGCAGCGGCTCGGGGTCGGTCACATCGAGCGCAGCTCGGATGCGCCCTGACTGCAGCGCCT
>VBDS01000176.1 GCA_005889085.1 Chloroflexota bacterium | reverse complement strand
GAGTTCATCGCGCAGAAGGAATTCATCTTTCCACCGGCGCCTTCGATGCGGCTCGTCGTCGATTCCATCGAGTACTGCGCCCAGGAAGTGCCGAAGTGGAACACGATCTCGATCTCCGGCTACCACATCCGCGAGGCGGGTTCGACGGCCGCGCAAGAGCTGGCGTTCACATTGGCAGACGGAATGGCTTACGTCGACGCGTGCCTCGAGCGAGGCATGCACATCGACGACTTCGCTTCGCGACTGTCGTTCTTCTTCGACGCGCATATCGACTTCTTCGAGGAGATCGCCAAGTTTCGCGCCGCACGGCGGATCTGGGCGCGGTGGATGCGAGAGCGCTACGGCGCGCAGCAGGAAAGGTCATGGAAGCTGCGCTTCCACACTCAGACCGCCGGCGTCTCGTTGACTGCCCAGCAGCCTGAACTCAATATCGCGCGCACCGCGATCGAAGCGCTGGCCGCGGTGCTCGGCGGGACGCAATCGCTGCACACGAACGCGATGGACGAGGTCCTGGCGCTGCCGACCGACAAGGCGGCACGCCTCGCGTTGCGCACGCAGCAGTTGCTTGCCTACGAGACTGGCGTCGCCAACACGATCGACCCGCTCGGGGGCAGCTACTTCATCGAAGCCCTGACCGACGAGATGGAGCGCCAGGCCGAGGCCTACTTCAAGCGTATCGATGAGATCGGCGGCGTGATCCCGGCCATTGAAGCCGGCTTTTTCCAGAAGGAGATCGCCGATGCGGCCTTCCGCTACCAGCAGGAGCTGGAGCAGAAGCGGCGCCTCGTGGTTGGCGTGAACGAGTTCACCGTCGACGACGAGCCGCCGATCGACATCCTTCGCATCGACCCTGCGCTGGAGAGCCAGCAGGCGGCGCGCGTGCGCGACGTGCGCGCAAAGCGCGACCAGGCGAAATGCACCAACGCCCTCAACAGCTTGCGCCGGGCGGCTGCGGGCACGGACAACCTGATGCCCTACATCCTGGACGCGGTTCGCGCCTATGCAACAGAAGGCGAGATCATGCACGCGATGATCGAGGTGTTCGGCACCTACACCGAAACGGCGGTGGTGTGATGCCGACGGCGGTGAGGCCTGTCCGCATCGTCGTCGCCAAGGTTGGGCTCGATGGACACGATCGGGGCGTCAAGGTCGTGGCGCGCGCGCTGCGCGACGCGGGTTACGAGGTGATCTACACCGGCCTTCGCCAGACGCCTGAGATGGTGGTCGACGCGGCGCTGCAGGAAGACGCACAGGTGATCGGGCTCTCGATCCATTCGGGGGCCCACATGACGCTCTTCCCCGCGGTCGTGGAAGAGCTGAAACGGCGGAAGGCGACCGATATCGTCGTGTTCGGCGGCGGAATCATCCCCGACGACGACATCGCGGCGCTGAAGAAGCGAGGGGTCGAGGAGATCTTCACACCGGGCACGCCGCTCCAGGAAATCGTCGACTGGCTGCGTAAACGGTTTCCCTCGGATGAGTGAGCCGCCCGGCGGGAACCTTCCGCCGCCGGGCAGCCCACCGCCCCCGCCGCAGCAGTACCAGCCCGGCTCAGGGCAGCCGTACCCGTACGCGCCGCCTTACCGCGTTCCGGATGCGTCTGGGGCTGTGCCCGCGATGGTGCTGGGCATCATCTCCATCTGCGCGCTGCCGCTTGCTTGCTGCTGCGGACTCGGCGAGCTGGTGGTGATCCCGCTTGGCATCGTGGCCGTGGTGCTCGGCTTCATGGCCAGGAACCGGGTCGCGGCCAGTCAGGGCACGCTGGGTGGCGGCAGCAAGGCGCTGGCCGGCATCGTCACCGGCGCGACGGCGGCCGCGATCGGGATCATGCTGGTCGTCGCGATATTCGTGTTCGGCTTCGTCTCGCCGAGCATCCTGAACGCGATCCCGACCCCCTCGGGGTAGGTCCCCCAGGGGCGGCTGCGGATTCCGACGCAGCCCCTCCGGCGCTGCGCGCCACCTCCCCATCAATGGGGAGGACCCCTTCTAACCCGCTGTGACTATCGTTCCTGCGACTTTGTCGTGTAGGGCCTGCTTCTGCGGGTCCCAGAACATCCAGAGCCAGCCGATCGCCCCCACGCAGCAGAATGCGACCTCCAGCCACCAGACAAGGCCGCGCAGCACGGCCATCCCGACGCTTGGCCGCTGCCCCGTCAGCCGGTCGCGCACGTGGAAGTTGAAGACCATCATGCCAATCGTCTGGCCGCGCGAGCTCCACATGTAGCCGAAGTACGCGAGAGCGACGGCAAGGTCGATGGCGCCGGCGGCGGCGTGGCTGCCGCGTGTTACTCCTTCCACCAGGCCGACCAGGATGGCGAGGAGTACGAGGTCGATCAGCCCGCCGACCAGCCGCAAACCGGGCTCGGCGAGGTGTCCCGGCATCGCCACCGGACCACCTCCAGGCGGCAGCGGCGCCCCACCCTGGAATGGCGGAGGCGGTTGGTTCTGCAAGGTTGCCGTATCATATTCGGGCCTCTCCAACCAGAGGCGCCCCTATGCAGCTAAAAGGCCTTCCCCGCGAACCTCTCGGCAAGCGCTCGCGCCGTCTGCTGCGCGAGGGCAAGCTGCCGGCCATCGTCTACGGGCACAACACCGAGCCGACGCCGATCACCCTCGACCGGCTCGAGTTTCAGAAGGTCTTCATCAAGTCCGGGCGTACTCACCTCGTCGACCTGGCAATCGACGGCCGGATGGGGAAGGTGCTCGTCCGCGAGATCCAGACCCATCCGCGACGGCTCGGACCGATTCACGTCGACTTCTACCAGGTCAACCTGGAGGAGAAGATCGAGGTCGAGGTCCCGGTGCATCTCGTGGGCGAGTCGGGTCCCGTGAAGCAGGGCGACGCTGACATCCTTCAGCCGATGCACTCGATCCGGGTCGAGTGTCTGCCTTCCGATATCCCTGAGTCGTTTGAGGTCGACATCACGGCCCTGGAGGAGATCGAGGCTGAGCTCCGCGTCGCCGACATCACCGTCCCCAAGGGCGTGACAGTGCTCGACGACCCCGAGGAGCTGGTCGTCAAGATCGTCCACAAGCGCGAGCTCAAGGTCGAAGAGGAAGTTCCGGCCGCGGAAGCCGCGGTACCTGCCGAGGGCGAGGCCGGTGCCGAGGGCGAGGCTCCGGCCGCCGAGGAAGCAGCCGAGACCGAAGAATGATCCTCGCCGCCACTCGAGGCGGCTACGACATCGGCCACGACATCACGTCCGGTGGGCCGGTCCGAGACCTGATCTTCATCCTGGTCGGCCTTGCCGTTTTGGTCGGCTTCATCTTTGTCGCGCGCTTTGTCGCGCACCTTGTTGGCGAGCAGCTGCGCAGGCGGCAGGTCCGGTCCGACATGGTCGTTCTCGGTCGTCGCGCGGCCACGGCAATTGTCATTTTGCTCGGCCTCTTCGCGGCGCTTGGTTTCGCCGTGCAGAGCGCCAACATCACGCTCTTCGGCCTTCTGTTGGCCACGGTCGTGGCGGCGCTTGGCGTGCAGGACCTGCTAAGGGATTACGTGTCGGGCTATTACGTTTTGCTCGAACACCACGTTCGTGTTGGCGAACGCATCAGCTTCGACGGTAGCACCGGCGTCATCACGGAGATCAGGTTGCGGGTGACCCTTTTGAAGAGTGAAGAGGGTGACGTGATCGTCGTCCCCAACTCTGAGCTCTTCACCAAGCCCGTGAGGATTCACGGGGTGACGCCGGAGCAAGAGGCTAAGAAAGCGCCCCCAGCGTGATTCGCCATAGAGCATCGAGCTTCTTGCCGTCGAGATCGCACTCCTCAGTGATCAGCTCGCGGAACATCTGGGATGCGAGATCGACGTGGATCGAGTCGTTGATCTGCGTCGCGAGCGAACGGAGGTGATAGGTGTGGTCGGGCTTTTCCGTCGAATCGTCGAGATGAACCTTCACCTCGTCGAGCTGCACGAAGTCTGACCACCGCCTCACCTCCGCGGAGCCTGTGTCCGGCGCGTCTGAAAGGTGGAGGCAGTTGAGCCCGCCGAAGATCCCGTAGCGCTCACGGAGCGACCCGGGCCGGGCCTTTGCGATCTGTGTTTCGCCGAGGTCGTGACGCATCTGCCGCAGGGCCTCGGTGGAGGCGGTGACGCGGCCGACCATCACTGGAAGGGCGGACATGAAATCGACGAGCCACGGAAAGAATGGGCGTCCCTGCAGGAAGTCGTAGTGGTTCTCGATCAGCTCCGGCGGCGGCTGAAACC
>VBDS01000175.1 GCA_005889085.1 Chloroflexota bacterium | reverse complement strand
CGTCCTTAGAATGATTCGCCCGGCCCGGCTCCTGATCGGGACTTGGGGAGTGGCGCAACGGTAGCGCAGCTGACTCTGGATCAGAAGGTTGAAGGTTCGAATCCTTCCTCCCCAGCCACCTCGCCCTTAACCGTATCTGCGCGCTGCAACCGGACGTTAGCCTCTCGGGCAGATGCAGAGGATCTGGTGGGCGGTAGTGGTTATGGTCGTGCTGGCGAGCTGCGGTCCCACGGGCACCGCGGGCTTGAGTCCGAGCTCAAGCGCACGTTTAACACCAGTCGCGAGTCCAAGCCCGATCGGCTCGACGATTGCGATCCTTTACCAGCCGGTACTCGGTCCCGTACTCCCTGGGACCACTTTCGGAGCGATCCACGAAGCGAAAGTGGCGAACGGAGTGATTACAGACCGGACAGTTTCACAGAGCACGTCGGGTCAACTCGCGGCCTCTACAAATGGCTACGCGGTCCTTGCGGTTCCCCGACCGGGACTGGCGACTCAGCAGAACGGCCCGCAGCCGGCAACGGTGGACCTCAGGACAGGAGCATTCAGGGTGTACGACCTGGGGCCTGGCACCACGATCTGCACTCTGAGAGGCCCAGATCCGACCAAACTACTTGTCTGCCAATGGACCGTAGACCAGAGCTATCTGATTCTGGATCTGCCGACGGGTGCCGTAATGGCGGTGGGTTCAATTGACCAACTCCACGCCCGCCCGATTGCCTGGACACCGCGAGGGATCTTCTTCGCCTCCTGTTGGCCATCGTGCGCCAATGCCACTGCATCGATCATGGATCCCAAGACCCTGACCATGACGACGATCACTACCAAGGCGGTTGTGACCGCAGTCTCAAGGCGTGGCACCTATCTGGGCGGTTCCGAAAACTTCTATGCCGCCGACACCGCGTATTGCTCCGACAGCCTCTTCTTGATTCGCACCGACCAGCCCTCGATTGCATCTGGAGTGCGACCAGGGTCTCTGAACCCATTTGTATCTCAACCGAAGAAGGATTTCAGGATCGTAGATGTAGCGGATGACGGCAGCGTGCTTTACACAGCCTCCGACTGTAGAACCCCCCACCAGCAGCCAGCCCCTAAGAGCCTGTACTACTTCTCCGGAGGACAGTCGACGCTACAGTCCGGCCTGGATGAAACCGCGGATATCTACTACATGGCCGCGCCCCAATCTCCTGGGCTACTGCTCGGTGGTGCGATCGCGGTTGTGGCAAGGCGTCCGAACGGGATAAATGAGATCGACCTGGTCCACCTGTGCACATCAGATACGTGTCAGCCTGCCGTAACGACGATTGCGCGTGGTGATGCTTCGGTCGACGCCTACGCCTTCTCGGTGCTTTCCTAGCGAGCGAGCCAAGCCAATCCGACGCCGTCCGAGAAGCGATTGTCGAGCTGGTAGGCGAGGGCGGCGAGGTGACCTCGTTGCAGACGCGAAACGGCTGAGCCTTGGTCGCGAGGACCGTGCAGAGAAGGCTCGCGTGGCACGTTTGAGGGAATCTCTTCGTGCAGAGGGGTGAAGTCTTCCGACTCCTGGCGCCCCGCGGAACTAGAGGACGCGAGCAGGCCGGGAAGCGTTTCGGCGTCGTCATTTACGGCTGGGACCATGACGTGCAGCTCAGTCGACGCTCGGTCGGCGAGCGACTGATCGGAAAATCGTCATCTTTCCAAGGCCCGGGAAGTCATAGACGTTGGCTCAGGCGCGGGCGCGCTGTTCCCGCTGATCCGACGGGCTGCCCCATCCGCCGACGTCCTGGGCGTCGACCTGTCAGACGGCATGCTTCACCCTGCGGTTGGCCTCAGAACCTGACAATCGGGCTTACAGCTGGGCACTGCCAGCGCCGGTGTGAAACTCCCCAACTAGCGCCGGTTTCACGCCAGATTTGCGTCCGGAGCTCAGACGCGGAGCCACCACGCCATTCGCACATCAGACGCGACAACGTAATTCGAAACCGGGATCGGCGGCATAGCTGATTGCTCTGGATCAGAAGGTTGAATCGAATCCTTCCTGCCCAGCCACCACCTCATTGGTGTCTAGTCTCGAAACGACCACAACGTTCTGGTCTCACGCTCAGATCTCGGCCCGGCGCCAGGCCGGCTTTCCGTATGGATGGGCGAAATCGGCGTACTGGGCCTCGACTAGCTCTCCTCGAGAAGGGTCGATTATCAGAAGTTCTGGAGCACTAGGGACGGCGTCACAACTGATATCCGAACGCTGCCTCGCCGATGGTGGTCGCTAGAAGGCGGCGTACTAAAAAGCACTCGAGCTTCGGAGCGCCGCACCGGCACCCGAGCGCCTATTGACGGCCGCCTCCTGCCGGTGTTATACCGGCGCCGGGCTGTCCGCTCGCGCTCGCCGGTTCTCCGGCAGGAGGTGCCAATGGACGTAAACCGCAGCCATCTCGGCCACGCTCATTTCTGGATGCGCGCCATCACGCGTCGGGGCTTTCTGGGCTCTGCCGCGCTGGCCGGCGGCGCCGCCGCCACCGCAGGGGCGTGGCTGCCGCAGCTGGCCAGGGCCGACTTCGACGGAGTGGCCACCGTTTTCCCCGAGCCGATCTCGGGTGGCGTAGCGCCTTTCGGTATCCCGATCCACCATTTCCCACCGGTTCCCGTGCTTGGTCCTGGCCCGATCAACGAACCCTCGCAGATCACCGACTTCAACGGAATGGTCGGAATCTGCCGAGTCACGGGTGCGGGCACCGCGACCGATGAAGCCACCGGCGCGACGAGCCGGCTGAACTTCCAGGTGGACAATGGGTTTATGGACGGCCTGTACGTCGGTGAGGACGGGCAGACCCACCACGGGACCTTCGCCTTCATCTGAATGGACCTGTTCAATGGTGCCGTTGGCACCAACCAGGTCCATGACTTCAACCCAGGCATCCGTGACAACACCAGGTTGTTCTGGACGCAACCGATTGCTGGGGACGCCGTGACATTCAACCTCGAGCACGGCACCGCGACCCTGGCGGCCGACGACCTCGACGAGGAGGACTACCACAACCTGCACAACGCGCTGCTCGACGGTCCAAGCGATCCGGCGAGCGTGACTTTCGCTATGCGCTGGAACGCGATCGCGGATCCGATGAACGTGACCGATCCGGCCCACCGGTTCACCGGCCGCTTCCGCCTGGCTTCCGTGCAGATCGAGTGGTCGGCGGATGCTCCCGGCTTCCACTTCGCGTCGGACCCGGCGAGCACCACGCACAACGTGCGGTCCGTGATCGGACGCGAGCGCAACGGCGTCTTCTTCGACGACTGACTGAGGAGGGAGCGCCCTAGGGCGCTCCCTTCGCTCTTGGTCACTGTCTTGGACCATCGGGCACGTCGAGGCTGATCGTCATACCGAAGACGACAGGCTGGTTCGCGTTATGGAAACTACGGCCCACCACCGAAACGAAGGGCCTCTCTCAGCCTACGTCTGTGCCGCACCGCGACCGCAGCGGCTAGCCCGGCCAGCTCACGTTCTAACCGAGTGTCACGTCGTCCTGCTGTTAGTGCGCCTCAACATGACCATTGCCACAGCGGCCACAACGAACAACACGACAGCCAACAGTTCAAGCAGGACGTTGTGGCTGGTGGACCCGAGGTAGATGCAGCCAACACCGAGGAGGCCGCATACGATCCCAATCACCCGCCAGGTGAGACTGCTTATTGTCAACTCTCCTCAAATATGAGTCGGGATTGCCTTGATTCGGTAACGCCTGAGTCGAGTAGGTGAACCAGTCTTGCGAACGCAACGACAGGTACACGCACCGCCGCACTGTGTCAGGTCGGAGCGTCGTCATCTTCGACAGGCCGGTCGATATGCAGCCGATCGACTGAGCCGGCTGCCGAGTTTCAGGCCGCGGTCAAGTCAGGGTGCCTGGAATACCGCGACCGATCGTGCTCGTGTCAGCACTCGTCCGGAAAGCTCTTGCGGATCGACCTCAGGCTGCGGCCGATCGGTGTCGAGGACGAGGCGCCACGGCCCGCCGAGGTCGCCTGGGATCGCCCAGTAAACCGCACGCGAATGCCCGTTGAACAGAAGAAGGAAAGAGTCGTCGAGAAACGGCCGGCCGTGCTCGTCGCGACCCGGGATCGCCTTGCCGTTGAGGAAGACGCCCAGCGATCGCGCGTGGCGCGACTCCCAGTCCTGATCCGTCATCGGCTTGCCATCGGGCTTGAACCACACGATGTCCATCGCCCCGCGGATCGGCCGACCCTGGAACCACCGCCGGCGCCGGAACACGGAGTGCTGGCGCCGGAGGGAAATCAGCCCCCGCGCGTACTCGAGCAGGGCCTGGTCGATCTCGCCCCAGTTGACCCACGAGATGTCGTTGTCCTGGCAGTAGGCATTGTTGTTGCCCCTTTGCGTACGCCCGAGCTCGTCGCCCATCGTCAGCATCGGCACGCCCTGGGCGAGGAAGAGCGTCGCCAGCAAGTTTCGCTGCTGCTTGGCCCGCCGCTTGAGCACGGCCGGATCGTCCGTGTCGCCTTCCACGCCACAGTTCCATGAGCGGTTGTACGACTCGCCGTCCGCGTTGCCCTCGCCGTTCGCCTCGTTGTGCTTCTCGTTGTAGGAGACGAGGTCGCGCAGGGGGAAGCCGTCGTGCGCGGTGACGAAGTTGATGCTCGCGGCCGGACGCCGCGTGTCGTTCTGGTAGAGGTCGGAGCTGCCGGTCAGGCGAAACGCCAGCTCACCGACGGTCGAAGGCTCGCCGCGCCAGAAATCCCGCACCGTGTCGCGGAAGCGGCCATTCCACTCCGACCACAGGGCAGGAAAGTTGCCGACCTGGTATCCACCCTCGCCGATGTCCCAGGGCTCGGCGATGAGCTTCACTCGGTTGACGATCGGGTCTTGCTGAATCAGATCGAAAAAAGTCGACAGGCGGTCGACCTCGTGGAACTCACGCGCAAGCGCGGCGGCGAGGTCGAATCGAAAGCCGTCGACGTGCATCTCGGTGATCCAGTAACGGAGCGAGTCCATGATCAGCTGCAACGTATGGGGATGGCGGACGTTCAGGCTGTTCCCCGTGCCGGTGGTGTCGTAGTAGTACTGCGGCGCATCGCCGACCAGCCGGTAGTAGGCGCGATTGTCAATGCCTCGGAAGCAGAGCGTCGGTCCGAGGTGGTTGCCCTCCGCGGTGTGGTTGTAGACCACGTCGAGGATGACCTCGATGCCCGCCTCATGGAACGCGCGGACCATCCACTTGAACTCGTTGACCTGCTCGCCTCGCGGGCCGCCGCTCGCGTACTCGTTGTGAGGGGCGAAGAAGCCGATCGTGTTGTAGCCCCAGTAGTTGCGGAGGCCCATCTGGACCAGGCGCTGGTCGTGGACGAACTGGTGCACGGGCATCAGCTCGATCGCCGTGACGCCGAGCGATTTCAGGTGCTGGATCACGGCGGGATGTCCCAGCCCGGCGTACGTGCCGCGCAGCTCCTCGGGCACCTCGGGATGGAATCTCGTCATCCCTTTGACGTGAGCCTCGTAGATCACCGTTTCGTGCAGCGGCGTGTCGGGATGGCGGTCGCCGGCCCAGTCGAAATGAGGATGCTGCACGATCGAGCGGTAGACGTACGGCGCGCTGTCCTCGTCGTTGCGCGACGCCTCGTCGCCGAGGTTGTACGCGTAGCACGCTGGGTTCCAGCGCACCTCGCCCTCGATAGCGCGCGCGTAAGGATCCAGGAGAAGCTTGTGCTTGTTGCAGCGGATGCCGTGCTCGGGCGCGTACGGCCCGTCAACCCGGTAGCCGTATCGCTGGCCGGGGCCGATGTGCGGCACGTACGCGTGCCAGGAGAAGGCGTCGACCTCGTCGAGGGCGATCCTGTCCTCCACGCCGTTCTGGTCGAAAAGACACAACTCGATCTTCTCCGCGACCTCGCTGAAGAGCGCGAAGTTCGTTCCGGCGCCGTCGTACGTCGCGCCAAGTGGAAAGGCGCGGCCTGGCCATACCTCGATCTGAGTTGCCGTGTCAGCCAATGGGGCTTTCAGTGTCGAAGATTGCCGTCCCCAGGGGCGGGATCGAGACGCCTCCGTCGCACGTTGCGACGTGCCGGGAGCACATGGCGAGCCGCGATCCCGCCGGCGGCACGACCGTCCAGTCGTCGTCGCCGAGGTTCACGTCCACGCTGACGCCCGGCCTCGAAAAGGACACGCGCCGCGCGCGCTCGTCCACCATGACGTCAACGCCCTCGCCGGCTCGAGCGCCCGCCGGCGGCAGCCTCCGACGAAGCGCGATCAGGTCGCGGTACCAGGCGAGCATCCCGGCGTGGAGGTCTTCGCCGATCTCTTCCCAGCGCAGCTTCGACCGCTCGAACGTCGCGAAGTCCTGCGGATCGGGGACGTCTTTGGGACCCCAGCCGAACTCTTCGAACTCGTGCTTGCGGCCGTCAGCCACGGCCCTGCCGAGCTCCGGGTCCTCGTGCGAAGTGAAGTAGAGAAAGGGCGTGCTTGCCGCCCACTCCTCGCCCTGGAACACCATCGGGGTGAACGGCGAGGTCAGGAGCAGCGCAGCCGCGGCCTTCAGCTGAGGGACGCCCACGAGCGCCGCCAGCCGCTCACCGGCGGCGCGGTTGCCCACCTGGTCGTGGGTCTGGGTCGCGACGACGAATGCGTGAGGTGGCAGCGCGTCCGGTTTGCCGCCGCGCGGCCTGCCCCGGTGGCGCGACCACTGCCCGTCGTAGACCCAGGCCTGACGCAGCGCCTTGCCGAGCTGAGCCAGCGACCCGAAGTCCTTGTAGTAGCCGGCGTGCTCGCCCGTGAGCACCGTGTGCATCGCGTGATGCCAGTCGTCATCCCACACCGCGTCGAGCCCGTAGCCACCGGAGGCGCGGGCGCGGACGATCCGCGGGTCGTTGAGCTCCGACTCGGCGATCACGAACGTGGCTCGGCCGAGCTCTTCGCCAAGCGTGGTGACCTCCGTCGCCAGCTGCTCGAGGATATGGGTTGGCGACTCGTCGACGATCGCGTGCACCGCATCGAGGCGCAGGCCGTCCACGTGGTAGTCGCGGATCCACATCAGCGCGTTGTCGACAGCGAACCGGCGCACCTCTCCTGCATCGGGCCCATCGAAGTTGAGCGCAGCGCCCCACGCGGTATGGTGCCGGTCGCTGAAGTACGGTCCAAACTCCGGTAGGAAGTTGCCGACCGGCCCGAGGTGGTTGTAGACCACATCCAGGATCACGGCCAGGCCGGCCAGATGGCACGCGTCGACCAAACGCTTCATCGCCTCGGGACCGCCGTAGGCGTGATGAGGGGCGAAAAGGTGGACGCCGTCGTAACCCCAGCCCCGTGTGCCGGAGAACTCGGCCACCGGCATGACCTCGACCGCATCCACGCCGAGCTCGACCAGATGGGGGAGGCGCTCGATCGCGGAATCGAATGTTCCGGCGGCGGTGAACGTGCCGATGTGAAGCTCGTAGAGGACGAGGCCGGCAAGCGGGCGGCCGCGCCAGCCGGCGTCGCGCCACGGATAGGCGGTCTGGTCGACGACCTCGGACAGCC
>VBDS01000174.1 GCA_005889085.1 Chloroflexota bacterium | reverse complement strand
CTCACTGCGCCGCCAGATTGATTCAGTCGACGCCCAGCGGGTGGTTGTGCTCGACGGCTCGGCCTACTTCAACCGCCCCGGACCCAGGCTGGTCGATTCGCTCGAGGTTCTGGTCGCCGCCCGGACCGGATAGGCAGATATCGCCGAGTTCGGAGGTTGACACCCGCCGTCGAGGCGACGCCTAATTTATGGCAGCCGGGCCGTTTGATCCTGGCCGTGGGGAGGAGTCGAAGATGAGACGAGTCGCATTTGCCTTCATAGGGCTGCTGTTGCTTGCCGCCTGTGGCGGCACGAGCGGAGGGACCACCACCAGCTCGGGCACGCCCCAGCGCGGCGGCACCGCGACGATCGCTCTCGAAAGCGAGCTGCACACCCTCGATCCCCTCGACTCCTCTCTTTTGGTCGAACGCGAGGTCTTTTACAACATCTATGACGCGCTCTTCACCATCGACCCGTCCCTGAAGATCAAGGCGGGGTTGGTCAAGGCCTGGGATGTGTCTGACCCGCTCAACTACAAGTTCACGCTGCAGTCGGGGATCCAGTATCAGGACGGTACGCCGTTCAACGGGGCGTCTGTAAAAGCCAACATCGACCGCTACAAGACGGCCGCCAACTCTCGCCGCAAGTCCGATCTGTCCAGCGTGAAGAGCGTCGAGGTCGTCGACGACACCCACGTCATCTTCCACCTGAGCAAGCCCAACGCAACGCTGCTCGCCACATTGGTCGACCGTGCCGGCATGATGGTCTCGCTCGATGCCGTGGCCAAGGGCGGGGCCAACTTCTCGCTCGCTCCAGTGGGAGCTGGCAGTGGTCCGTTCGAGTTCGTCGAGTGGAAGCGCAACGATCACCTGACCTTGAAGAAGAATCCAAGCTATTGGAGGTCTGGGCTTCCCTACCTCGACGGCGTCACGTACCGTGCCATTCCTGACGTCAACGCCATCGTCGCCGCGCTGAAGACTGGTGACATAGATATCGCGCGCACGATCGGGGCCAAGGACGTAGCGGGGGTCAAGGCGAACACAAGCCTGGCCTACCGTGACACGCCCGCGATCGGATTCAACGGTTTCGAGCTGAATGCGGGAGCCCCGCCCTTCAACGACCCCGCAAAGCGCCAGGCGGTTGCCTTGGCCATTGATCGATACTCGATCCTGAAGAACATCAACTTCAACATCGGCGTCGTGGCATACGGACCGATACCGCCGTCGAGCTGGGCGTTCGATTCGAGTGAGAAGGTCTACGACCACGCTGACATTCAGAAAGCGAAGTCGACGTCGACCGGTTTCACCTTTACGTTCAAAACGACCTCTGACCCGGTCAACCAGCAAGCGGCCCAGCTCCTCCAGTCAGAGCTGGCGCAGGCCGGGATCACCATGCAGATCCAGACCGAAGAGTTCGCGACGTACCAGCAGGAATGCGCAAACCACCAGTTCCAGGCCTGCAACGTGAACTGGTCGGGAAGGATCGACCCTGACGGCAACATGTACGCCTGGTGGCACACGGGCGGCGACTTCAACGACAGCCTGTACAGCAACTCTCAGGTCGATGCCTGGTTGGACGACGCTCGCACCAACGCCGACCAGAGCAAGCGGAAGCAGGACTACGACAGCGCGCAGAAGCAGATCGCGCAGGACGCGCCTTACGTTTTCACCACGTTTGGTGTCAGCGCGCAGATCTCCGACACCAAGATCCACAACTTCACTCTCTATCCCGACCTGATGATCCGGATGGCGGAGGTCTGGAAGGGCTAGGCACGCCACCAACCCGCTGCCGGAGGACTGAGGCCAGGAATTGACCGCCTATCTCCTCAGGCGCCTGCTGTTGATGCTGCCCGTGGCGTTCCTGGTCACCGTGGGCGTCTTTCTGCTCATCCATCTCAGCCCCGGCGACCCCGCGCTGATCATCCTGGGCGAGGACCGGTCCCCGCAGGCGATCGCGCAGATCCATCAGGAGCTGGGCCTCGACAAGCCCCTCTACGTCCAGTACGTGATCTGGTTGGACCACATCGCGCACGGCGACTGGGGGCGCTCGATCACGACCCACCAGCCGGTCGCAATCGCGATCACCGAGCGCCTGCCGGCTACGTTCGAGCTCGGCATCACCGCGCTCGTGTGGTCCCTCCTGGTGGCGATCCCGTTGGGCACCATCGCAGCTGTCCGGCGGGGCTCTGTGGCCGACCAGCTCGCCAGCGGGGTCACGGTGGCCGGCGTTTCGATCCCCAACTTCTTCATTGGGATAGTGCTGATCTTTGTGTTGTCGGTGTCGCTGCGACTGTTCCCTTTCGGGGGCTACGTCCCTTTCTTCCAGGATCCGCTGGAAAGCCTGCACCACGTCGCGCTTCCCGCCATCGCCCTCGGCACGGCCGGGGCTGCGATCAACATGCGGTTCACGCGCTCATCGATGATCGAGGTGCTCAGCCACGACTACATCCGCACCGCTTGGGCGAAAGGAGCCTCGTGGCGGCGCGTCGTCTTTGTGCATGCGTTGAAGAACGCGCTGATCCCCGTCGTGACGATCGTGGGTCTTCAGATCGGTGGAATCATCGAAGGAGCCGTCGTGACCGAGACGGTGTTCACGTGGCCCGGCGTGGGTCGGCTGGCAGTCGAGTCGATCTTCAATCGCGATTACACGGTCGTCCAGGGCATCGTGCTGGTCGCGGCCTTCTCCTACATGAGCGCCAACCTCCTGGTCGACCTGGTCTACGCCTGGCTCGACCCCCGGATCTCATACGCATGAGCAACGCACCTGCAATAGTCGCCGCCCAGGAGCCCACAGTGCGCGCGCGGGTCGCCATGCTCGAGCTGGTCCGCACGCACAGGAAAGTCGCGGCGGCAACCCTGCTCGTCGCGTTCCTCTTCCTGATCGCGATCCTCTCGCCGGTGATCTCGCCCCACGACCCCATCGCGGTGAACGCGGACAACTCCTACCTCCCGCCGCTAAGCCCAGGGCACGTCTTGGGCACGGACGAGCTCGGACGCGACCTGCTGAGCCGTGTGCTCTGGGGATCCCGCGTCTCACTCCCCGTAGCCTTTGTGGCCGTCGCCGTGGGGCTGTTCGCAGGCGGGTTCATCGGCCTCGTGAGCGGGTACGCGGGCGGTATCGCGGACCTTCTGCTAATGCGGCTGGTCGACGCGCTGCTCGCCTTCCCAGGCCTGATCCTGGCGATCGCAGTCGTGGCCGCGCTGGGACCTGGGCTGCGCAACGCGATGATCGCGATCGGCATCGTCGCCATCCCCGTGTACGCGCGGCTGGTTCGGGCGGTGGTGCTTCAGTTGAAGCAGCTGGACTTTGTGATGGCAACGAGGTCGCTTGGCGCGACGCCGCTGCGGCTCATCCTGCGGCACCTGATTCCGAACATGCTGAACCCGATCATCGTGCAGGTCTCGCTTTCGGCCGGCTTTGCGATCCTCGCCGAGGCGACACTGTCCTTCTTGGGACTGGGCGCGCAGCTCCCTACGCCGGACTGGGGGCAGATGATCAACTCGGGCGCTTCATTTCTGACCAACGATCCCTGGCTTGCGATCGTGCCGGGGATGGCTATCTCCATAACCGTCTACAGCTTCAACCTTCTCGGCGACTCGCTCCGCGATGCGCTCGACCCAAGGCTGCGCTCCTGATCGCCTCTCGCCGAACTTCAGGAGCGGAACATCCGGTTCACCGACTCCTCCGCGTTGGCGAAGAGCCGGCGTAGGCTGTTTGCTGGCCGACCGGCTCGACGGTGCGGCGGTCGCCCGGAGTCAGCGGCCGACCGCGTACGCCTGGCCCCCGCGCGGGTTGGCGGCTGCCGCAATTATTCCCGTCTCCGGGTCGAC
This sequence comes from Chloroflexota bacterium, assembly GCA_005889085.1. Taxonomy (GTDB): domain Bacteria; phylum Chloroflexota; class Dormibacteria; order Dormibacterales; family Dormibacteraceae; genus 40CM-4-65-16. Next base: position 447 of record VBDS01000174.1, on the reverse strand, counting down.
CCCCACGGCGCAGGTTCGGCCGAGAGACCACGCTTGCGATTCCACGACATCATGGCCGCGGCGCCGCAGCGTCTCCAGGACACCAGGCGCCATCGGTTCGGAGTGCAGCCGTCCAGGGTTGGCCTCGTGGGGCGCGAACGAGCTCGGAAAGTGCGAGGTGTGGAACATCGGCGCGTCGATCGCCGCCTGGAGGTCGTGGCCGAAAACCGCGTGGGCAAGAAAGAATTCGAGCGTCCACTGGTCCTGCTGGTCTCCGCCGGGTGTGCCGAACGCAAGACGCGGCGCGCCCTCGCGAAGCGCGAACGATGGGCTCAACGTCGTCCGCGGCCGCTTGCCTCCTTCCAGGTGATTGGGATGCGCGGGGTCGAGGTTGAACATCTGGGCGCGCGTGCCCAGGCAGAAACCGAGGCCCGGAATCACCGGTGAGCTCTGCAGCCAACCGCCGCT
>VBDS01000225.1 GCA_005889085.1 Chloroflexota bacterium | reverse complement strand
GGCCAAGAACACATCTGTGCGCCACGGCGACGTGACGATCAACATCATCGACACGCCGGGCCACGCCGACTTCGGCGGCGAGGTCGAGCGCGTCGTGAACATGGCCGACGGCTGTCTTCTGCTTGTGGATGCAGCCGAGGGGCCGATGGCGCAGACGCGCTTTGTCCTGCGCAAGGCCTTCGAGGCGGGGCTGCGGATCATCATCGTGATCAACAAGGTCGACCGCGCCAACGCCGACCCGGCCAAGACCCTCGAACGCGTGCACGACCTCTTCCTCGAGCTGGCCGAGGACGCCGATCAGCTCGAGGCGCCGGTGATCTACTCGATCGCCAAGGAAGGTCGGGCGGGTCTATCGCCGGACGAGCTGGGCCCGGACCTCGAACCGCTGTTCAAGACCATCATCGATTTCGTTCCGCCACCGGTGACCGAGCCGGGTGGTTTTCAGATGCTGGTCGCCAACCGCGCGTACGACGACTACACGGGCACGATGGCGATCGGACGCATCTCTCGGGGCAGCATCGCGCCGGGCGACGCAGTGGCCGTGCTGGCGGTGGAGGGCGAACCTCGGCGGGTCAAAGTCGTGCAGGTTCTGCTGTATCGCGGCCTCGATCGGGTCGCCGTCCCGCGGGCGAGCGCGGGCGACATCGTGCTCTTGACGGGCATGGAGGATGTGGCGATCGGCGACACGCTCGCCGACCCGGAGGCACCCGACGCGCTGCCTCGGATCGAGATCGAGGAGCCGACCGTCCGGATGACGTTTGGCGTCAACACGTCGCCGTTTGCCGGACGCGAGGGCAAGTTCTCCACGACGCGCCAGCTGCGCGCGCGCCTGTACAAGGAGCTCGATACCAACCTGGGCCTGCACGTCGCCGACACCGACGTCGCGGAGCGATTCCTGCTGAGCGGCCGCGGCGAGCTCCACCTCGCGGTCCTGATCGAAACGATGCGGCGCGAGGGTTACGAGTTCGAGGTTTCGCGGCCTGAGGCCATCATCAAGGTCATCAATGGCCAGCGCATGGAGCCGGTCGAACACCTCACCGTCGACGTGCGCGAAGAGAACGTCGGTGGCGTGACCGAGGCGCTCGGCAAACGACGCGGCGAGATGATCGAGATCACCTACGACAAGAAGGGCGGCGTGCGCCTCGAGTACATGATTCCGACGCGCGGCCTGATCGGCTTTCGCAACACCTTCCTCACCCTGACCGCGGGCACTGGATTGATGGGCTCGATCGGCATCGGTTACCGGCCGTGGGTCGGCGAGTTTCGGGAGCAGCGCAACGGCGCGCTGACCGCCTCATCGGCGGGCAAGTCGCTGGCGTTTGGTCTGGCGGGTGCGCAAGAGCGGGGGACCACTTTCATCGAACCAGGGCAAGAGGTCTACGAGGGGATGATCGTTGGGATCCAGAAGCGGCCTGGCGACATCCGCGTCAACGTCTGCCGCGAGAAGAAGCAATCCAACATTCGTTCGTCAACCTCTGACATCTCGGTTCGGCTGACGCCGGCGTCCAAGCTGAGCCTCGAGCAGTCGCTGGACTTCCTCGCCGACGACGAGCTGCTCGAGGTCACCCCGAAGCACCTGCGGCTCCGCAAGCGCCACCTCACCGAAGTCGACCAATCCAGGGCCCGGAGGGTGGCCGAAGCGGCCCGGGGTTAGGCCCGGCCGATTCCGGGTATACTCCTTGTCAGCCGGCGAAGCGCCGGTGCTCACTGTAGGCTGCGATCTATCTCGAACGGGCCCGCTAGTTGAGTAGCCCGCCGTTCGAGAGATAGGAGATGGAGATGCCTACAGGCACCATCAAGAAGCTGGTTTCGGATCGTGGCTTTGGATTTATCAAGGCCGAGGACGGACAGGAATACTTTTTCCACCGCAGTGGAACCGAAGGTGACTTCGACGGACTGCAGGGTGGCGAGAAGGTTTCGTTCGAAATCGAGTCGAGCCCGAAGGGCCCGCGCGCCAAGAGCGTCCGCGTAGCCTAAGTCCGACAACCAGAAAGCCCCGAGCGAAAGCTCGGGGCTTTTTTTGTCCAGGTGGGGAGCATCACCCTTCTCCTCCTGCGCTTCATTTGCTGGCAGGAATCTCATGGTCGAGCTTGAAGCCGCCGTTGCCGTCCATCTCGATGATCCACACCGTCTGCTTGACGTCATGCGTCGAGGTGAACTGGAACTGGCCCAGCGGGGTCTGGATGTTCACGCTCTCCATCGCGGTGCGCAGCTTGTCGCGGTCACCAACGACGTCTGTGAAGGTGAGCTTGGCGCGCCTCGCAGCGTCGGCGAGGATCTTGATTCCGGTGTAGCCCTGCGCCGCGAACTGGTCCGGGTCCTTGCTGTACTCGGTCTTATACGCGCTCACGAAGTCGGCGTTGGAAGGAAACGTGTTGCCGATGTACCAAGCGCTCGCGCTGCGCGCACCCCTGCCCGCCGCGCCGGCTTGCGCCGACACCCTCGCCGTGTTGAAACCGTTGCCGCCAAGGAAGTGGCCCTGCCAGCCCAGGTTCCGCGCGGCGGCCATGATCGTTGCCGGTATGCTGCCGAGCGACGTGATGAAGATCACGTCCGGGTTCAGCTGCACAGCCTGAGTAACGTATCGCGTCAGGTCGGCGTCGTTCTTGCTGAAGGGGATCGTCTTGAGCAGCTGAATGTTGTACGTGCCGACCGTGTCTTGAACGATCTTGCCGCCGTCGCTCGAGAACTTGTCGTCCTGCGCGACCAGTAACACCCCGGTCTTAGGGTGCGCATCGTTGGCGTAGGACTTGATGTTGTCGGGGATCGCGGTCTGCTCGCCGAGGCTGTCCCGGAACACGTACTTGCATGGCGTCGGGTTGGGGTTCGCGGGGGTCCAGTTGCAGTCCGGGACGAGGTGGGTGCCGGTGGTGCTCACCGCGAGCACCGGCGTCTTCAAGGTCTCCGCAAGGGGGTGGACGGCGACCGCCGAGTTCGACAGCGTTGGCCCGAGCAGGGCCACTACCTGGTTCTGCCCGATCAGCGTCTGCGCCTTCGCTTTAGAGGTCGCCTGGTCGGAAGCGTCGTCCTCGAAAGACAGGTCGATCATGGCGCCGTTGACCCCGCCCGAGGCGTTGATCTGCTTGGCCGCCAGCTTCATTCCGTCACGGCTCTGGGGGCCGTAAACGCCGCCCGCGCCGGTGATGGATAGGACGGCGCCAAGCTTGATGGTCTTGCCCGCCCAGGGGTTGGTCCCGCCGTTGTTGCCGCCGCCGCTCGAAGCACACGCGGCGACGAGAAAGCTTGCCACCACCCAGCCGACGCGCTTGCGGATCACTCAGCCCTGCCCAACGAAAACGTAGTGATTCTCCAACTTATCAACCCGCGGTCGTCACTACGCCTTCAGGCGGCTCAGCAACCGCGGAACGTCGAGCTTGGGGTGCGGATACTGCGGACTCATCTCCTGGAGCGTCTCGGCCAGGATCATAGTCACGGCCCAGTTCCGATAGACCTTGTCGTTGGCCGGGATGACGTACCAGGGCGCCCACCTGGTCGAGCAGCGCGTGATGGCCAGTCCGTAAGCGCTCATGTAGTCGTCCCAATAGGCGCGCTCTTCGATGTCGTGTGGGTTGAACTTCCACTGCTTGTCGGGAGCCTTGAGCCGGCCGGCAAGTCGCTTGCGCTGCTCCACCAACGAGATGTCAAGACAGAACTTCACGACCGTGGTGCCGTCCTTCACGAGTTGCTTCTCGAACTCGTTGATCTGGTCATAGCGGCGCTCGATCACCGCCGGCGCCGCCAGGCTGTGCACGCGCGCGATCAACACGTCCTCGTAATGCGAGCGGTTGAAGATGCCGATGTCGCCGGGGACTGGCAGCCGCCGCCGGATCCGCCAGAGAAACCCGTGGCG
>VBDS01000224.1 GCA_005889085.1 Chloroflexota bacterium | reverse complement strand
TCGTGCGGCTGACGATGGAGGCGGATAAAGTCCTCAGCTTCTAGTGGCGCCGATCGCCGCCAGAGCGCTCGGGTTCTCGAGCGAGGACAGGTCGCCCGGATCCTTTCCGATGTAGACCGACTTCACGACGCGGCGCAGGATCTTCGCGTTGCGCGTGCGAGGCAGGTCGCCGACGAAATGCACCGCCTTTGGCCGCAACGGCTTGCCCAGCGCGGCCGCGACCAGGTCCTGGAGCTCGGCGGCGAGCTGCTCGCCTGGTTGCTGGTTCGGGCGCAGGATGACGAAACACACCAGCACCTCGCCCTTCAGCTCATCAGGCACCCCGATGGCCGCCGCCTCGGCGACCGCGGGATGGCCCACCAGAACAGACTCCACCTCGGCCGGGCCGAGGCGCTTGCCCGCGATCTTGATCGTGTCGTCGGACCGCCCGAGCACGTACCAGAGGCCGTCCTGCGGATCGACATAAGCCCAGTCGCCGTGCACCCAGACATTCTCGAACCGGCTCCAGTACGTGTCGATGTAGCGTTCGCGGTCACCCCAGAAGCCGCGCGTCATGCCTGGCCACGGATTACGGATGACGAGCTCTCCTACCTCGCCGCGCACCGATCGGCCATCGGCGTCGAGCACGTCGGCGGCGATGCCCGGCAAGGGCCCTGCGAACGAACACGCGCGCAGGTGAGTTATCACATTGCCGCAGAGAATGCCGCCTGAGATCTCGGTTCCGCCTGTGTAGTTGATGACCGGGATGCGGCCGCCTCCGATGTGCTGGAAGAACCAGTTGAACGGCTCGGGGTTCCACGGCTCGCCGGTGCCGCCGAGAATGCGGAGGCTGGAGAGGTCGTGGTGCGCCGGCACCTCGTCGCCGTGAGTCATCAGCCCGCGCACCAGCGTCGGCGAAACCCCGAGCACGGTGACCTTGTGATGGTCGACCATGCGCCACAGCCGGTCGGCCGCCGGGAAATCGGGCGTGCCCTCGTACAGCACCATCGTCGCGCCGAGCAAGAGCGTCCCGAAGATGAGCCAGGGGCCCATCATCCAGCCGATGTCCGTGTACCAGAACACCACGTCATCGGGCCCGACGTCGAATCCGTGCGCCATGTCCTGCGCGGCCTTGACCGGGAATCCGCCGTGCACGTGCAGAGTGCCTTTGGGTTTGCCCGTGGTGCCCGACGTGTAGATGATCATCATCGGGTCCTCTGGGTCGAGCTCTTCTGTGGCGAGCCGGTCCGGATAGTCCTCCAGGAGCACCTCCCAGACCTCGTCGCGTCCGTGGGTCCACGGGATCTCGCGCACGACGCGCCGGTGCACGATCACCTTCTTGACCGACGGGCAGCTGACCAGGGCGCGGTCGGCCGTCTCCTTCATGGGGACCACCTGCCCGCGGCGGTAAAACCCGTCGGCGCAGATCAGGACCCTCGCTTCGCCGTCGCGCAGTCGCGTGGCGATCGCCTCCGGCCCGTAGCCCGAAAACAGCGGGATGATGACCGCGCCGATCTTGGCCGCAGCCAGGACCGAAACGGCGACCTCGGGGCACATCGGCATGAAGATGCCGATCCGCTCGCCTTGCCTGATGCCCATCCTGCGGAGCGCGCCTGCCAGGCGCGACACTTGCTTGTCCAGCTCGCTGTAGCTCAGCGTGCGTGTGTCGCCTGGCTCACCCTCCCAGATGATCGCCGCCTTGTCGTGGAGCTCACCATCGCGGTGCCGGTCGAGGCAGCTCTGGATGATGTTCATCCGTGCCCCGACCCACCACGTCGCCCACTGCTTGCCACGCGAGAGGTCGACGACCTTGTGGTATTGGCGGTAGAACGCTACGTCGATGTCCTTGATCGCCGCGTCCCAGAACCACTCGATGTCGTCGTCGGCGCGCTTCAGCAGCTCGTCGAAGGTCTCGATCCCGTGCCGGTCCATGAACCGCTTGAGCCGGCTTCTTTCGATGACCTCGGGACTCGGCTCCCAGATCACGTCGCCGATGACGACAGGCTGCACCGCTTTATTGTCACCAGAACACCATGCGCGAGCTGCCTGACGACTTTGCCGACAGCCTGGGCCGGGTCCTCGATCCAATGCATCGGGACGCGGCGGCGGAGATCATCGAGGCGGCGACGATGCTGGACGACGTGGGCCTGCGGCGCTTCCTGCAGCTCTTCGCGGCGCGAATCCGTGCGTCGGATTCGCCGATCAAGGCCGACGAGCTGAGGAAGTATCTCCAGCAAGCCGCCCGCGCGAGGCGATGAGACGCTCACCGATCCGGTCCGCGTCCAGGAGCAGCAGCCAGTAGTTGTTCCAGGCGGCGCGGGCGACGGCCAGGGCAACCTCCGGCCGTGTGTGGAGGCGGGCCGCGCGTATCGCATGGTGCTGTGCGTAGCACCAGCGGTCCCAGGCTCGCTCGACGGTCGACTCGACCAGCTCGAGCCACTCGGCGTCGTCAGCACCTGGACCAGGGAGGCTAAGCACCTTCCACTTGCGGTCTTCGCGGACGACCGTGAAAAGCGGCTGCCCGCTCGGCCGGCTCGCGTGACGCGCGGGCCGCGGGTTCTTCGGGTTGGCGGCCATCAGCCTCTGCTGCACCGCGAACACGAGGTCGTGTGCGGCGTCGAGGGTCGCCGGCGGGAGAGGTGGGTTGCGGCGGCCGAGGCGGATCTGCATGGCCCGGATCGCCTCGCGCATTCGAAGCGGAGCCTCGAGCGCCTCGTTCAGCCGGAGCGTCTCGACGCCCTCTAGCAGCAGGTCCGACTCGGCGAGCAAAACCCTGCGCTGGATCTCCGCGGCCATCTGCGCAGCAAGATAATCAAGGCACGCCGCGTGTCAAGCGCTGGTTTACAGGCTAGGCGATCCCCAGTAGCCGCTTGCCGTTGCCGATCAGCACCTTCTGCAGCACCGGCACCGGGATGTCTAGGGTCTCGAGCTCGTCGAGGCAGCGCTGCGGCTGGATGAACGGATAGTCGCTGCCGAAGACAAACTGGTCCTGGAGTCGGCCCCTCATGTCGCGCATGACCTCGGTCGGGATGTAGCGCGGCGCCCAACCCGAGATGTCGATGTAGATGTTGGTCTTGTGCAGTGCCATCGCGAGCAGCTCGAGGTGCCACGGGTAGCCGAAATGCGCGGCGATGATCTTCAGGTCGGGGAACGCCGCCGCCGGAGCGTCGAGCCAGATCGGGCGCGCGAAGTCGATCCTGATGCCCTGACCGCCGGGCTGACCGGCACCGATGCCGCTTGTCCCCGTGTGAAACAGCACGATCAGGCCCAGCTCCTGGCATTTCTCATACAGCGGCCAGTGCCGCTCTTCGTTGGGCGCGAACGCTTGCAGCGAAGGATGCAGCTTGACTCCTTTCAGGCCCAGCTCGGCGATTCGGTCGAGCTCGGCCACTGCACGATCGCCCTTCAGCGGGTCGACGCTGCCGAAGCCGATGAAGGACTTTGGATAGTCCTGCACGGCCTGCGCGACCAGGTCGTTGGGCACGCGGGGCCGCCCGGTGGCGGTTTCGGCGTCCCAGGCGAGGAGCACGGCGACGATGTCCATCGTGTCGTAATCGCGGGCCAATTCCTCGATCGTTTTCCGAGCGACCTTGGAGCGGAAATACGACTCAGCAGCCTCGACATAGCCCTGCATCGACACGTCGAGCCAGTCGGGCGTCGGCAGGTGGACATGAAAATCAATCGCCTTCACAGCGAGACTTATCGTGATGGAAGCCACCTTGCTGGTGCTCGCCGGAGGCGACAGCCGGCGCATGGGCAGGTCCAAGCCGTGGATCGAGGTGGGGAACACGGTCCTCCTTCGCTATGTAGTGGAGCGACTGGCTCCCGCGTTCTCGGAGGTGATGGTTTCTTTCGCCGAACCGGAACAGATGGAGCAGCACATTCCGTATCGGGTCGTGTTCGACCGGAAGCGGAACGCCGGCCCACTGGCGGGCCTGGAGGCCGGGTTGATTGCTGCCCATCACGAAGTTCTGTTCGCTGTCGCGTGCGATATGCCGTACGTCACCCAGTCCGCGGCTGAGGTTGCCGTCGCGGCGGCGCGGAGCTGTGACGCCGCCATACCGCGCCACGACGGTCTTTTCGAGCCAGTCTGCGGCGCCTACCGCAAGACGGCTCTGCCGGCGATCGTCGGCGCGCTGGACGCGGGGCATTACACCGCGCACGAGGTCGCGGAGCAGCTCGACGTCACGTGG
>VBDS01000170.1 GCA_005889085.1 Chloroflexota bacterium | reverse complement strand
AACAACGCGCTCGTCGTCCTCCGCGAGCTGCAGCAGGCGGTCGCGGAGAGCGTCGCGCTGCTCAACGGTGAACACGAGGGGAGATCCTAGCTATGCAGTGATGAGAACGGCTTCTTGCCAATCAAGGTCGATGACGGAGTCGACAGTCTTGACTAGGTCAGCGCTACTTCTCCCATTCGGCCATCAGGCGTTGGGTTCGGCGGCGCTGATGCTCGCAAGCACGGACCTCTCGTCGAGCTCGACCGCGAGGTCGCCGATGGAGACGATACCCACCGGCTTGTCGCCTTCGACTACCGGCAGCCGCCGGAGCGTCTTGTTCCGCATCAAGCTGACCGCTTCGCTGACAGGGCGGTCGGCGCTGATGGTGACCAGCTCCTGACTGCAGATGTCGCCGAGCGTGACCTGATTCGGGTCCTTGCCATCGGCCGTAGCACGGACGGTGATGTCGCGGTCGGTAACGATTCCGCACAACTTGCCGTCTTTCATGACAAGAACATCGCCG
>VBDS01000169.1:1135-5014 GCA_005889085.1 Chloroflexota bacterium | reverse complement strand
TGGGTTTTCCGTCATAACCTCGCGCACTTTGTGAGCCATTACATACCTCCTTCAGCGGGTCCTTGCCCTCGGCCTGTTGATCGAGACTTCTATCCCGTACTTCTTGGCCGCCGTTTTGATGCGGCGCCAGGCAGCCCTGCGCTCTGCGTCGCTGACGTCTTCCACCTGGTTGAAACGGGCGATCGCGTTACGCACGTGGCGGGCGTCCGTTAGAGGTTCCTTGCGCTCCTTCGGAAACGCGAACCTGGTCGAAGGAATCTCTCGCTCGGCGTGCGAGCTGAGCGGGTGCTTGCCCTGCTTGGGCGCGATCCCCTTTCGGCGTCGCGCCGCCGACACGGAAACGGCCTTTTTTATGTTCCGACTCGCTGCCGCTTTCTGGCGTGTGGTTGCCATGTCGTGACCTCCCAGCAAGGGTTTCCTGATAAAAGAAACGCATCGCGCTGGCGGACGTACCAATGCCGAGAGAGCTCAACGGATCTACGCGTAACCCTCGCCTGTAACTCCCGATAGGGACCCTTGCGGGCTGTGGGCGCGAATCCTTCACGTGCCTGATTTGCAAGAAGGAGAAGAGATGGAGACAAAGCACGCTTTGCGTCGTCGCGTAAGTCGTCGCACATTTCTTGGCGCGAGCCTGGCGGTCGGCGCCGGCGCCTGGGGCACGACTCTGATACCGGAGATCTCGGCACAAGCGAGCACTGGCTTGACCGACGGGGATGCCGCGATTCTGAGGTTCCTGGCCGCGCTCGAAATCCTCGAAACCGATTTCTGGCAGCAGTACAACGAGCTGGGCGGCGTTCAGGACAGCGAGGTGCCGGGTGGTGCTGGAAACAAGCCATACACGAAGGCGCTTGCTCAGCTGGATGCGGACATGGCCCAGTACATCCATGACAACACCGAGGACGAGTTCACGCACTTCGACTTCATCAATCACTACCTGACCGCAAACGGCAGCTCTGCGATCAACCTCGATCGATTCCGCACTCTGCCAGGCAGCCAGGCGACCGGTGCGGACAAAACCGCTTTGCGGCTTACCAATCTGATGCAGCTCACCGTAGACACAAGCTGGTGGACCAGGTACCGCAGTCGAACCAAGAATCCGGATCCCCCTTTCGACGACGCATTTCCGGTCGCCGTTCCGTCAATTGCGACCGGTCAGCATCCGGCGATACCGAGAACCGACCGGGACCTGACGCCACAGAATCACCTGCAGTTCATCGCGAACACAGCTGGTTTTCATTTCGCCACCATTGAGCAGGGCGGCTCCAGCCTCTATCCATCGCTCGCGCAGCGGGTCACCAGCGTCGAGGTTCTTCGAATCCTCGTCAGCATCGGCCCAACTGAGACCATGCACTTTCAAACCTGGGCGGACAAGGCCGGCAACGCGCCCGCGATCACGGATCCGACCACCGGCCTCAGCTTCCCAGACCTCAATAAGCCGCCCTTCGGCGGAGAGGACTTCCAGACCAACCTGATCATGCCCGAACCGACGGTGTTCCTCGACCGCAAGTTCCCGATCGTGTCGATCATCAGGCCAACCGAGACCACTGGCGCGGCGACGGGCGCGGTGAAGTTCCTGACCGACATGGGCTTGTTCCGCGGACAGTCGGCCGAGTTCTTCGCAACGCTCGGCGATCTTGCGACCAAAGCAGATGCTGCCAAGCGCGGCGTGTAAGGGATGTGCGACTGAACAACAGGAGGTGTTGAGTGCCCGCCTGAGGAATGAAAGCTTCAGGCGGGCGCACAGAACGAATCTCCCAAAGCTAGCGACCAGGCTTGTCGTTGGCCCCTCGAGACGCCTCGATGTCCGCGCTCTGAGAGGGCGGCTGGGATTCCTCCGCAATGACATGGATGACGGGCACACGCGGACGCTTTCGGCGCAGCCGGCTGACCACGTCCATCTTGATCCAGCGAGATGAGCCTGGCGGCAATGTCGAGATTACGATCGTGTCGTATCGGCGACCGGCCAGGAACTCATCATCGACCGCAGACACGGGATCTGCATCCCCGACCCTGACTCCGACAACCCTGATGCCTTCGCGCTGCAGCGCGGCAGCCGCCGATTGCACACGGGTTCTTGCCACTTCCTTTGTCTCTCCCTCCTCCCAAGTCAGAAGATCACCAACCGGGGTTGCGGGCACGAGCAGAGTGAACTTCGCATGGGAGTCCTGCGCCACCAGTTCCTTTGCGGCGTCGAACAACTCCTGACGCTCGGCCGTCTGATGAGCAACGAGCAGGTACTTCGCCATGGGTGCACTCCCCGACATCAGCCAATACGCGGATTTGGTTACAGGCTAATCACGATCAGGCGGCTCCTGCAACCCGGCTCCGTACCCCGCCAGGCCCGACGCAAGAAGTTCGAAGACTTGCTCCGCGATTTGCTTGCGCCGCTTGGGCTGCTCTTTTGCAGCTGCCGCCGCGATTCGAATCGCACCCGTAATCGCGGCTGCCACAAATCGGGGGTTGGGATCTCCGGGACGGGCGCCGACGTCCTGCGCTATTGCAACCGCCAGCAAGTCCTCCCACCGATTCCATCGCTCCCGCAGCCGATTCGCGAAAGCCGGGTGCTGGAGCAGTTCAGAAAGGTCGGGCAGACGCCCCGTAGGCTCTTCGCGTCGCGGTTCGCGCTCCTGCAGGAGGGCCGGCCGTATCGCACTGAGAATCGGTTGGCGGCGATCGCGTTCGCGAATGGCTTTCACGAGGCGGTCCAGGCGATCGTCTCCCCGCCCGAGGAAAACGTCTTCCTTGGTTTCGAAATAGCCGAAGAACGTGCGAGGCGCAACATCCGCTTCGCGCGCGATCTCAGCGACAGTCAGCCCGTCAAGACCCTTTTCCCGATAGAGCCGCATGGCGGCGTCGATCAGCGCCTGGCGTGTTCGACGCTTCTTCGTCTCGCGTAGCCCCAAGGTGTGCTCGGTCACGGCGCCAGTGTCGCTCGCGTTCTCACGCTGTTATCCTGCAGTCGTGCAATTCTGCACTATTGCAATTATATGAGGGATCCCGGCGTCGAGGCCGATGCACGGCTCACCGGCTATGTCGGAGCCATCCTGGTCCTCTTGCTGGCAGGCGAGTTTGTTACCGGGCTTCGCTCCAAGCAGCTCCTTCCCGCGCATGCGGTGATTGGCTTCCTGCTGATTCCGCCGGTCCTGCTCAAGCTCGCCAGTGTTGGCTATCGGTTCGCCCGCTACTACACCGGCGAACCGCGCTATCGCGCCGCCGGCCCACCACGTCTTGCGATGCGATTGCTTGGACCGGTAGTCGTCCTGCTGACGGTGATCGTGTTCGCCACGGGGATCGAGCTCTGGCTCTTCGGTTATCGCTTCGGCTTCTTCTGGGTGCCGCTCCACCACGCTTCCGCCTACCTCTGGTTCTTGGCGATGGCGATTCATGTCGGCAACTATCTGGTCCGCTCGACGGAGCTCGCAACCGCCGACTGGCGTGATCACCTGCGTGGGGCGTTCACGCGCCGCTCGCTGGTCGTGAGCAGCCTCATCCTCGGCGCGGTGTTGGCCATCGCGATGCTCCCCTTCCCTACGCCATTCCTGCCGACTGCAGGCGGCGGTTAAAGGCCGGGAGCACTCCCACGCTCGAGTCTCTCGCCCGTTTTGACATCCGTTTCCGCTGGTTGATCGTCGGGGTCTGGATCGTCGGTGCAATCGCTGCGCCGCGCTTGCTGCCCAGCCTGGCCAGCCTCAGTCAGTCGAACAACGCCCAGTTCCTTCCTTCTAGTGCGCCGAGTCAGCACGCGGCCACGCTGGCCGCTCCCTTCCAGACAGCCAACGCCGGGGCGACCGCGCTGATCGTGGCCTCCCGGTCCACCGGGCGGCTGACTGCTGCCGACGGCGCTGCAATCGAACAGGTCGAGCAGACGGCAAGAGCTCT
>VBDS01000169.1:558-1119 GCA_005889085.1 Chloroflexota bacterium | reverse complement strand
TGGCCAGGCTCGCAGGGCGTTGGTGGTCACGAGCTCCAACGGGGGCAACAGCGGCGACCCAGCCGTGGTTGATGCAATCAGGGCTTCCTTTGCAACCGCGCAGCCCCCGGCGGGTCTCAGCTTTCATCTGACCGGACCACTGGCCCAGGCGACGGATGCCGCTGCGTCCGCGGGCCAAACCGGCACCAACATTCGCGTCTTCAGCGTGCTCTTCGTCATCGCCTTGCTCTTTATCGTTTATCGCTCCGTGCTGGCGCCGCTGGTCACGCTCCTGCCCGCCGTTCTGTCGCTGGTGCTGGCCGGCCCGGTCATCGCCGAGGCGGGCCGCGCGGGCCTGCCGGTATCGATCGCCACCCAGACGCTCCTACCGGTGCTTCTAATTGGAGCCGGCACCGATTACGGGCTGTTCCTCGTCTATCGGGTCCGAGAGGAGATCCGCCGTGGCTCAGCGCCAAGAGATGCGCTGGTCATCGCCATGGGGCGCGTGGGACTTTCGATCGCTTACTCGGCCACCACGGTGATTGCAGCCCTCGCCTGCCTGGTCCTGGCATCCTTCGCTCA
>VBDS01000169.1:0-503 GCA_005889085.1 Chloroflexota bacterium | reverse complement strand
TCTTCGGCCGAGCGTTGTTCTGGCCGACCCACCTCGCCACCGGCCAGGCGACCACCGGCGCCTGGGGTCGCATTGCCGCGCGTGTGGTGCGAAGGCCGCTGATGGTGCTGCTGGCGGGACTCGTCTTGTTCGCGGCGCTGGCAACAGGCCTGTTCGGCTTCACGACCGGAGGGTTCATCAGCGGCGCACCTGCCACCAGCGACTCGGCGGCAGGGTCCGCGGCTCTCGCGGCCCACTTTCCAGCCGCCAACAGCAACCCTGAGAGCCTGCTCCTCCGGTTCGGCACCCCGATCTGGGACCACCCCGAAAGTGTCTCGTTGGCGGAGGGCCGGCTGAGCAACTCATCCGATCTGCGCTCGGTGTCTGGACCCCTCAACCCCAATGGCACGAGCCTTTCCGTCGACCAGCTGGTCAGCCTGCATATGCAATTGGGCCCGGCGGAGGCATTACCCGCGACGCCTTCTACGTCCATGTCGCTGCCCATCAGCGTCTATCAGGCGTAT
>VBDS01000168.1 GCA_005889085.1 Chloroflexota bacterium | reverse complement strand
GCATGGCCACTTCGACCACATCCATGACGCATTGGAGATCGCGCGCCGCACCAAGCCGACCATCGTCACCAACCACGAGATCGGAGTCTGGCTCGGGTCGAAGCAGGGGATCGACGGCGAAAGAATCGTCGCCGGCAACCAGGGAGGCACCATCGACGTCGAGGGGATCAAGGTGACCCTTGTCCAGGCAGTCCACTCGTGCGGCATCACCGAGGAAGGCGGAATCGTCTACGGCGGCGATGCCCAGGGCCTGGTGATCGAGTTCGAGAACGGTTTCACGATCTACTTCGCAGGCGACACCGATGTCTTCGGCGACATGGCGCTGATCGCCGAGCTGAGCAAGTTCGACGTCGCTTTCTTGCCCATCGGCGGCTTTTACACCATGGGCCCCCAGCGAGCGGCCAAGGCGGTCTCGCTGCTTGGCGTCAAAACAGTCGTGCCGATGCATTTCGGCACCTTCCCGATCCTGGCCGGGCGCCCGAGCCAGCTTCAGGAGCTCGTGGGCAACCAGGTGAAGGTGCTCGACATCAAGCCGGGAGATACTGTCTAGCCGGCTTAATTCGACGCTGGAGCGACTAATCTCCCGGCGTGAGAGACGTCATCGGCGCGTCGGCCGGCTGGCTGGCGCGGGCGATTCGGTCCAAGCAGATCTCATCGGTGGAGGTCGTGCGGGCGCACCTCGAGCACATCCACACTGTCAATCCACGCCTGAACGCCGTCGTCTTCGCCACCGCGGAGAGCGCGATCAAAGAAGCCCGGACGGCCGACCGCCGCAACAAGCGAAAGAACGTGCTGGGCCCCCTTCACGGTGTGCCCTTCACCGCCAAGGACATCTTCAACACCGCGGGCCTGCCGACGACGGCGGGCCTGCGCATGCTCCGGACCAACGTCCCGGACCACGACGCGACAGTGGTTGCACGCATGCGGCGCGCGGGGGCGATCCTCATCGGCAAGACCAACTGTCCGCCGGGCGGCGTCGGAAGCGACAGCTGGAACCCTCTCCACGGCGGCACTCGCAATCCCTACGACGTCAACCGTTCGCCTGGAGGGAGCAGCAGCGGCGAGGCGGCCATAATCGCCGCCGGCGGTTCGCCGCTCGGCATCGGGAGCGACTCGGGCGGCAGCATCCGGATGCCGGCCAGCTACTGCGGGATCGCCGCTTTGAAGCCAACCGCGGGCATGGTGCCGGTGACCGGCGCCTACGGGCTTCCCGGTGGGATCAGCGATCCGCGGAGCCAGGTCGGGCCGATGGCGAGGTACGTCTCCGACCTCGTGCTCACGCTGCCGGTGCTGATCGGACCGGATGGAGTCGATTCAGGCGTCGTTCCGGTGCCGCTTCCCAAGCGGACGCCGCAGCTGCCTGGCCTGAAGGTCGCCTGGTACGCAGACGACGGCCTCATGAAGCCGACCCCGGCCGTCGCCGCCGCCGTTCGCGCGGCCGCCAAGGCCCTGAGCTCGGCCGGTTGCCTGGTGACGGAGGAACGCTTGCCGGGGCTCTCGGAAGCGGAGCAGGTCACGCTCGGCTACTGGGGCCGCAAGCACATGAGCCACGAGCGCCTGTACCGCCGTTGGGACGCCTTCCGGACCTCGGTGCTGACGTTCATGTCGAGGTTCGACCTCGTGCTCAGCCCGGTCGCACCCGACGTCGCGCCCCTGTACCGCGCCAGATCTACACCCGACCACCAGTACACCTACACGATCCCCTACAGCCTGTCCGGCAACCCCTGCGTGGTGGTTCGAGCCGGCACATCGGCCGAGAACATGCCGATTGGAGTCCAGGTAGTCGCCCGCAGCTGGAACGACCTGGTGGCGCTGCGAGCGGCGCGCGCGATCGAAAGAGCGTTGGGGGGTTGGCGTCCTGCTAGCGTGATCGGGTGAAGTTCCGCTACTCGCGGTGGGATGGAACCCAGAAGCTTGATGAGCTCGACGCCGGGGACGTGCTCGACGCGCTGAGCGACGACCTCATGAACTACGGCGACCTGAACGCCGCGCTGCAGAGGTTCCTCCGCTGGGGTTCGCCCAACATGCCGGGTCTCGAGCAGCTGCTGAAGCAGCTTCGCGAAGCGCGCGAGCGTGAGCTGGGCCGCTACAACCTCGACTCGACGGTCGAGGAGCTGCGGCAGAAGGTACAGGACGTGATCGACACCGAGCGAAGCGGGATCGAGCGCCGGTTGAACGAGGCGACGCCCGAAGGTCGATCGCTGCTCGACCGCATCGCGCGGCAGCGGACCGACCAGCTCGACCGCCTGCCGGACGACCTCGGCGGTCGGGTCAAGGGCCTGCGGAACTACGAGTTCGTCGACGACGCGGCGCGCCAGAAGTTCGAAGAGCTGATGCAGCAGCTGCAAAAGCAGGTGCTCGACCAGATGTTCCAGGGCATCAAAGGATCGCTGCAGCAGATGCAGGGCCAGGACCTCTCGCGCGTCCGAGACATGGTGCGCGACCTGAACAAGATGCTCGAGCAGCGGATGGAGGGCCGCACGCCTGACTTCAACGGATTCATGCAGAAGTTCGGCGATATGTTCCCGCCCGGCATCAACAGCCTCGACGAGCTCATGGAGCACCTGCAGAGGCAGATGGCGCAGATGCAATCGCTGCTCCAGAGCTTGAGTCCGGAGGCGCGCGAAGAGCTGCGCCAGATGATGGACGCGCTGCTCCAGGACGACTCGCTGCGGCTCGAGCTGGCGCGACTTGGGGGCTTCATGCAGGCGATGATGCCGCCGTCCGAGCTGAGCGAGCGCTATCCGTTCTTCGGCGAAGACCCGCTCTCGATGGGCGAAGCGATGGGGCTGATGGAGCGACTGCAGCAGATGGACCGCCTCGAGTCTCAGCTGGAGCGCGGCAGCTTTCGCCCCGACGACGTCGACCGCTCGCTGGCACAGGAGCTGCTCGGTCCGGAGGCCAGGCAGGCGCTGGACCAGCTTCGCCAGGTCACCGACGTGCTCGAGAAAGCCGGATATGTCGAGCGCAAGGGACGGCGCATGGAGCTCACGCCGCGCGGCATGCGTCGCATAGGCCAGTCGGCCCTTCGCGACATCTTCGACCAGCTGAAGAAGACACGCATGGGCCAGCACCAGCTGTGGCGAGGCGGGACGGGCACTGACGCGTCAGATGACTTGAAGGATTACGAATACGGCGACCCATTCCTTCTCGACATGAAGGAAACGCTCTTCAACGCGATCGTTCGCGAAGGGCCGAAGGTCCCGGTCAAGATTACTGGCAGCGACTTCGTCGTCCACCGCACGGAGCACATGTCGCAGGCGTCGACTGTGCTGATGATCGACATGAGCCGGTCGATGTTCCTCCGCGGGTGCTTCCTCGCCGCCAAAAAGGTGGCCATTGCGCTCGACTCGCTGATCCGCAGCCAGTACCCACGGGACTCGCTGTACGTGGTCGGCTTCTCCAACTACGCGGTGGAGCTGAAACCGCAGACCCTGCCGCAGCTCGCGCTCAACGACTACGTGTACGGCACCAACATGCAGCACGGTTTCCAGCTCGCCCGATCGCTGCTCGCCAAGCACCGGGGCAACCGGCAGGTGATCATGATCACCGACGGCGAGCCAACGGCCCACCTGCGGGAGGACGGTCGTGCCGAGTTCGCGTATCCGCCGACCTACAACACGATCCAGCAGACGTTGAGTGAGGTCAAACGGTGCACGCGCGACCGCATTGTGATCAACACGTTCATGCTCGAACGTGGGCCGTATCTGACCGAGTTCATCAACCAGATGACGCGGATCAACAAGGGGCGGGCGTTCTTCGTCTCGCCGGACCGGCTGGGCGAGTACATCCTGGTCGACTACGTGAGCGGCAAGCAGCGGCGCAGGGCCAGCACCCGCCGCGCCCGCATCGCTTAGGAGTGGGGCGCCCCACTCCACCGCTGGTGCGGCCTCGTTCCCTATCCTGAACCGGTGGCCACGAAAAGCGAGATCGCGGTCGGACGGCGGAACCTCAGCCCTGCCGCACTCTACGAGCACGCGATCAGGCGCGGTGAGGCGGCGATCGTCTCCACAGGCGCCCTGACCGCCGAGACCGGGAAGCACACCGGCCGGTCGCCGCAGGACAAGTTCTTCGTCAAGGAGCCGACGAGCCAGGACGCAATCTGGTGGCATCCAGGCAACAAGCCCATCGCCGGCGAGAAGTTCGACGGCCTGCTGCAACGGATGCAGGAGTTCGTCGACACGCACGAGGTTTACACACAGGACGTCTTCGCCTGCG
Organism: Chloroflexota bacterium; assembly: GCA_005889085.1. Lineage (GTDB taxonomy): Bacteria > Chloroflexota > Dormibacteria > Dormibacterales > Dormibacteraceae > 40CM-4-65-16. Next base: position 132 of record VBDS01000168.1, on the reverse strand, counting down.
CCGACCCGCGCTACAGGCTACGGGTGAGGGTGATCACAGAGCTTGCGTGGCACAGCCTGTTCGCCCGCAATCTGTTCATCAGGCCCAACGCAGACGAGCTGATGAGCTTCGAGCCGGATTTCACCGTCATCG
>VBDS01000046.1 GCA_005889085.1 Chloroflexota bacterium | reverse complement strand
ACTCGACGACCTCACGGATCTCGAACGTGCCGCCGTCGTAGGGTGCCCGCTTCAGCCACTCGAGGGCCTCGTCGATCGACCGCACCTGCCAAAGCCAGTATCCGGCCACAAGCTCCTTGGTCTCCGCGAACGGTCCGTCGATGACGGTGCGCTTCTTGCCGTCGAACCGAACCCGCTTGCCCTGCGAGCTCGGGTGCAGCCTGCCGGCCTCGAGCACCACCCCGGCCTTGACCAGCTCCTCGTCGAACTTCTGGTAGGCCGCCATCGCTTCCGGCGTGGGGGGAGTCGCCGCCTCGCTCTGATTGCCTTCCTTTGCCATTATCAATACACGCATCTCTGTCTCCTCTAATTACAACTTCCACATCGTTAATGGGGCTCGGACTTTGAGGCCTCAGTCACTCATCGAATGACCGGCGGCGATTTCGACATGCGCTGACTCCCGGTCAGCGCCCGTGAGTGATCGACGTTCAAATCCCAGGCTGCAAGTCGGCTCGATCAGCTACGGCCCGCCGCCAGCCGTTCGAGTGGCACCAGCTGGCATATTGACAACGTCTTCGTGACCGCGAGCAACGGACCGTTCGTAAGCCTCGGTTCGCACGCTGAGTCGTAGGTGGTTCACATTCGACGGGTGCCGAAAGGCGAGGCGCACGTTTTGTACAAGACGCTCGTCTCAAATCGATTTCAAGGGCGCAGTTTGCGCAAAACGCACGTCTCGCCGCCGCGCTACATCGAGTAGTACGCGCGCAGCCTCATTGATACGTGCGGCCTCCGTCGATGAGCAGAATTTGGCCCGTGATGTAGGCGGCCCAGTCAGAGGCGAGAAAAGCCACGGCGTCTGCGATGTCTTCGGGTTGTCCGATCCTGCGCAGAGGGATCTGGTTGAGGATCTTTTCCTGCTCCAGTGGTGCGTGTGCGTAACGAGCCTGGAACAATTCGGTGTCGATCGTGCGGGGCTGCACAGAATTCACCCTGACGCCGGGCGCCAGCTCGCGAGCCAGGTGCCTGGTCAGTCCGTCGATGCCGGCCTTCGACGCTGCGTAGTGTCCCCCGCCGCCTCCTCCAACCAGGGCTGAGCTCGACGAGATGTTGACGATGGCCGCTCCGGGCTTCCTCTTCAAATGGGGAATCGCGGCACGGCAGCAGTAGAACGTCCCGCTCAAGTTGATACGAAGAGTTCGGTCCCAGACATCCAGGGGCATGGTCTCGGTCTGCTGGACGCTCGTGGTCCCGGCGTTGTTGACCAGGACATCGAGACCGTCTCCCGACGCGGCCTCCTCCATCGAGCTAGCTACTGTCTCCGGATCGGTGATGTCGACCTGCTTCCACTCGAGACGATTGGCGCGGCCCTGCGATGCCAACAATTGGCGCAGCTCGCCCGCGGCTTGCTCGGCGACCTCGCCGTCGAGATCCCAGATCACCGTCCTGGCGCCGAGGCCGGCGAGTCGATAGGCCACGGCACGACCGATGCCCCTGGCCGCGCCGGTGACAACTGCGGATTTGCCTTGAAAAGACAGGTCGCGCCAACCATTTTTGTTCGCCATCAGCGCTGCCCGTACTTGTGGTGAATGAAGTCGTTCATCCGAGCGACCTCGGCGTCAGGCACCAGCTGTGGCTGCCCGAGCTGCAGGGCGATATAGGCGACGTGCGCGCTCTCCTCCACCGCCATCGCGGCGCCAAAGGCCTTCTTCAAGCTCTCGCCCACCGCAACCACGCCGTGATTGGGCAGAAGAACCGCTCGGTCTTCACCGAGTCCTCTGGCGACGTCGTCGCCGGTGTCCTCCCGCGCCGGGGGGACGTAGTGCATCACGCGCACCGCGCCGCCGACATAGCCGGCCGATTCGGTGATCAGAGGTGGAATCTCGCGGCCCAACGTCGAGAACGCCGCCGCATACGGCGAGTGCGTGTGAATGACCGCCCCGACATCCGGCCGGGCGCGGTAGATGGCCACGTGGACCGGAGTATCCACCGATGGCTTGAAACCTGGATGGACAGGACGGCCTTCGAGATCCACGAGCACGACCGCGTCCGGCGTCATCGTGTCGTAGTCCACTCCTGATGGAGTGACGAGGGCCTGCGCAGCTCCGGGCTCCCGGGTACTGATGTTTCCCGACGTGCCTCGGACCAGGCCCGTGGTCACCATCTGGCGCGCAAATCGGACCAGCTGCTCGCGGAGCTCGCCCTCTGTCGTCATGCCCAACTCCTTTGTGCCATCTGGCCAACGACATCCCATTCATGCGTTGATCTGGGTTCATACGTCTCGAGCGCCACGGATCGCCTTATGAGCTCACGGGCCTGCTCCAGAGACGAGACCAGACCGAGAGCGATCGCCTGGACCAGGATGTTTCCGATCGCGGTGGCCTCGGCCGGTCCGGCGACCACCGTGCGACCACATGCGTCGGCCGTCATCTGACAGAGGAGCCGGTTGCTCGAGCCCCCGCCCACCACGTGGACGGTTCGGATCTGAATGCCGCTGACGCGCTCGAGCTGTTCGATGGTCCGGCGGTACTTGAGCGCAAGGCTCTCGAAGATGCAGCGTGCGATCACTCCGGGCTCGGGCCGCAGCTGCTGCCCGCTCTGGGCCGCGAGCTCGACCATGCGAGCAGGCATATCGCCTGGTCGCAGCAGGCGCTCATCGTCTGGATCGATGACCGCCGCGAAACGCGGTGCTGCCTCCGCCAGCCGGAGCAGAGAGTCGTATGACATGTCCGTGCCGCCGGCCGCCCACCCGCGGCGGCATTCCTGGAGCAACCACAGGCCCATCACGTTCTTGAGGAGCCGGAATGTCCCGCCGACACCGCCCTCGTTGGTGAGGTTTGCCTCGAGCGTCTCGCTGTTGATGAGCGGCTGTCCCACCTCGACTCCAACGAGCGACCATGTGCCCGAGCTGATGTAGGCAGCATGCTGATTGCTCTCAAACGGCACAGCCGCCACCGCCGACGCAGTGTCATGGGTCCCTGGAGCGATCACCAGCGACGCCGCAAGCCCGAGCTCCGCCCGAGGCGCGCCGAGAACGGTCCCCGGCTCGACCACGGCGCCAAAGATCCGAGTCGGGATACCGAGCTTGTCCAGCATGCCCACTGCCCATCCGCCCGCCCGAGGGTCGTAGCACTGAGTGGTCGTCGCGTCGGTGAACTCGTCGGCCTGGGCGCCGGTGAGCCAGAAACCCAGCAGGGCCGGCATCGTCAGAAGGCGATCGGCCGCACCGAGCTGGGGATCCTTCGATGTGACCAGCGCCATCAGCTGGTAAAGCGTGTTGATCGGAATGAACTGGATGCCGGTCCGCTCATAAATCTCTTCTCGCCCAACACGTCTGAGGGCTGCTTCGAGCATGCCCTCAGTGCGGCGATCTCGGTAGTGCACGGGGTTGCCCAGCAGGTGGCCGGCGCGGTCGAGCAAGCCGAAGTCGACGCCCCACGTGTCAACCCCCATCGAGTCGACCGGACCGGCGGCGCGGACCCCGTCGAGCACATCGGCGTACAGCTGCGGCAGATCCCAGTACAAAGTGCCCGCCACCTCGAAGGGCTTGTTCGGAAAGCGCCTGATCTCTTCGACGCCCAGTCGCTCGCCATCGAGCGTGCCGAGAACCGTGCGACCGCTTTCGGCACCGAGGTCGACCGCCAGCAGTCGCTTGATCTCCCCCACTCCCTACGCTCCTGGATAGCCGCCGCCCGCGGCGGCGGTACCCCGCTCACGAGCCACACCTTCGGCGTAGCCGCTGTGTCGCAAGGCGGCGACTGGATCGGGATCGATGCCGAGCCGCTCTCTTGCCTCAGCGAGGATCGGCCGGACGTCGGTTTCGTAGGCCTCGACCAGCACCCGGTTCGCTCCCAGCACATCACCGTCAGCCTGGGCCTCGCCGAGACTCGCCCTATCGACGAGCAGGGCCTTGGCGTGGGCGGTCTGAATGTTCATGACGGATTGGACCATCGCCTCCAGCTTCGGCTCGATGTTGTGCGACTGATCGATCATGTAAGCGACGTTCCGCGCGGTCGTGGCGACCTTCTCGTCTGAGTCTTCCTCGGCCGCGACCAGCTCGTTGAAGATCAAAAAGAGCTCGAATGGGTTCGTGGACCCGACGATGAGATCGTCGTCGGCATATTTGCGCGCGTTGAAGTGAAAGCCGCCAAGCCTCCCGCGCTCGAGAAGGCGCGCGACGATCTGCTCGATGTTCACGCCCTGGGCGTGGTGTCCGGTGTCGACGAGCACCTCAGCCTGTGGGCCCAGCTCGAGACACATTGCATACGCCGTTCCCCAGTCCGGCAGGTCGGTGCTGTAGAACCCGGGCTCGAAAAACTTGTACTCGACCAGCAGACGGATTCCCGCGGGCAATGCGGCGTAGACCTGCTTCAAGCCTTCACCAAGGCGCATGGAGCGAGAACGCAGGTCGTCCTGGCCCGGATAGTTGGTGCCGTCCGCAAGCCACAGGCTGACGATCGACGACCCCGCCTTGTGGGCGATCTGGATGCATTCGAGGATGTGATCTATCGCCCTGCGCCGCACCGCGGCCGAAGGATTGGCCAGGCTGCCGAGCATGTAGTCGTCGTCCTGAAACAGGTTCGGATTGATCGCCCCGATCTTTACCCCATGGTTCTCGGCAACCTTGTTGAGCGCATCCCAATCATCCACGCGGTCCCACGGGATGTGTATTGCGACCGTCGGACAAATCCCCGTCAAGCGGTTCACCATCCCCGCGTCCGCGAGCTTCTCCTCGACGGTGCGGGCGGCGCCCGGCTGAGCGAAAACCTTGAACCTCGTCCCCGAGTTGCCATAGCCCCACGAGGGGGTTTCGACGCGAAGCCGGTTGATGCGCTCGATCACGCGCGCATCAGTCAAGGTGAAAGACCTCTGGCAGCACCTCGTGGAAGCCGGTGTCCGGCTGGATCGCCTGCTCCATGATCGGGGCCATCTGCGCCTCCCACCGCTGCGAGTCAGGGTTGGCCGACATGTGACGCTTGAACCCCGCGAAGTCTTCGACCTCCATGTAGGCGAACAGGTCCCTTCCTTTCATATATATGGAGTAGCTGGAGCACCCGGCGTCCTTCAGGGCGCGAAGCATCTCCGGCCAGACGGCCTCATGGCGCCGGCGGTACTCGGCCTCCTGGCCTGGCCGCACCTTCATCACGAACGCGACTCGCTCCATGGTTTGCCTCGAGGTGCGGGGAGGCAGCAAGCCTCCCCGCCCGAAATCACCCTAGAAGTTCAACTGGTCGATGTTGTCAGCCTTGAAGACAAACGGAGGTCCGAGCAAGACCACTCCATTGGCGTCGATCGTGTATTCACCCAGTCGGCCTGCGGTGAACTTTTCGCTCGGGTTGCCCTTGATCTTGCCCTGCACGAGCAATGCCGCCGTGTAGTAGGCAAGGTAGCCGAGGTCCTTGACATTCCACAGCGCGAATTCTTTGCAGGTGCCGTCCTTGACGTACTTCCGCATCAGGTTCGGCGTACCGAGGCCTGTGAGCTGGACCTTGCCGGCCTTGCCGGTTTGCTCCAGCACCTGCGCGGCCGCTGAGATACCAACGGTCGTGGGCGAGATGATGCCTTTCAGGTTCGGGTATGACGTCAGGAGGGCCTGAGTCTCGGTCGTGCTCACCTGTGGGTCGTCATTGCCGTACGCAACCTTGACCAGCTTCAGTCCGCTGTATTTGGAGTTGCTGGCCAGCTCGTCCTTCATCGCCTGGATCCACGCGTTCTGATTGGTTGCCGTGCTCGTGGCCGAGAGGACCGCGATGTCTCCTGCACAACCCGGGATCTCGTCGCACACCATCGCGACCTGGGATACACCGATCGCCTTGGTGTCGGCCTGGTTGATGAAGACGTTCCGCGCGTCCTTCGCCGGAGACGAGTCGTACCCGACCACCTTGATGCCTTTTTGCATCGCCTGCTTCAGCGCCGGAGCGATCGCGTCAGGGTCGTCAGCTGAGACAACGATTGCGCTGACATTCTGCTGGGTCAGGGTCTGGATGAACGGAATCTGCGCGGCACCGGTTGCCTCCGAAGGACCGACCTGCTTGAACGTCCCACTCAACGCAGTGGCGGCTTCCTGGCCTCCGGATGCGGCCACATCGAAGTAGGGATTGTTGACCGCCTTCGGCAGGAAGGCGATGTTGAGAGTGGCGGGGCTGGCGCCCCCTCCACCTCCGCCCCCGCCACACGCCGCTACCACCAGGATCGTCATCCCGGCGAGCGCAAACTGTGATCCACGCCTCCACCTCATTGCATCCAACCTCCTCATGAATTGCTGACTGGACTCGTCAGCTGACGTCGCGGCCAAGCCGCGCTGATCCGGCGCACCAGGGTGGGGCCGGCGACCGAGAGAATCAGAAGCGCCCCGACCGCGACGCTCTGCGTATCTGGGCTCACGTCGGCCAGCGTGAGTCCGTTGCGCAAGACACCGATGACGAAGATCGCCAGCACGACGCCGACGATCGTGCCCTCGCCGCCAAAGATGTTCACGCCACCCAAGAGCACCGAGGTGACGACGTCGAGCACGAAGCCCTGACCGTTGTCGGCGCGGGCGCTCGAGAATCGCGCGGTCAGAATCACTCCGGCCAGCGCGGAAAGCACACCCGAGAGGATGAAGAGATAGGTCTTCAGCTTCGCCACGTCGATCCCGGAGTAGCGCGCCGCTTGCTTGTTCTTGCCCATGGCGTAGATCTGGCGGCCGATCCAGGTCCGATGCAAAACGAACAGAAATGCCAATGCAAGGGTGGCGAAAACCAAAAGGGGCCATGGGATGAGAGTTCCAGGAACGTATGCGAATCCAAAGTTGGTGAACCACTCGGGCCAGCCGCTCACCGACCGCGGGCCGAGGACCACGGACGCCAGCCCGCGATAGAGGGCCAGCGTGCCCAGGGTCACGACCAGCGACGGCAAGCCCGCTCGCGTAACAAGAACGCCGTTGAGGAGTCCCCCCATCGCACCTACGACAAGGACGAGTGGGATGTCGAGCCACAAAGGCCAGCCAAGCGCGTATGTAAAACCGAGCAGTGCGCTCGCGAGGCCCAGCATTGACTCGACCGAGAGGTCGATCTCGCCGGCGATGATGACCAGCGCAAGCGGCAGAGCCATGATCGCCTTCTCCATCAGGTTGCTGGTCAGGTCGGAGAAGTTCGAAGCGCTCAAGAAGTAGGGCGAGAGTGAGGAGCCCAGCACGACAAAGGCGATAAGGAGAACGACAAGCAGCGTTTCCCAGCGCCGAATCAGCCCGAGAACGCGCACCCTCATCGGCGCCCGGTCCTCGTCAAGATCCGCTGGAAGTAGCCGCGGATCGCGGCGTCGGTGCCGACCGCGAGCAAGATGATCGCGCCGTCGATCGCCAGCAGCCAGAACTCAGAGAGGTGGAGAATGCGCAGTGCGTTCTCGATCGTGGCGAGCAGGATGGCCCCCAGGACGGCGCCAATCACGGTTCCCGAACCGCCGAAGATGTTGACACCCCCAACGACCACGGCGGCGATCACCTGGAGCTCGAGTCCGCTCGCCGCCAATGCGTTGACGCTCCCGAACCGCGAGCCCCACAGCACTCCTGCGATTCCCGCGCAAAGGCCGCAGACGACGAATGCTCCGAAGATGAGGCGGTGAGTCGGGATTCCGACGACCTCAGCAGCAGCTGGATTGCTGCCAATCGCGTAGAGCTCGCGGCCGGCACCCGAATTGCGGAGCAGGTACGCAGCGACCAGCGCGATCAGCGCTGCGGCGACGATGAGGGTCGGGATTCCAAGCACTGACGACGTGGCGATTCCGAGGTAATCGCGTGGCAGGTCGATCGCGCTGACCTGCTTACCTCCTGCAACGAGGAAGTCAAGGCCCCGATAGACATAGAGGGTGCCGAGCGTCGCGACGATTGCGGGGACTTTTGCAACCGCGACCAGCAGCCCATTGAACGCACCCAGTCCCAGGCCAAGAAGGCAGCCGACAGCGATCGCGCCAGGAACACCAAGCGTGTTTTCCTTGAGCAGATCGCCGGTCGCGAACGCGACCAGACCAACCATTGATCCCACCGACAGGTCGACGTTGCGGGTCAGAACAACTGTCGTCTGGCCGACCGCGACGATTGCGATGAGAGACACGTTGAGCAGGATCTGCTCGAAGTTGGAGACAGAGAAGAAGAGAGGCGCCTGGATCGTGACGATGGCAACCACGGCAAGGAGGACGAGCAGGATCCCGACTTCGCGGAGCCGAGCCACCAGGGTGAGTGTTCGCTCGAGGCCAAAGCGGCGGGCGAGTGCCGAATCGGTTGGCGCATCGATTACCCGCACGCTCATGCTTCGGCCTGGCCGGTCGCGGCGGCCATGATTCGCTCTTGCGATGCTTCATCGCGGTCGAATTCGGCGGCGACTCGTCCCTCGTGCAAGACGACGATCCGGTCAGCCATGCCCAGCACCTCGAGCAGCTCGCTCGAGATGAGAACGATCGCCATGCCCTGTGCTGCAAGCTGCGAGATGATCCGGTGAACCTCAGCCTTGGCGCCGATATCGACCCCCTGGGTCGGCTCGTCGAGGAGAAGAATGGTCGGCTTCGTGGCGAGCCACTTCGCGATGACCACCTTCTGCTGATTCCCGCCGGACAGACCGGATGCCGCCTGGTTGACGCCCGTCGAGCGCACCTGGAGCTGCTTTGAGTAGTCGGCGGCGAGCCGGCCTTCCTGTGCCCGATCGATCATGAGGAGGCGGCTGAGCCTGTGCACGATCGGCAAAGACACATTCGCCGAAATCGAGAAGTCAAGGACCAGTCCCTGCTCGTGCCGATCCTCCGGGACGTACACGATGCCGAGCCGCATCGCGTCTGTCGGGCTCTTGATGTCGGCGTGCTTGCCGGTGACAAGGATCTCGCCGGCATCCGCGTGGTCGATGCCAAACAGGACGCGCGCGACCTCGGTGCGACCAGCACCTACCAGGCCCGCAAGCCCGACGATCTCGCCGCGCCGGACCTGAAAAGAGACATCGGCGAAGACCCCGCTGCGAGACAGGCCGCGGACCTCGAGAGCGACCTCACCGATCGGTGCTTGCCCTTTGGGAAACAGGGTCTCGAGGCGGCGGCCAACCATATGCCTGATGGCATCGGCAGGCGTGAGCTCGGAGATCGGAGCAGTGATCACGTGGCGGCCGTCACGGAGAACGCTTACCCGATCAGCGATCTCGAAGACCTCTTCCATGCGGTGGTCGACGAACAGGATGGCGACGCCCCGGCCTCTCAGCTGTCTGATGATCGTGAAGAGCCTTTGCACCTCGCGGCCCGAGAGAGCCGCCGTCGGCTCGTCCATCACAAGCACTCGGGCATCGAGCGAAAACGCCTTGGCGATCTCGACCAGCTGTTGATCGGCGACCGACAGCCCTCGCACCGGAACGCTGACCCTCTGTTTGACCCCCAGGTTTGCAAAGAGCTTTTCAGCGGCCCGGTTCAGCCGGCCCCAGTCGACTCCCCGAACCCGATTGCGCGGCAGGCGGCCGGCGAAAACGTTCTCAGCGACGGTTAGATCAGGGAAAAGGTTCGGATGCTGATGGATCACTGCGATCCCGAGGTGGCGCGCAGCGGCCGGACCAGAAAGGACCAGCTCATGGCCGTCGAGCTCGAGGTGGCCGGCGTCGGGTCGGTGGATGCCGGCGAGGATCTTCACCAGAGTGCTCTTGCCCGCTCCGTTCTCGCCGACGAGCGCGTGGACCTCGTTGGCGATGAGATCGAGGTCGACGTCGATGAGGGCCTGGACGGCGCCAAATCGCTTGGAGATCCCGGTCAGCTGGAGAACGGGCGAGATCTCGGTCACTTGCTGCCCACCAGACGCACGTCGATGCCCAGATTTCTGGCCGCCTTCACGGAGTCAGCCGGCGCGCGGTCATCGCTGATGACGAGGCGAAGCCGATCGGTCGGACAGAAGGTGGCCATCGCGACTCGATCCCATTTCGTGTGGTCGAAGACGCCGATCACATCCTTGGCGGTCACGACCATTGCTCTCTTGAGCTCCGCCTCTTCGGCGTTGACGTCGGTCAGGCCCTCCTCGAGCGTGAAGCCAACCGCGCCGACGAATGCCTTCTGGATGTTCAGCTGGCGGAGCATCGTCGCTCCCCATTTGCCGACGAGAGAAAACGCCTCCCAGCGCACGGCACCGCCTGGCATGAGGACGGTGATGCTCGGTCGGCCGGCCAGCTCCATCGCGACGCGGATTCCGTTCGTCACGACCGTCAGCTCTCGGCGCGCCTTGAGATGACGTGCGATCTGAAGTGCGGTGGAGCTCGCATCCAGCGCGATGCTGTCGCCATCTTCGACGAGACGTGCGGCCTCTGCGCCAATGAGCGATTTCTCGGTCTTGTGGAGGCGAGCCCTGACCTCGAACGCCAGCTCCGCCCGGCTGCGGCCGACGCTGATGGCCCCGCCGTGCGTGCGGAGGACGCTCCCCTCCTCTTCGAGAAGCGCGAGGTCCTTTCGGATGGTGACTTCCGAAACGGACAGGCGCTTGCTCAGCTCGAGGACCGAGGCGCGTGTCTTTTCCTCGATCACCAGGGCGATGGCCTGGCGCCTTTCCGCAGCGTACTGGTTGCTTTCGATTCCTTTCGTTTGAGTTCGAATAGCGGGACTTTAGCGCTAAACGAAAGGCCCGTCAATGCCCCCTTTGAGGCGGCCGGGCCACAGCCTACGGGAACCTGGTCGTCGGCCCCCGGGCTTGAATCCGGGGGCCGACGCTGTCAGGCCGGTTGGTCGTCGAGGAAGGCGAGCGTCACGGCGGCGAACAGTGGCGAGCTGAAGATGTTGTAGTGGGTCAGGCCCGGCAGGATCGCGAGCGCGTGCCCGCCCGCGGGCCGGCCCTCGCTCATCCAGCCACCATCGCGCAGTCCGCCGCCGAGCAGCTTGAACACCTCGACGTAGTGGCTCGGCGGAGCCATGTCACCGTCGGCGGCGACGATGAGCGTCGGCACCTGGAGGCCGCGGACCTCCTCGGCGAAGTCGTAGTCCTTGGACATCGATTCGCCGATTTTTTCCAGCAGCCGAGGGAAGTCCTCGGGACGTGGTGCGACCTTCTGGTAGAGCTGGTACATCGGTGTTTCTTTCATGAATTCGGCGGCGTCCGCGCTCACCTGGCCTTGCTGCGCCCGCATTTCCGGATAGATCGCGTCGGGCCGGATGTTCGCTGAGACTGCGACCAGCCGGCGGATCTTGGCCGGGTACTTCGCCGCTGTGAGAAGCGCCACGCCGCCGCCGAGCGAGTAGCCGACCACGTCCGGCTCCTTCAGCCCAAGATGGTCGATCAGGGCGGCGATATCGTCGGCCATCAGCCGGACGTCGAGTGGTCGATCTATGTCAGCGGTGCGGCCGTGTCCTTGAAGGTCCACGGCGACGACCTGGTGGCGCTCCGCGAGTCGGGGTAACACGGGCCCGAACATCTCCCCCGAGCCGAGCCCGCCGTGCAGGAGAATCAGCGGCCGCCCGGCGCCGTGAATCTCGTAGTAGAGGTTGATGCCGTTGACCTCGGCGTACTTGCCGGTGCCCTTCGTGTCGGTGGTCCAATCGGTGGTCATGGTCAGGCTCCTTAACTGCCGTTGATGTCGAATGTCGAAGATAGAGACTCTGCCTCCGTCGGGAATTCATCGGTCCTGGGGAGCGATGAGTCTGGGGCGCTTCACCGGTCACTACTGCTGACAGACCTCAGGTCGGGCGGAGTTTCAACGAGGAGGGGCCGTGATGGCGATCGTCACCAATATCCCCGGGTTCGGCGGCGAGATCATCCTGCCGGGCGACGATGCGTACGACCGGAATCGGGCCGTCTGGAACGGCATCGTCGACCGTCGGCCGGCCGCCATCCTCCGCTGCGCATCCAATGAAGACGTAGCTGCAGCTGCGCGCTTTGCGCGCGAATCACAGCTCGAGATCGCCGTGAAGTGCGGGGGTCACAGCGTGCTTGGCCTTTCGGTGCCCGAGGGCGGAGTCATGATCGACCTCTCCCCAATGGCGCACGTCCGGGTCGACCCGGTAATGCGCAAAGCATGGGTAGGCGGTGGCTCGCTGCTCCGAAACCTTGATGTGGCCGCGCAGAAGTACGGCCTGGCCACGACCGCAGGCAACGTGTCGCACACAGGCGTCGGCGGGTTGACCCTGGGTGGCGGAATGGGCTGGCTTGCACGACAGCTCGGTCTCGCCTGCGACAACCTCGAAGCGTGCACGGTCGTCACCGCCGACGGGCGCGTTGTGCGCGCATCAGAATCGGAGAATCCGGACCTGCTCTGGGGTTTGCGCGGAGGAGGCGGCAACTTCGGCATCGTGACCGAGTTCGAGTTTCGTCTCCATCCAATCCGCGGGCGCGCGCTTATCGCGGACTTCGTCTTCGATGCCGCCGATGGCCCCCACGCGATGCGCGGCTGGCGTGATCTGCTGCCCGACGCACCCCGGGCAGCGACCTTGACCGCATCGGCGACCACGGTCGGTGGCGTGCCCATTGTCAACGTCGGCTGCGTCTGGGTCGGTGATATGGCCGAAGGGCAACGTTATCTCTCAACCTTTCGCGAGCTCGGCAAGTCGACGACTGAGCGCGTGAGGGAGATGAGCTACGTCGAGCTCCAGTCCATCAGTGACGACCCGAACAGCCACGGCGTGCGCCGCTATTCCAAAGGCCACTACCTGACCGAGCTCAGCGATGAGGCAATCGACGCCTTCGTGGCGCGCGGCCTGTCCACGGACATTATCGATCCCGACTGGACCCGGGTCCCGAACGGCGGCTTCCAGGCGTACGGCGGCGCGATCACCGACGTCGGCGACGACGATGCCGCATTCAGCCACCGCAGAACACTCGTCGAGTTTGGTTGCGGCACGAGCTGGGTTGACCCGGCCGAGGATGACGACCGCATCTCCGCCGCTCGGGCCTATGGCGCGTCACTCGAACCGTTCGCGAACGGGGTCTACGTGAATGCTCTGGGCGACGAGGGCCAGGAGGGTGTGCGCAGGGCATACCCGGCGCGCAAGCTCGCGAGGCTGGTTGATCTCAAGCGCCGCTACGATCCCGACAACGCATTCCACCTGAACCAGAACATCCGACCGGAGGCGTAGGCGGCCAATGACTCGCCTTGCGAGTGGCTAACCGTGTGTCGCCGCGGTGATGCGTCGCATCAGGGCAATCTCGGTCTCATAGATGTGGGCCGACTTCACCGTCATCGACAGCATGCCGACCCCGACGCCGAGGTCACCGGCCACGCGAGCTTGCAGCGCGGCGAGCTCGACTAGATTCGCGTAGCCCTTCGTACCAAAGTCGATGGCGTTCGCGTAGACACCAAGCTGTAGCTCACCCTTGACGAGCCAGAAGTCGAGAAGGCTGACGCAAGGGACGTAGCTCGTGTCGGTCAGCGGCTGGAACGTCGTGAGCGTCGCGTCGCGCGCTGATGGATTGGCTGCCAGGTGGTCGATCACCCAGCGGATCTGGTCGCGGCCTGTGTGGGCGTAGTCGTACAGGCGCGTCGCATAGCTGTCGGAGTCGCCGAGTTCTGCCACGCGCGAGGGGTCGGTAAAGTTCGCGTGCATCCACGCCAGGCGTTCGGGATCGCCCTGCTTGGCAATGATCGGGTCGTCCACCTTCGGCGAATGCACGTCCAGCGTCGCCCGGAACACCTCGACGATTGGCAGCCCCTCCCAGCTCCCAACGACGCCGCCCGTCAGAATCGCCCCCGCGATCGCTATCCACGCCTCGCCCACGGTCATCACTTCGATCCTCACCGGCGGCATCGGGCTCAATGTACGGTTCGGACTCAGCAAAGGGCAGCAAGACGGTGCGCGACAGCATCCGCGTGTAGCAGACGTGCCTCAGCGCCCTCGCGCATGAGCGCGCGAAGAGACACCGCGAGGGCTGCGCGAAGCGCCACAGGTTCGACAGCGCCGACGTGGGCATGCTCGAATCGAACGAGGATCTCAGCGGAAAGGTCGTCGTAGCCGCGCGCCTGCACCGCGGGCAGCCCCTGGCGTAGGCAGGCAAGCGAGAGCGCGTGATCGCGCACAGCGCCGACGTAGTGCTCGGCCTGCCACACACGCCCGCGTTCGATGCAAGCGCGCGCGTGGAGCGCGTACACCACACCCCACCCGAAGATGTCCCCAGCAACCACCGGCGTGGGAATGAAGAGGGCCCCCGTGGCCGCCGGGGCGGCAGCCTCGGGCTCGCCCCTTGCTGTCTCGCCGAACAGAAGCCGGAATCGTGGCCCGGCCGGACGAAACTGAGCCGCCGGCGTCATCGAAAGGTCGCACTGAAGCTCGTCAGGGAGCAGGAATACGCCGTAGGTGGTCGGACCACGCTCGAGGTCGGTGAGGTGCACCGCGTCGAGCTCGTCGACGAGCCTGCGCGTCCAGTCACTCAGCACGTCAGGAACCAGCACGCCATCTGCAATGCCGAAGGTGAGGTCCAGGTCGGAGAAGCGGTCGCCATTGTCAACAGCGAGCGAGCCCACGGCGGCCCCCGCAACAACGCGCTCGTCGTCCTCCGCGAGCTGCAGCAGGCGGTCGCGGAGAGCGTCGCGCTGCTCAATGGTGAACACGAGGCGAGATCCTACCTATGCAGTGATGAGAACGGCTTCTTGCCAATCAAGGTCGATGCGGAGTCGACAGTCTTGACTAGGTCAGCGCTACCTCTCCCATTCGGCCATCAGGCGTTGGGCTCGGCGGCGCTGATGCTCGCAAGCACTGACCTCTCGTCGAGCTCCACCGCGAGGTCGCCGATGGAGACGATACCCACGGGCTTGTCGCCTTCGACAACCGGCAGCCGCCGGAGGGTCTTGTTCCGCATCAAGCTGACCGCTTCGCTGACGGGGCGGTCGGCGCTGATGGTGACCAGCTCCTGACTGCAGATGTCGCCGAGCGTGACCTGATTCGGGTCCTTGCCATCGGCCGTAGCGCGGACGGTGATGTCGCGGTCGGTAACGATTCCGCACAACTTGCCGTCTTTCATGACAAGAACATCGCCGATGTCCTCATCTCGCATCTTGCGGGCGGCTTCGGCCAGCGTGTCCTTCATCTCGAGCATGACTGGGTTTTCCGTCATGACCTCGCGCACTTTGTGAGCCATTACATACCTCCTTCAGCGGGTCCTTGCCCTCGGCTTGTTGATCGAGACTTCTATCCCGTACTTCTTGGCCGCCGTTCTGATGCGGCGCCAGGCAGCCTTGCGCTCTGCGTCGCTGACGTCTTCCACCTGGTTGAAACGAGCGATCGCGTTGCGCACGTGGCGGGCGTCCGTTAGAGGTTCCTTGCGCTCCGTCGGGAACGCGAACCTGGTCGAAGGAATCTCTCGCTCGGCGTGCGAGCTGAGCGGGTGCTTGCCCTGCTTGGGCGCAATCCCCTTTCGGCGCCGCGCCGCCGACACGGACACAGCCTTTTTTATATTCCGCTTCGCTGCCGCTTTCTGGCGTGTGGTTGCCATGACGTGACCTCCCAGCAAGGGTTTCCTGATAAAGAAACGCATCGCGGTGGCGGACGTACCAATGCCGAGAGGGCTCAACGGATCTACTGAACAGTCGTCGCCGCCGGCCATGGGACCGACAACAGCGGGGTCGTTCTTACGAACTAGTGTCACGCATCAAGTGCCCGCCTGAGGAATGAAAGCTTCAGGCGCGCGCACAGAACGAATCTCCCAAAGCTAGCGACCAGGCTTGTCGTTGGCCTCTCGAGACGCCTCGATGTCCGCGCTCTGAGAGGGCGGCTGAGATTCCTCCGCAATGACATGGATGACGGGCACACGCGGACGCTTTCGGCGCAGCCGGCTGACCACGTCCATCTTGATCCAGCGAGACAGGCCTGGCGGCAATGTCGAGATTACGATCGTGTCGTAGCGGCGACCGGCCAGGAACTCATCATCAACCGCAGACACGGGATCTGCATCCCCGACCCTGACTCCGACAACCCTGATGCCTTCGCGCTGCAGCGCGGCAGCCGCCGATTGCACACGGGTTCTTGCCAC
>VBDS01000239.1 GCA_005889085.1 Chloroflexota bacterium | reverse complement strand
CAAGACCCAGCTCGTCCAACAGCGTCGCGATCTGGCGGACCAGCCCGGGCATCGACCGCTCGGCCTCCGCGACCGCCAGGCCGCAGGTCGGAAGCGCAGGACAGGCCATCGAGTGGCGGATGGCACGCGGGATGGACTCAACGGGGGCCATGCCGTGGCTCGCCAGCAGCTCGTTCACACGGCGACGGTCGGCAGGCTTGATGCCGGCCAGGATCACGTTCTGCTGGGCGGTGAGCCGCACTTCCGGTCGCAGCTCCTGGACGATCTGGCGCAGGCCGCTGGCCGAACGCAGATGGCCCACATCGGCGATGCGCCCGTTCTCGATGTAGATCCCGAGGTAGTGCAGGCCGTCGCCCTGCTCGTGCCAGCCGAGGTGGTCATCGACCGGTCGCCATGACAGCGGCTCCGGAGGCTGAAGCTGGAAGGGCACCCGGCTCTGCACCTCGGCGCGAAACCAATCGAGGCCGCGGTCGGCGATCGTGTATTTGAGCCGGGCGTGGCGGCGGTTGGCGCGGTCGCCGTAGTCGCGCTGCACCGCGACCACCTCGCGAGCCAGGTCGACGATCTCTCCCGGCTGAACGAAAGCGAGGGGAAGCGCAACTGCCACGAATGTCTCCGGCTTGTTGTGAGTGCGGCCGAGCCCTCCGCCGACCAGCACGTTGAATCCCCGAAGCGTGTCATCGACGCCACGCATGGCGACGATGGCGAGGTCGTGCGCGTAGATGTCGACGCAGTTGTCACCTTCGAGCGCCACGGTGGTCTTGAACTTGCGCGGCAGGTACTGCTCGCCGTAGAGGGGCTCTGTCTCCGGTTCCGACGTCTCTACGACCTCTCCGTCGAGCCAGATCTCGTGGTAGGCGCCGGTGTGTGGCGTCAGCTCGGCGACCATGCCTGCGATCGAGCGCAGCACCTCGAGATGAAATCGGTCACCCAGCGGTTCGGGGCAGAACATGATGTTGCGCTCGACGTCGCCGCAGCCTCCCAGCGAGGTGAGCAGCGCGTCGTTGATGGCGCGAATCGATTTCTTCAGGTCACCCTTCAGCACTCCGTGCAGCTGGAAGTCCTGGCGGGTCGTGACGCGCAGCGTGCCGTTGGCCCACCGCCGGCTGATCTCATCGTGGGCGAGGTACGCGTCGGCGGACACGATCCCGCCCGGGATCCGGGTTCGAATCATCAGCTGGTGGTGCTTGTCCAGCCCTCTGGCGCGGGCCTCCTTCCGGCGGTCCCGATCGTCCTGCTGGTAGACGCCGTGAAACTTCAGCAGCTGCTCCGACTCGTCGCCGAACTCGGGAGTGTCGGCGGCGAGCTCCTCCTCGATCGTGCCCCTGAGGTGTTCGGAGCTCGCCTTGATCTTCTCGTTCTTGGAGAAACCGTCCAGCGACGGCGTGCAGCCGCAGACCTTGCACATGAGCTCAGGCCACCTTCAAAGCGAGCGTCCAGACCGCCAGGGTCACAGTCAGCCGGGTCACTCGTTCGGGCACCCGGACGGCGAGCTTGCTGCCGATCACGACCCCGGGCAGCGACCCGAGCATGAGCAAGAACGCGAGGTGGAAATCGAACCTGGTCTGAAGCAGGACAAGCGGCGCCGCGACCGCGGCGAGGATCACGGCGTGGACCATATCCGTGCCGACGACCCGTGCGATTGGAAGCGAGGTGAGACCGATGAGGCCCGCCACCGCAACCGAACCGCTGCCCACGCTCGACAGCGCGACCATCGTGCCGACGAGGACGCCGAGCAAGGTCAGCTTGACGGGGTTGTTGTCCCCATGCCCCGGCCGAGCAGGCACGAAAAGTCGATACGTGAGCACGCCCGCAGCGATCACGAGACAGGCCTGGATCAAGCGCGCCCGAATGTGGTCGGAGCCGCCTCCGCCGGCGGCGAGACGTCCGAGCACGAACGAGGCCGCGATGGCTGCGGGAACGCTGCCAATGGCGAGCTGGCGAACCACTTTGAGGTCGACGGTCTGTTGACGCAGGTGCTGCACCGAGCCGACAGCTCGCGTGACCAGCGTGAACACGAGCGATGTGGCGACCGCGACGGCGGGATGGACCCGAAGGACGAGGATCAGGAACGGCGTCAGAAAGGACCCGCCACCCACCCCGGTGAGCCCGACGGAAATTCCAACGCCCAAACCAAAAAGAACAACGAGCAGATCCGACAAGGAAAATGCGCCTCCGTTAGCTGACTGCCGACTCGCTAGACCGCGCCGATGGCGCGGACAGTTGGGGTTACCCCCGTCTGAGAGGTCGGCTAGCTACAGAAGCAGCTGGCGCAGCGCACGTAGTCGATCGCCCGTCGTCGGGTCAGGTCCAGGCCGCGGGCAGCCGTACTACGCACAGTCCGCCTACTTTAGCCGAATCGATATCGGGCCAGACTGGCGCCGCCTCACCAACCTGGGCTACCAACACTTGTTGGCCGGCCACAGCGCCAGTTCAGGGAGTCAGTCCTAGAGGTGGTCTCAGAGTGGAGACGTCAGCTCCAGTTGAATGTTGTCGGGATCGCGGAAGGCCAGCACGCATATCCCAAAGGACGTCAGCTCGCGGACCTCTCCCCTCTGCACGCCGCGCTCGTCCAGGAATCGGATCGCGTCATTGAGCGCTGCGCGGCTGTCCACGCTGAAGCTCAGATGATCCAGGCCCACTCGATTCTCGTCGAAGCGGTCGCCTTTGTTCGCCACCGGACGCAGGCCCAAGAGGTAGGTGCCCCTTGTCATCACGCACCCACCCCACAACACCGGATAGCTCGGATCGGACTTCGGGTCGTCCGACGCCGGCGCCTCGGCAGCCACGTTGAACCCCAATAAGCCCGTGTAGAAGGCTCGACTCCGCTCGATATCGGTAACCGTCAGCCGCACGTGGTGGATGCTGCCTAACTCAATATCCCCAGCCATCGCTTCCTCCTGGATGCCGATCAATTCACTAGCGCGCGAGCATGTCGCGACGCAGCCGCTCGGCCATCGCGGCCATCACCTGTGAGAGGAGCTGGTCGTTGGCCCTGATCGCATCGCGAAACTGCGCGTGGCTCATGACCATCAACTTCGAGGGAGCACTCGTGACGACGGTGGCCGTCGCTGGCCCGCGGTCGAGCATGCTGATCTCACCGAAAAAGCTTCCGGGTTCAAGTGCGGGGCGGTCGCGATCGTCAACCTGTACTGTGGCTTGCCCGTTCAGCAGGAGGTAAAAGGAATCCGCGGCCCTACCCTGCGTGATCAGCGTGCGGCCCGCCGGAACATCCACCTCGTCTGTGCGCGTGACCAGGAACTCCAGCTCCTTCTGGCTGCAGCGGGCGAAAAGAGGGACCTTGCTCAGCGCGTCGATCTTTGCATCGCTCATTACACGGCAGGATAGCTGTCGCCGGGAATGACGCAAGTGCCCGTTTTCTTAGGCTCTTCCTGCCTCCGCTGGTGTGGTGGGGGTTCTGGGCGGAGGAAACTCGGACGCCAGATCGGGCGCCTCGGCCTGGAAAAGCGCCTCGGGCCCTGGCAGGCCCTGGAGCTGATGCAGGCCCAGATTTCTGAAACTGATGCCGGCGGGCTCAGAGGCGCCGATCGCGTCGCGGGTCGCGTGCGAAAGCAGTATTTGCCCGCCGTGGGCGGCAAAGCAGACCCGAGCCGCGGTGTGCACAGCGATCCCTACGTATCCCGTGTCGGTCAGGGTGGGATGCCCGGTGTGAAGCCCGATTCTGATCCTTACGTTCAGGTCGTCCGGCCAAACCATCGAGGCAACCTTGCGCTGAATCGCGAGCGCGGCACCCAGCGCTGCCGCGGCCTGTTTGAAGACGGCGAACAGCTCGTCGGCTCGGGTGTCCACCTCCCGGCCGCCCGACTTCCGGATGGCGCCGCCAAGCAGGCTGCGGACATCGGCCAGCAACCCGGGGTACCGATCGCCGAGGCGCCTGACGAGGCCCGTCGAGTCCTCGATGTCGGCGAGCAGGAACGTCACAGAGCCTGTAGGCAGTGTTCGTACTTCGCTCACACGAGCTTCGGCCTCGCCGCGGATGCGTACATTGCGCAGCTGGCCGGTCATGAACCCGACAGGCACGATGCCGTACTTCTTGGCCGCCTTCAGCAGCCTGGTGCGTGCCCGATCTCGGGCCGCTTCGTCTTCGAAGGTGGTCTGGTTAAAACGCGCCAGCGCGTTGCGGACGTGGGCGCCGTCGTTGATCGGTAGGCGCCGACGGCCGCCGGAGTCGATATAGGCGAAGGCGCTGTCGGGCAACCTTCCACGCGTCTTGGCATCGAGCTGGGTCATGGTTGCCATTTTCACAAACTGCAGCCGAACGTGAACGCATTCCACTACGTCCGTAGCGGACAAGAACTAGGCGTGCAACACGAACATGAATCGCTTGATTGGATTGTGGCTCGAACAGAGAAGCCCCTAGCCTGTGCCGGGCTCGTCGCCGCTGACGATCCACCGTCCGCCGGCACCTGTGGCCACCAGGTCGTCGGCTGCATGCGGTCCCCACGAACCTCTCGGATATGACTCGGGGTGGCCCTCGCCTTCCCAGGCACGAACAAGCGGATCG
>VBDS01000238.1 GCA_005889085.1 Chloroflexota bacterium | reverse complement strand
GAGTGTGACTCGCGAGGTCTCGGGTGCGCGTGTGACACAGGGTCACGGTTGCGTTGCGTTTGAGCATGAGGAGCGCCGTCGGTTTGCCGACGAGGTTGCTGCGACCGACGATGACGGCGTTCGCGCCTTCGATTGCGACGCCCGACCGCTCGAGCAGCAGGACGATTCCCGCCGGCGTACAGGGTTCCACGCCGCCTGGCAGGCCCAGGGCGAGAAGGCCGGCGTTGATGGGGTGAAACCCGTCGACGTCCTTCATCGGATCCAGCGCGAACACGATGCGCCGCATGTCGACATGTCTGGGCGTGGGCTGCTGGATGAGGATTCCGCTCACGGCGTCGTCGCGGTTCAGTCGCTGGACCAGCGCCAGCAGCTCTTCGGTGGTGGTGGTCGAGGGCAGGCGATGGTCTTCTGAATCGATGCCGACGTTTTTCGCGTTGCGCTGCTTCAGCTCCACGTACTGCGCCGACGCGGGGTCGTCGCCCACGAGGACGGTCGCGAGACGCGGCCGCGTTTCTCCGCGCCCGATGCGCTCGCTGACCGCCTTCGCGACCTCTTCATATATCTGCTTGGCGACGGCCCTGCCGTCGAGCACTTGCGCCGTCACTCGAGTCCGAGGTCTCGACGTGCAGAGTCTGCGACAAGGCGCATCACGTCTCGAAGGTCTTTCCCGCTCTCGCGCGCGATCCGCCGGCAGTCCTCGTATTCCGGAGCCACGTCGACCGCCCGCCCGTCGAGCTCCTTCACCTTGACGTGCGCGGATCCGAGCGGCGTGACGACCTCGATGATCTTTCGCGCGGCGATGACCCTGTCCACCGCGGTCATCCGGATGCCGAGCGTCGTGCTGCGCCGAAGGAGCTGGGCGCTCAGGCTCGCCACCAGCTCGGGTGGCGACATGACCGACAGCAAGTGCCCGGGTCTTCCCTTCTTCATCAGAGCCGGGACGACCACGACATCGAGCGCCCCCGCCGCCATCATGTCCTCACACAGGGCCGCGATCAGGGTCGGCGCCATGTCGTCGATGTTCGTTTCGAGCATCGTCACGCCGGCGTGCGCAGCGACCTCATCGCCTATCCAGACTGCGAGCGCGTTGCCAGGTGAGGAGTGCGTCCCAATCCCGTAGCCCACACGGCGCAGTGACATTGCGGGCCGCTCGAACGTGGCCACGGCGGCGAGGATGGCGGCGCCGGTCGGCGTCACCAGCTCACGGGTCTCGTCCGACGGCTGCAGGACCGCGCCGGTGCCCTCCAACACGCGGAGGCTGGCCGGAGCGGGCAGCGGCATCCCATCCTTCAGTCCGCGCGATGCGGGTAGCGGCGAGGCATAGACGTGGGTGACGTCGAGCGCGTGCAGCAGCCAGAACGCACCGACCACGTCGACGAGCGTGTCGGCACCGCCAAGCTCATGCAGGTGCGTCATGTCCTCCGACACGCCGTGGATCTGCGCTTCGGCGCGAGCCAGGCGACTGATGGCGGCCAGGGCCGGCGACTTGACCGGGTCGGGCATGTCTGCGTCCTCGACCACGCGCCTCAAGGCGGGCACCGTGCGCTCGACGCGGTCATGCACCTCGACCACAACCCGCGTGCCACCCGCATGGCCGCGCGTCTCGTGGCGGACCTCGACCGTGACCTCGTTCCCAAGCCGGAGCGATTCCACTACTGCGTCGAGGAGCGCACGGTCGGCCCCGCAGTCGATGAGCGCCCCCAGCGTCATGTCGCCTGAGATGCCGGAGAAACAGTCGAAGTAGGCGATCGTCACTTACGCGTCCTCTTCAGGCGCACCGCCGCGGCCTCGATCGGCGCCATGCTCGCCGGGCGCTTGGCCACTCGCACCGAAACGGCGCCCACGCGCGGCAGCTCGAGGACGCGCTGGGCAATGGCCGCGGCCAGGGATTCCAAGAGCTTCATCGACTCGCCCTCGATCACCTCCTGTGCCGCCTTGCGTGCTTGCGTGTAGTCGACGGTGTCGGCCAGCCGGTCTGTCCGTCCAGCCTCCTCCAGGTCGGCGTCGATCTCGACGTCGACCTTGAACTCCTGCGGCTGGGAGCGCTCGGCCGGGCGAACGCCGTGGCGGCCCTGGAAGGACATTCCGCGAAGCTCGATCCGATCCACGCCGCCAATTGTCGGAAATAAACTGATCCACCGTGATCCACGCCTCCGTCCACGTCCGTCCGGCGACCGCTGCCGACCTCGCGCCGGTCAACGACATCTATAACCATTACGTCGCCGAGACCCACGTCACATTCGACGTCGAACCCATGACCATGGAGGCCCGGCGCGAGTGGTTCAGCCACTACGGCGAATCGGGACGCCACCGGTTGATGGTGGCGCTCCTTGGAGACCAGGTCGCGGGGTTTGCGTCGAGCAGCCGGTTCAGGCCTAAGCCCGGCTACCTGACCTCGGTCGAGACGAGCGTCTATCTCGCGTCAGACGCGATCGGCAAAGGCATCGGCTCACGGCTTTATGGGGAGCTCTTCAAATCACTCGAGGGCGAAGACCTTCACCGCGCGTACGCCGGTATCGCTCTGCCCAACCCTGCCTCGATCGCGCTTCACGAGAGGTTCGGCTTCAAGCGAGTGGCGCATTTCACCGAGCAGGGCCGCAAGTTCGGCCGCTACTGGGACGTGGCGTGGTTCGAGAAGCCGCTAGGGAAGGAGACTGGCGAGCTGGAGGAGGCCTAACCTCCGCTCGGGCGCGGCGAAGCGCCGGCGCCGCCCGGCACGGCGACAGTTCCACCGCCGATCTGGATCGTCGTGGCCTTTAGGCTGCCATCCGCCTGGCGCGTGCCGACGATCGTCACAGTCATGTTGTCCTTCAGGTCGGATGTCGAGCCGGCGACTGTCTTGGACACCTGGACCGTGTTGCCGAAGACGACCTTGGTGTCGCACGCGGTGGTGGTGATGGTCAGCGAAGTCGAAGTCAGGTCGGTCACCGTTCCACGCACGGCGGCGTTGGTGCCGGGTGAAGGCGTGGGCGCGCCTGGGCTCGGGCACGCGGCGGCGAGCCCGCCCCGGGTTCCCGCACCGCCACCGAAGTTGCCGCCTGTGCGCGATGTCGTGTTCTGGGCGGTGGTATTGGCGCTCACGTTGTTCTGACCGAGCTTGTAGCCGCCGTAGAAACCACCCAGGATTCCGACTGCCAGCAGCAAGGCGACGACGTATAGCTTCACGGTTTCACTCCTTACTCGTACCTGAGGGCTTCGATGGGGTGCAGACGCGCTGCACGGTTGGCGGGATAGATGCCGAAGAAGAGGCCGATCGCCACCGAGACGCAGAAGGCGAGCACCACCGAGGGCGGCGAGACGACCGGCGTCGGAAAGCTGGAGGTGGCGATGGCGGGGATGTTCGGCGCCTCTTTCGCGAGCAGCGCCCCGACCGCGATGCCCAGCGCCCCGCCGAGACCGCTGAGCACCATGGCCTCGATCAAGAACTGCGTGAGGATGTCGCGGCGGCGCGCCCCGATCGCCTTGCGGATGCCGATCTCGCGCGTCCTTTCGGTGACCGTGACCAGCATGATGTTCATGATTCCGATGCCGCCGACCACGAGCGAGATCCCTGCGATGGCGCCCAGCACGAGCGTGAGCGCGGTGGCGATCGAGGTGGCCTGGTTCAGGATGTCCTGCTGGCTCTGGAGCTGAAAGTCGGCCAGCGTCGGGTCGGAGATCTGGTGGCGCTGCAGCAGGATCGTCGTGATCTCGGTCTCCGCCTGGGTCACCGCGCTCGCCGATGACGCCGAGGCGACGATCTGGCTGATGATCTTGCCGCGCGAACCGGTGAGATAGGCCCACACCGTCGTGATCGGCGCCACGACCACGTTGTCCTGCGAGCCAAGGCCGCTGCCGCCCTTCTGCGCGAAGACGCCGATGACGCGGAAGCTCTGGCGGTTGATCTTGATCGTCTGGCCGATCGGATCTGCGCCGGCGAACAGGTTGTCGACCACGGTCTGGCCGATCACGACGACGCGATGGCGCGCGTTGATGTCGTCGTCGGTGAAGAACGAGCCCTCGGCGACCTGGTAGTTGCGCACGAGTGGAAAGTCGGTCGTCGTGCCTGTGGTCGGCGCGAAGTAGTTCTGGTTGCCGAACGTGATCTGCCCGCCGCTCTGCGCGATCGGGATCGCAGCCACGACGTCGGGGTCCTGCTGGCGGGTGTTGATGGCGTCGACGTCGGCTTGCGTGAGCGTTTGGGCCGTGCCG
>VBDS01000237.1 GCA_005889085.1 Chloroflexota bacterium | reverse complement strand
CCGACCACGTTGGTCGTGGCAAGGGTCACCGCGACCAACCCCAGCACGATCTCGACCGGCGTCTTCGCGCCGGCCGCAATCAGCAGCGCCCCGACGACGATGATGCCGTGGATCGCGTTGGTGCCCGACATCAGCGGCGTATGGAGGATGGTCGGCACCTTCGAGATGACCTCGAACCCAACGAAGATCGCCAGCACGAAAAACGTAAGCTCGTTGAGCAGCTCGTTGTTCATATCGCCGACACCATCTGCTTCGCGCGCTCGTTGACGATCTCGCCGTCATGGGTCACGCAAGCGCCCTTGGTGATCTCGTCGGCGAAGTCGAGCGTGATCGCGCTGTCCTTCACCAGGTGGAGCAGCAGGTTGGCCACGTTTCGTGCGTAGAGCTGGCTTGTCGCGAGAGGCATCGTCGAAGGCACGTTGCGCGTGCCGATGATCGTGACCCCGTTCACGTCGACGTCCTTGCCCGCCTCGGTCAGCTCGACGTTGCCCCCCGTCTCCGACGCGAGGTCGACGATAACCGAGCCCGGCCGCATACCCTTCACCATGTCCCCGGTCACCAGCAGAGGCGCGCGGCGGCCGGGCACGGCAGCCGTGGTGATCACCACGTCTGACTTCGCGACGTGCTCGCCGATGAGCTCGCGCTGCTTGCGCAGGAACTCTTCCGACTGCTCACGCGCGTAGCCGCCTTCGCCCTCCTGGGTCTCGAGGGCCAGCTCGATGAATGTTCCGCCCAGCGACTGCACCTCTTCTTTGACCGCCGGACGGACGTCGTAGGCGGAGACAACCGCCCCGAGGCGGCGCGCGGTGGCGATCGCCTGGAGGCCCGCCACGCCCGCACCCATCACCAGGACTCGCGCCGGAGCGACGGTGCCGGCCGCGGTCATCATCATCGGGAAGAACTTGCCGAGTCGCTCTCCGGCCATCAGCACGGCCTTGTAGCCGGCGGCCGAAGCCTGTGAGGAGAGCGCGTCCATCGACTGCGCGCGGGAGATGCGCGGCAGGAGCTCGAGGCTGAAGGCGGTCACGCCGCGGCGGGCGAGCGCCTTGACGATATCGCCCTGCGTCGCGGGCTGGAGGAAGCTGATGAGCACGGCACCCCTGGGCAGGAGCTCGACCTCGCTCGGCATCGGCGCCTGCACCTTGAGCACGACATCCGCGTCGACCAAAAGATCCGCGGCGTGAGTGACCAACCTGGCGCCCGCCTTCTCGTAGGACTCGTCCGGGATGAACGCGCCCGCGCCGGCGCCCACCTGGACGCTGACCTCGAGCTTGGCCGCGATGAGCTTGGTCGCCGTGTCCGGGACCAGCGCGACCCGGCGCTCGTCGTGGACGAGCTCTTTGGGGGTGGCGACCTTCACGCCGAGGACTCTAAGGGAGCGAGACCGAATGCTGCAGACGCGTAGAATCCTTAATCCGCCATCCCAAGAATCGAAGTGACCGAACCAATCGTCAACGACCTCACCATTCAGGCCGCCACCGTCAACGGTTCAGGCAGCCAGACCGCCAACCTGGTGCTGACCAGGGCGATCTTCCATATGGGGATCCCGGTCGCGCCCAAGAACGTCTTTCCCTCCAACATCGAAGGCCTGCCGACCTGGTACCAGCTGCGCATCACGCCGGAAGGCCACATGGCGCGCTCGGACAAGGTCGACATCCTGATCGCGTTCAACGTCGCAACCTGGCGCGAAGACCTGAAGACGGTCCGCCCCGGCGGCGCGGTGATCCACGAAGAAGCTTTTGCGACGGTCGACGCGCGGACCGACGTGACCTACTACCCGGTGCCGTTCTCGAAGCTCGCCAAAGCCAAGATCCAGAGCGACACGCTCCGCAAGCAGCTCGCGAACATGATCTACGTCGGAGTCGTCGGAGGCCTGCTCGGAATTCCGTGGGAGGCGCTGGAGCACGGGGTCAAGCGCCAGTTCCTGTCCAAGCCGAAAGCCGTGCAGGTCAACCTCGACGCGATCAAGGTCGGCCACGACTACTGGCAGGACAACTTCTCCAAGCAGGATCCCTACCGCCTTGAGCCAATGGCCGGCGTGGTCGAAGGCAAAGTCCTCGTCGAGGGCAACCAGGCCGCGGCGTTGGGCGCCCTCATGGGCGGCGTAACCGTGGTCGCGTGGTATCCCATCACCCCCTCCTCCTCGCTCTGCGAGTACCTGATCGCCTACTCCGACCGCTTCCGGTTCGATCCCACGACCGGCGAGAAGAACATCTCAGTCGTCCAGGCTGAGGACGAGCTGGCCGCCGTCGGCATGGCGATCGGCGCCGGATGGGCGGGCGCACGCTCCATGACCTCGACCTCCGGGCCCGGCATCTCGCTGATGGCTGAGTTTTCCGGCCTCGCGTATTACGCCGAAGTCCCGGTTGTGATCTTCGACATCCAGCGCATCGGCCCCTCGACCGGCTTGCCCACGCGCACGTCGCAGGCGGACATCGGCTTTGTGTACACGCTCTCGCACGGCGACACGAAGCACCTGGTGCTGCTGCCCGGCACTGTCGAGGAGTGCTACGAGCTCGCCCGCGACGCCTTCGACTACGCAGACCGCTTCCAGACCCCGGTATTTGTCCTCTCGGATCTCGACCTGGGCATGAACCTGTGGATGACGCCCGAGTTCAAGTACCCGGAGAAACAGTTCGACCGCGGCAAGGTGCTCTCCAAGGAGGATCTCGAGCGCCTCGCGGGCGAGTGGGGCCGCTACCGAGATGTGGATGGCGACGGCGTCCCCTACCGGACGCTGCCTGGGACCGACCACCCCGCCGCGGGCTACTTCACGCGGGGCTCGGGCCACGACGAGCAGGCGCGATACACAGAAGGCGCCGACGCGTATGCGCGGAACATGGACCGGCTCTCCCTCAAGCTGGAGACCGCGCGCCATGCGCTCCCTCCACCGGTCGTCGACGAGAGCGGCGCACCGGTGGGGCTGATCGCGTTCGGTTCGACGCACGCGGCCGTGATCGAAGCGCGCGAGACCCTTGCCGCGGCCGGCAAGAGCATCGACTACCTCCGCGTGCGAGCCCTGCCGCTGTCGGACGACGTGGCCGCATTCGTCGCACGCCACACGCACGTCTACGTCGTCGAGCAGAACCGCGACGGCCAGCTCTATGACCTGATTCGCCTGGCCCTTCCCCCGGAGCTGGTCGGCCGCCTGCGCTCGATTCGGCACTACAACGGGCAGCCCATCCCCGCCGTCGCAATCTCCGAACCACTTATGCAGCTGGAGGCTGTACCCGCATGAGCACCACCCTGAACCGAGTCGGGCTGCCCCGCGATGCATATAAGGGCGCCGCCACCACGCTGTGCGCCGGCTGCGGGCACAACTCGATCACCAACCACATGATCAAGGCCCTCTACGAGCTGGGCGTCGAACCTCACCTGCTCGCGAAGATGTCCGGAATCGGCTGCTCGTCGAAGACCCCGGCCTACTTCGTCGAAGCCGCGCACGGCTTCAACGGGGTCCACGGCAGGATGCCCGCGCTCACCACGGGCGCACACCTCGCCAACCGCCAGATGATCATGCTCGGCGTGTCCGGCGACGGCGACACCGCCTCGATCGGGATCGGACAGTTCATGCATCTGATCCGGCGCAACGTGGACTGCACGTACATCATCGAAGACAACGGCACGTACGGCCTGACCAAGGGCCAGTTCTCGGCGACGGCCGACATCGGCTCGATGCAGAAGAAGGGCGCCGTCAACACGTTTCAGCCGATCGACCCGTGCGCCGTGGCCCTCGCGCTCGGCTGCTCCTTCGTGGCGCGGTCATTCAGCGGCGACGGGAAGCAGGTTGTACCGCTGATCAAGGCCGCGATCGCCCATCGCGGCACGGCGATCCTCGACATCATCTCGCCGTGCGTCACCTTCAACGACCACGACGGCTCGACCAAGAGCTACAGCTGGGTCAAGGACCACGAGGAGTCGATCGCGGACGTCTCGTTCATTCCGTTCTTCGAAGAGGTCCACGTCGACTATGAGCCCGGCACAGTACGCGACGTGCAGCTCCACGA
>VBDS01000045.1 GCA_005889085.1 Chloroflexota bacterium | reverse complement strand
GAGCGCACGAGCGAGGGTGCCCGCCAGCTCCGGCGCCGCGGTGACCTCGCCGGCCAGGTCCCGCGTCACCAGGGCCGAGCAGGCGCTCAGAGCCTCCTGCACGTCCGGAATGGCGGCGAGCGAGCGCCGCAGGCCGACGAGCTCTCGCGCCGAAGCGTGGCCCTGGACCGCCCGCGAGACGAGGCGTTCGAGATCGCCGACCGGCTTCAACGCCGCCTGCAGGCGATCCCTAAGTCCGGGCGCCGACACCAGCTCGTCCACCGCCGCCAGGCGCAGCTGGATCGACTCCGCATCGCGAAGGGGCGCGCCCATCCAAGCGCGCAGCTGACGCGCTCCGACCGGGGTTGACGCGCGGTCCATCAGCGAGACGAGCGCAGGCAGCTCGAGGTTGCGCACCGTTGCAGCGTCGAGAGGCATCGTGAGGTCGGGCGAATAGGTCCGCACTGTGAAGGAGCCCGGAACGACGCGGCTCTGGTTCTGCTTCAGGTAATCGAGCACGACGCCGGCTGCTCCCACCGCCAGCGGCGCGTCCTGGGCTCCAACCGAGGCCGGAAACGCGATTCCCAGCAAATCCTTTAGTCGCTGCTGGCCGCGGACAGGGTCGAACCTGTATTCGTCGATGTCAGGAGGCGCGAGCAGCTCGGCCGGCGCGAGGCGTTCGAGCTCGGACTGCAATCGGTCTTTGTGCAGCTGGCAGAGCAGAAGCTCGCCAGTGGAAACCTCGCACGCGGCGATCCCGGCGTCGCTTCCACGCGACCATGCCGCGACGAGATAGTTGCGGCGCGACGGTTCGAGGTACGCATCCTCGACGACAGTGCCCGGTGTGAGGACACGGGTGACGTCGCGGCGCACGATCTTGTTCTTGCTCGCCGCTTCCACCTGGTCGCAGATCACTACCTTGTGTCCCGCGCGCAGCAGCTTTCCTACGTACGACTGCCACGCGTGGTGAGGCACGCCACACATCGGATAGCGGCCGGTCTTGCCCAGCGGCCGCGACGTAAGCTGCACGCCCATGATCGGCGCGGCGACCTGGGCATCCTCGAAGAAGATCTCATAGAAGTCGCCGAGCCTGAACAGCAGGATCCCGTCGGGGTGAGCCTCTTTTGCCTCCCGGTACTGCCGCATCACCGGGGTAGCTGGGACGTTCAAGCCGCGGGCATTCCTGTGAGCTGGCCTGCAGTGGCCTGGAGGATGCGCACGTTGATCACGTCGCCTGGCGCGATGTCACCGGCCCGCAGCACGTTCGCCCTTTTGCCCTGCCGGATTCGCCCGTACGGACGGTGCAGCTCATCCCGTCCCTCGATCAGCACCTCGACGTCCCGTCCGATCCACCTCGCCGTTTTCCGGGCGGCGATCTCGCGCTGCAGCGCCAGGAGGTCGTTCAGGCGGCGCAGCTTCTCTTCTTGAGGCACGTCGTCGGACATCTTTGTCGCTGCATACGTGCCTGGCCGAGGCGAGTACATGGCGATGTGGACGACGTCGAACTCGATCTCTTCAACGAGCGCCCGGGTGTTGAGATAGGCGGACTCGGTCTCGCCCGGGAACCCAACGATCACGTCCGTCACCAGTCCGATGTCGGGCATGAGGCGACGCGCATTCTCGACGATGGCGCGATAGTGCCGCGTCTGGTAACCACGGGCCATCCGCTTCAGAACCGTGTCATCACCCGACTGGACTGGAAGCTGCAGCTCGCGGCACACGACATCACTCGAGGCCATGACCTCGAGCAGCTGTGGCTCCAGGTCCTGCGGATGGGACGTCAGAAAGCGAAGGCGCCTCAGTCCAGGGATGGTTTCGACCTCGCGAACGAGCGCGGCGAGGCCGCCCCGGCCGTCCGGGTCTCGGTAGTCATCGACGTTCTGACCAAGCAGGACGACCTCTCTCGCCCCTGCCGCCACGGCCTGGCGACACTCGTCCACGACCGATGTCATCGGCACATGCTTCTCCCGGCCTCGCACGCTGGGCACGATGCAGAACGTGCAGTTGTGGTCGCACCCCTGGATGACACGGACGAAGTGACTGATGCCGGTCCGCCCCGAATGTGGCAGCGGCTCACCCTGCGAGTAGTCATACCGAGCCTCGAGGCCGGCGACGAAGGCCTCGTAGTCGCCGATGGGTACGACGGCGTCGAGATGTGGAAACCGCCGGCGCAGGCCATCGCCTTCTTTGGCGACGATGCACCCGGTGACCGCGATGGTGCGCGCCTCGGTCTTCCATTCCTTCAACTCATGGAGCTTGGAGTACACGCGGTCCTCTGATGCCTGGCGCACGACGCACGTGTTGAGGATCGCGACGTCAGCCCGGTCGAGCGAGTCCTCGACGTAGCCGGCGGCAAGGAGCCGCCGGGCGAGGCTCTCGGAATCCGCCGAGTTCATCTGGCATCCGATCGTCCAGATGTGGAACGACCTGGTCTGGACTGCCGTCAGCGACTCTCCACGAGCAACCGAATTCCTGTCCTCTCTTCACCATCGATCGAGATGTCGATGAAGGCCGGGATGCAGACCAGGTCGAGGCCGCCCGGTGCCACATAGCCACGCGAGATGGCGATTGCCTTGACAGCCTGGTTGATCGCGCCCGCTCCGATCGCCTGGACCTCCACGCGCCCCTTGCTCCGAATGACGCCGGCGATGGCGCCCGCCACGGCAACCGGCTTTGAGGTGGCCGAAACCTTGAGCACCTCTACTGGAGCGCGCTCCGTTGTCATTGCTGGAACCCCTTCAAATATGTTCACGATCGACTCGCTGGATCGACGTTGAGCGTCCGGTTGAACTGTTAATGGTAACCAGTACCGAATTGAATGTCACGGGTCCGGACGCCACCACGAACCGGTTCGGGACCCCCGTCAAGAAGCGCTGGACGACCACGTCCTTATCCATTCCGATGCAGCCGTCCCGAGGCCCGACCATGCCCACATCGGTGACGTAGGCCGTCCCCCCAGGGAGGACGCGGGCGTCGGCTGTTGGTATGTGGGTGTGAGTGCCGACCACGGCGCTCGCGCGACCGTTCAGGTACCAGCCCATGGCGGTCTTCTCCGAGGTGGCCTCGGCGTGCATATCGCAGAACACGATCGGCGTTTCGGGGTGGTCATTGAGGATCGCATCCGCGGCGCGGAATGGGTCGTCCAGGGAGTCGAGGAAGATCCGCCCGATGAGGTTCATCACCAGCACCTGGTGGCCGCCCGCGTCCACCAGGCACCAGCCCTGGCCGGGAGCCGCCGGCGGGTAGTTGGCGGGCCGCAGGACGCGCTCCAGGTTGGGAAGCTCACCGACGAACTCTTTCTGCGCAAAGACGTGGTTGCCGGTGGTGATGACATCGGCGCCGGCGCCTCGCAGCTCAGCGACGATCTTGGCGGTAAGCCCAAAGCCACCGGCCGCGTTCTCGCCGTTGACGATGACCAGGTTGGGATGCAGCTCCTTTTTTAGCTCCGGAAGGAGCGCCTTGACTGCGTCGCGACCCGGATGCCCGACGACATCAGCGACGAACAGGATCTTCAACTCGGCGGCGCTCATCATCAGATTCTCGTGGAAAAGAAAAAGGGAGCCCTTGTGGGGCTCCCTTTGTGCCTATTTTGCGTATTCAACAGCCCTGGTCTCGCGCACCACGGTGACGCGAATCTGACCGGGAAAGCTGAGCTCAGATTCGATTCTCTTGGCGATGTCCCGCGCCATCAGCTGAGCAGCGCTGTCGTCGATCTGCTCGGGCTTGACCAGGATCCTGACCTCGCGGCCGGCCTGGATGGCGTAAGACTGCTGCACTCCCTGGAACGAATTGGCGATCTCCTCGAGCTTCTCGAGCCGCTTGACGTACGCCTCGAGTGACTCGCGGCGCGCTCCTGGCCTGGCCGCGGAGATCGCGTCGGCCGCGATGAGCAAGAGGGCCTCGATGGAGTGCGGTTCCTCGTCGTAGTGATGCGCGCGTACAGCGTGCACGACCTGAGGGGGAACTCCGTGTCGCTGGAGCAGGTCCGCCCCGATCACGGCATGCGAACCCTCGACCTCGTGGTCGATGGCCTTGCCGATGTCGTGAAGCAGGCCCGACAGCTTTGCGATGCGGACGTCGGCGCCGATCTCGGACGCCATCATCGCCGCGAGATAGGCCACCTCTTTGGAGTGGTTGAGCACCTGCTGTCCGTAGCTGGTGCGGAAACGAAGGATGCCGAGGTGGCGAACGACCTCAGGATGCAGACCCTGAAGACTGAGCTCCAGGACCGCCGCCTCCCCCTCCTCCTTGACCCTTTGCAGGACCTCCTGGCGGGACTTGGCGACGATCTCCTCGATGCGAGCCGGGTGAATACGGCCATCCACGATGAGCTTGTTCAGCGCGACCCTCGCCACCTCACGGCGGACTGGGTCGAAGCCGCTGATGATCACGGCCTCAGGGGTGTCGTCGACGATCAGGTCGATCCCCGTGGCCTGCTGGAGAGCGCGGATGTTGCGCCCCTCCTTGCCGATGATGCGGCCCTTCAGCTCGTCGGTCGGTAGCGGCAGCACGGAGACCGAGACCTCGGCGGTCTGGTCGGCGGCGATGCGCTGGATCGACTCGGTGACGATCTCGCGAGCTCGTCGCTCGCTTTCGTCGCGAGCCGCCAGCTCCGATTCGCGGACCTTGCGCGCAACTTCGTTGCGCAGGTCCTGCTCCACCTGCGCCATCAGGATTCCCTGAGCCTCCTGACGCGTCATGTTCGCGACGCGCTGAAGCTCCTTTTCCTGCTGGCGGTAGCTCTCCTCGAGCTGCGCCTTGATGTCGTCGAGCGACTTCTTCTGATTCGCGAGCTCGCGCTCGGACCGATTGACGTCCTCTGCCTTCCGGTCGAGGTTCTCCTCTTTCTGGAGAAGGCGCCTTTCGATCTGTTGTGACTGTGCCCGATACTCGCGGGCTTCCTGTTCGGCGGCGGTCCGAACCTTGACCGCCTCCTCTTTGGCCTCGAGCAGCTTCTCCTTGGCCTGGGTTTCAGCCTCGAGAAGGGTCTGCTGTGCCTTGAGCTCCAGGACTTGACTCCCGTCGCTCTGCCGGCGGCGAAGCAGCAGGTAGGCGGCGCCGAAACCTCCGGCGAGGCCCACCACGACTGCCACAAATAGCCATACGAAGACGTAAGCAGGCATGTGACATGCACCTCGTTATTCGATTGTCAAAGTGCGTGACCACGGCAGGACCGGAAGGGTCCCGCCTGGGGTTGGCTCTATGACTTGCGGACCTCAAAGTGGGCCCGCGTTGAGCAAATTCTAGGCCTCGGCGCCGGGCGGATGGGCGCGGATCGCGGCAGGCGCCACCGCCGCCTGAGCCGGTGAGC
This sequence comes from Chloroflexota bacterium, assembly GCA_005889085.1. Lineage (GTDB taxonomy): Bacteria > Chloroflexota > Dormibacteria > Dormibacterales > Dormibacteraceae > 40CM-4-65-16. Next base: position 31,627 of record VBDS01000045.1, on the reverse strand, counting down.
CGCGCCCTAGACGACCGGCGGCGAGGCCTGGGCTTCGAGGCCGTCGTCCGTCCCGTGCCAGACGGCCTGGCAGGCGGATCGCACGAGGTGTGGAGCGAAGCCGCGCCGAACCAGCCTGGTTCCGACCGTATTAAGCAACTCCTGGTAGCCTGCCGGTCTTCTGCGGGCAGCCAACCGCCCCGCAAGATCGATGGCCACAGCGAGCTGGGCTTCTGGGCCGAAGTCTGCCAGGGCCTCGTCCACCAGGCGGCGATCCACGCCTCGGGCGGCCAGCTCGGCCGATAGGGCGAGCGGACCGCGGGTGCTGGATCGTCTGCGAACATGCCCTTCCGCGAACTGCCCGTCGTCCTGGAGCCGCATCTCGGCGAGGCGGGCGACCGCGGCCGCCACCTCCGGCTCGGGGTACCCGCGGCGGGCGAGCTTCCGCCGGAGCTCCGCGCGCGAGTGAGCACGCCGTGCCATGAGGCCCACGGCGGCGTCGAAAGCTGACCGGGACGGGGTCTCCTTAGAGCTCCTCCGGGGCACCGGCAGGCGACCTCACGGGAGCCGTGGTCTTGATCGGCGCCGCCGCGCCGGCAGCCTTCTCGCGAACCCTGGCCTCGATCTCCGACGAAAGGGTCGGGTTCTCGCGCAGGTAGTTGCGGACGTTATCTCGACCCTGGCCGAGACGCTGGTCGCCGTACGACATCCACGTCCCGCTCTTGTCGAGGATCCCGTATTCAACCGCCGCGTCGATCAACGATCCCTCGCGCGAGATGCCTTCATTGAAGAGGATGTCGAACTCGGCGGACCGAAACGGCGGCGCGACCTTGTTCTTGACGACCTTGACCTTCACCCTGTTCCCGACCGAATCGAGCCCGTTCTTGATGACCTCGACCTTGCGGATGTCCAGGCGCACCGAGGAGTAGAACTTCAAGGCCCGACCCCCGGGCTGTGTCTCGGGGTTGCCGAACATGATCCCGACCTTCTCCCGCAGCTGGTTGAGGAAGATCACGGAGCAGTTCGACTTCGAGATCGCGGCGGTGAGCTTGCGCAGCGCCTGCGACATCAGGCGCGCCTGGAGGCCCATGTGCGAGTCACCCATCTCACCCTCGATCTCGGCCTTCGGCACCAGCGCCGCCACCGAGTCGATGACGATCACATCGACAGCATTCGACCGCACGAGCACCTCGACGATCTCCAACGCCTGCTCGCCCGTGTCGGGCTGACTGATCAGCAGGTCGTCGATCTTGACCCCGATGCGCGAGGCGTACAGGGGATCGAGGGCGTGCTCGGCGTCGACGAATGCCGCGACGCCCCCCACCTTCTGAGCCTCCGCGATGACGTGCAGAGCGAGCGTGGTCTTGCCGGCTGATTCGGGACCGTAGATCTCGGTCACCCTGCCGCGCGGTACGCCACCTACGCCAAGGGCAAGGTCAAGCGGCAGCGCGCCGGTGGAAATCGCGGTTACCTCGCTGCGCTGCGCGAAGTGCTCTCCGAGTTTCATGATCGCGCCTTTGCCGTAGCTCTTCGTGATCTGGGACATCGCCGAATCCAGAGCTCTGCCCTTCTCTGCGTCGGCCTTTTCCCGTTCCTTGTCCTTGTCTTTGTCCATTGCTGTTCGGCGTGCCTCCTAAGTGGTTGCGTCGAATGTTGCGTGGTTGGGGTTCAACTGACAATCGCGCCTGTTAAGAACGTCCGGCAATTGTAGCGAACAGGTGTTCGGCCGTCAAGCCGTCTTCAACCCCGCCCGCGCGACGCTACGGGCCTCCGCGATCAGCATGCGCAACGCCGCCGTGGACGCTCGATGCCGGATCACGGTTCGGTCACCTTCAAATCGGAACTCTCGGGAGACGACACGGCCCTCTGAAGCCACAGCGATGTAGGTCAACCCCACAGGCTTGGTCGTGCCGTCCGCTGCAGGTCCGGCGATTCCGGTCACCGCAACCGCCAGGTTCGTGCCGAGGCGCGAACGAACCCCCTGGGCCATGGCCTCCGCCACCTCCGGGCTTACCGCACCCACGCTTTCCAGCAGCTCGGCCGCGACTCCCAGCTCTTCGCGCTTGAGGTCATTCGAGTAGGCGATGACGCCACCAACGAAATAGAGGGAGCTTCCGGGTTGACCGGTGATCATGGTCCCGATCATGCCGCCGGTCATCGACTCCGCCACCGACACGGTGAGGCCGGACCCTCTCAACAAAGCGGCCAGCTCCTGAGGCGCAGATGCCTCTGGAGCTCCGCCGCTCGGACTCTCGCGCATCTTCGACACGTCAAACGGCCGGATCAAGTCGCGAAATCTCCAGACGTAGTCGAGACCGCTCCATAGCGTGAACACGACCGCGATGCCGACTGCGATCGCCGCGATCGGAACGAGCACGGGATACGGCCGCTGCAGGATCAGCAGCGTCACCGCCGCCATCTGCGTGACCGTTTTCGTCTTGCCGAGAGGAGCGGCGGAGATGACGCGGCCCTGGCCTGCGCCCACCGACCTCAGGATCGTGATGATCAGCTCGCGCGAGAAGATCACAACGACGACCCACGCCGCGACGAGCCCTTCCTGTACCAGCACGATGAGGACGGAGAGCACGAAGAGCTTGTCCGCGAGCGGATCGAGGAACCTGCCGAGGTCGCTTTCGGTGCCCCGCCGGCGAGCGAGCTGCCCGTCCAGCGTGTCGGTCAGCGAGAAGACGATGAACAGCGCGGCCGCGGCCTGGTCATGACCGGGAAAGCGCAGCAGCAGCAGGGCCATCAACAACGGGATGGCGACGAGCCGGCTGATCGTGAGCGTGTTGGGGATGTTCATCGCTCGCTTAGGGAGAAGTTTGCGACGAGAACTCCCGAGTTGCCACGCCGACGCCCAAGGTCCCCAGGTTCTACCGGCTCGATGGAGAGGCCCCGCTCGCCGCGTTTCGCAGCCAGCAGCGGCCGATGATCATTCGAGGCCCAAGCGCTCCAGGAGCTCGTCCACGTCGGGTAGCGTCATCAGCACCTCTCGCGATTTGGATCCCTGGTAGCCGCCGACCACCCGGTGCTCCGCCAGCTGGTCGACAATCCGGCCCGCACGCGAGTAGCCGACGTTGAACTTGCGCTGCACGAGCGACACCGACGCGGCCCCTTCGGCAGCGACTGCGCGCGCCGAGCGAGCAAACAGGGCGTCGAGCTTGCGCTCTTCCCGCCTCTCCCCCTGCCACTCGGTGCCGGCGCCCTCTTCGAGGATCTCTTCCATGAAGCGCGGTCCGCCCTGTGATTTCCAGAAGTTGACGACGCCCTCGACCTCGGGGTCGCTGACGAACGCACCCTGGATCCGAGTCGGCTTGCCTGCGTCGACCGGCTGGTACAGCATGTCGCCGCGGCCGAGAAGCTTCTCGGCGCCGCCGGTGTCGAGGATGACGCGGCTGTCGACCTGCGAGCCGACCGCAAATGCGATGCGGGACGGGATGTTGGCCTTGATCAGCCCGGTGATGATGTCGGTCGATGGGCGCTGCGTGGCGATGATCAGGTGGATGCCCACCGCGCGCGCAAGCTGCGCTATGCGGCAGATGAGCTCTTCGATCTCGCCCGCCGCGACCATCATCAGGTCGGCGAGCTCGTCGATCACGATCACGATGTACGGCAGCGGCCGGGCGAGCCTCTGCGTCGCCTTTTCGTTGTAGCTGGCGATGTTCCTCACACCCTCGGCCGAGAAGAGCTTGTACCGGCGGTCCATCTCGGCCACCGCCCAGCGCAGCGCCGCGGCGGCCTGGTGGGACTCGACCAACACCGGCAGCGCGAGATGCGGCAGCCCGTTGTAGCCCGTGAGCTCGACGCGCTTGGGATCGATCAGCAGCAGGCGGAGGTGGTCCGGTGTCACCTGGAACAGCAAGCTGGTGATGAGCGCGTTGATGCACACGCTCTTGCCCTGGCCGGTGGCTCCGGCGATCAGCAGGTGAGGCATGCGCGTGAGGTCGGCGACGATCGACTGTCCCGATACGTCATTGCCCAGGCCCAGGGCGAGCTTGTTGGTGCCCTCGCGGAACGCGGCCGTCTCGAGAACTTCGCGAATCGTCACGAGGCTGGCCGATTTGTTCGGCACCTCGATGCCCACCGCCGACTTACCCGGGATCGGCGCTTCGATGCGCAGCGGCGCGGCGGCCAGCGCCAGCGAGAGGTCATTCTGCAGCGCGGTGATGCGCTTGACCTGGACCCCCGCACCGGGCTGGACCTCAAACTGCGTGACCGCGGGTCCGGGGTTGACGCCGACGACCTTGCACTCGACCCCGAACGTCTGGAGCGTGCTCTCGATGATCCTGACGTTGCGCTTGATCTCGTCCGCCATCCGCTCGCGGCGCGCGGTCACCGTATCGAGCAGCGTGATCGCGGGCAGCTTCCACTCGATCTCGGGCAGGTCATCCTCCGGCTCGGCGACGACCCTCATCACCGGCTCGGCACGACGGGCCGGCTCCTCATCGGTCGGTTGCTCGCCACGAGGCTCAGGGCGGGGCTGCTCCACGATCTCATCCTCGGGCTCGTCGACCTCCCACAAGCTCTTCTGGCCAGACGTGGCCGGGGCGGTCGCAAAGCTCGCCGCGGAGCGGGTAAGCACGTCGCTGGTCGCCGAAGCAGCCTTGGCCGGTTTCGGTTTCTCCGCAGTGACGGTGCCGACCAGGTCGCGGAGCCGAGCCCGTTCGGCGTTGGCTGCGCGCAGCGTTCCAACCGCGCTGACGAGAAGAGCCCCGGGGCTGAAGTGGATGGTCACGATGAGCCCGATCACGAGGCCGGCGATGAGCAGGGCCCACGCGCCAACACTGGTGAAAAGGCCCGACAGGCCCGCATCGATGCCGCTTCCAACCGACCCCCCGGCTCTGGCGGCGAGACCGAACAGCCCGATCAGCGAAAGCAAGGCGACCAGGCCGGCCACCATGTCGACCGTGCGCGGCCGCGGCGCCTTCGGCCACAGCAGCCACGCGCTGAGGGCGATCGCCGCCGCCACGGGTACGAACCAGGCACTGCCGAAAAGGGCAACCATGCCGTCGCGAATCCCGCCCAGAATCATGCCGGCGTGGCTCAGGATCGCGAGCAATCCAAGCAGCGCCGCGAGCATCAGAAGGACGCCAAGAATCTCTCGGACCTGGCGCGTGGTCAGGCGCGGGCGAGCGGCGCGCTTACTTCGTTTGGAACGTGAAGAGGAAGCGCGACGGGCGCCGGATCGAGTGGAGCTTCGGGATGTGGTGCGACGCATGCTGCGGGCCCTTGAGCCGATTGGATTCTACTTGATCAGGGCTGCATACTCTCCGGCGTGGCGGTCGATCCATTCGCGGAAGCGGAGATCAGATACAGGTACCTCGTCGACGAGCGCCGAACCGGCAACATGCAGCCCCGGGCGTTCCGGGTCGCGGTGCGCGACCTCGCGGTCCTCGACAGCGAGGGGCGGCGCTGGATGCTCGGGCCTGAAGACGGAATCTGGTATCGACGGGAGAACGAACGCTGGCTGCAAGCCGATCCCCCGCGCCGCCTTGTCTGCGCCTCGTGCGGTCACCACAACCTGGGCCGGCACAGCTTCTGCGTGGAATGCGGACAGCGGCTTAATCTATAGTCCACAAGCCCCTCCCCCTCCGTGCGCGCAGCGCGCGGCCCCCATGAATGGGGAGGACCCTTTTTTAGTGGTGGACTTGTGCTTGCGCGATTCCGTATGCCAGGCCTGCTGCTACCGGAAGCAGCGCGGCCAGGAACCACAGCCTCCACCAAAGGGGACGCTTCTCTCCCCGCACCAGCTCGTGCCCGCAGAAACCGCAGTAGCGCGATGCCGCGGCAGCTCGCGCACTGGTGGAGCTGAAGGCCGCAGTGGGCGCAGCGTCCCTCCTCGGAGTGGTTGAGGACCATCGCAGGCTGGTCGCAGCGCGGGCAAAGGCTCGGCGCGACAAGCGCCAACGGCGGGAGCTTCATATCTCCGTGATCACGGGGATCACCATAGGGCGGCGGCGCGTCTGCTTGTAGACCGTCTTCGACACAGCGTCGTGAATCACCTCTTGAAGGAGCGTCAGCTCGGGATGCGAATCCGCGAACCTGGCGATGCTCTCGAGGACGGCCTTGCGTGCGTCGGCCATCAGTCGCACTGAAAGCTCGGGCTCGATCACTCCACGTGAGATCAGGTCAGGGCCGACGCGAACTGTGCCCGTATCGCGGTCGAGCGTCAGAGTGACGACGAGAATCCCGTCTTCGGCCAGGTGGCGGCGGTCGCGCAGCACGACCTGCTCCACGTCACCGACACCGAGTCCGTCGACATAAACGAGCCCGGTATTGATCTTCTCGCCGCGTGTCATCGACTCACGCTCGAACTCCACCGACTCGCCGTCCTCCACCACCACCACGCGATCCGCGTCCAGGCCGACCTCGTGCGCGAGCTCCGAGTGCAGCACGAGCTGGCGGTACTCTCCATGCACGGGTATGAAGTACCGCGGACGGACCGCGTTGAGCATCTCCCTGAGCTCCTCGCGCTGCGCGTGACCGGTGACGTGCACGCTGCCTACCTCGGAATAGAAAACCCGCGCGCCGTGCCGATAGAGGTTGTTGACGGTCTGGTGCACCGAGCGCTCGTTGCCGGGTATGGGTCGCGCGGAGATGACCACCCAGTCGTCCTTCTGGACGTTGACGAACTGGTGGCGCTGGGCGGCGAAGCGGGCCAGCGCGGAGAGCGGCTCGCCCTGGCTGCCCGCGGTCAGAAGCAGGAGCTTCGAGGGCGGAATCTTTTCTGACTCCGCGAGCCGGATCGTCAGTCCTTCCGGCACCTCGAGAAAGCCCAGCTGGCGAGCAGTCTTGAAGTTCTGCTCCAGGCTGCGTCCCACCACCGCAACCCGGCGTTCGAACTGCGACGCCATCCGGACCAGGTGCTGGATGCGGTGGATGTTGGATGCGAAGTTGGCCACGACGATCCGGCCCGGCGCCTCGGTGAAGATGCGCTCGAACGGTCCGTGGAGGGCGCGCTCCGAGCCAGAACGTCCCTCGCGCTCCGAGTTGGTCGAGTCACTGAGCAGGAGCAGGACCCCGGCGTCGCCCAGGCGGCGGAACCGATCCATGTCGGTTGGATGGCCGTCCGGCGGCGCAGGATCGAGCTTGAAGTCGCTCGTATAGACCACGCGGCCCACAGGCGTCTCGATGGCGAGAGCGACAGCGTCCGGTATCGAGTGACACACCGCGATCGTCTCGACCCGGAACGGCCCGACCTGGACCGTGTCACCCACCCTCACCTCGCGCAGGTCGGACTCACGCAGGATGCGGTGCTCCCTCAGCTTCGGCTTGAGGAGGCCAAGAGTCAGCCGAGTGCCGTAAACCGGCACGTTGAGCTTCTTGAGCGCGTAGGGCAGGCCTCCGATGTGGTCCTCATGGCCGTGGGTGAGAAAAATGCCGAGCACCTCTCTGCCACCGTGCAGCAGGTACGAGATGTCCGGCAGGACCAGGTCGATCCCGAGCATGTCCTCCTGCGGAAACATCAGCCCGGCGTCGACGACGAAAACCTTGTTCTCCCACTCGAGCGCCCACATGTTGATGCCGACCTCGCCCAGGCCGCCCAGGGGGAGATACCGAAGCCGAGAAGAGCTCACAAAAGACGCAGCTGTTCGGATTCCTGCTTCGGACCTGGGACGGGGACTGGCGGCGGTGGTGGCGCCAGCAGCTGGTCGAGATATCGCTTGAGCTGGTCGAAGTCGTGCTCGAGGTCCGCCACGAGTGAGCCGTTGTGCAGCGCGGCCGCCGGATGGTAGAGAGGGACGTACGCCACGTCGCCGCGCTTGATCAGGCTGCCGTGAATTCGAGAGATCGAACCCTGGCCAGGCATCAGGCGCTCGAGCGCGTGGCGGCCGAGGATCAGCACAACCTTCGGTTGGATCAGCGCAAGCTGCTCCTTGAGGTAGGGCGAGCAGGCCTCGGCCTCGTTGGGCATCGGGTCGCGGTTCATGGGCGGCCTGCACTTGAGCACGTTGGTGATGTAGACGTCGGCCCGGCTCAGCCCTATGCGCGCGAGCAGCGTGTCGAGCAGCTTGCCCGCGGCGCCGACGAATGGCTCGCCCTGCCGATCCTCGTTGAAGCCCGGCGCCTCGCCGACGATCATCAGATCCGCCGGACAGGGACCCACGCCGGGCACCGCCTGCGTTCGGGTCGCATGCAGACCGCAGCTCTTGCACGACCTGATGGTCTCGTGGAGGTTGATCAGCTCTGAGGGGGCGCTAAGCGACTTTGACTCCACGCTTGGCGAACGTGATGTACTCGCCCGCCTCGCTCACAGTCTTCTGGACGGCCTTCAGCTGCTCATCGGTGAGCGGCACCAGCGGAAGCCGGAACGGACCCGCAGCGAAGCCCATCGCGTTGAGCAGCGACTTGATGGGGACAGGGTTCGCCGCCGTTGTCATGAGCGACTTGATCACCGGAAGCAGCGCGAGGTGTATGTCGCGCGCTACGTCGTTGTCGCCTTTCGCATGCGCGTCGATGAGCCTGGCCATCGACTTGCCCGCGATGTGCGAGACGACGCAGATCACGCCGTACCCGCCGACCGCGAGGACGGGCAGCGTCCAGCTGTCGTCACCGCTCCAGACTTTGAAGCGAGACGGCTTGCCGGCGCAGACGAGCCCGATCTGGTCAAGGTCGCCGCTGGCCTCCTTGACCCCGATGATGCCGGGCAGGTGAGCGCAGCGCAGCGTGGTTGCGGCGGTCATGTTGACCGCGGTCCGGCCCTGGATGTTGTACATGATCGTTGGGCCGACCTCCGAGATGGCCTTGAAGTGCTCGTACATGCCTTCCTGCGGCGGCTTGTTGTAGTACGGCACGACCGCCAGCAGGGCGTCCGCGCCGGCCTTCATCGCAAGCTTCGAGAGCTCCACCGAATGATGCGTGTTATTGCTGCCGGTGCCGGCGACGACGTCGTGGCCGGGAATCGCAGCCTTGACCGCGCGAACGAGCTCGACCTTTTCCGCGTCGGTGAGCGTTGGCGATTCCCCGGTCGTCCCGGCGACGACCACGCCGTCCGAGCCGTCGTTCACCAGCATCACCGCAAGCTTCTCCGCCGCGTCATAGTCGACCGACCCGTCGGCTTTGAACGGCGTGACCATCGCGGTCAGCAAACGCCCGATTTCTTTGCTCACTTCGGTATCACTCCCATCTCAATGGCCTGTTCGGCGATCTGCACCGCGTTCAGCGCGGCGCCCTTGCGCAGGTTGTCCGACACGATCCACAGCGCGACCCCCCTGTCCGACGACATGTCCTTGCGGATCCGGCCGACGAACACCTCGTCGCGTCCGGCCACGTGGAGCGGCGTCGGGTAGATGCGGGCGACCGGGTCGTCCTCGACGACGACGCCGCGCGCGCGTTCGAGGAGCGCCCGCACGTCTTCCGGCTCGATGGCTTCAGTGGTCTCGATGACCACGGACTCGCTGTGTCCAATCTGAACCGGGACGCGAACGCAGGTTGCCGCGATCTTGAGGTCTGGGTTGTGGAGGATCTTGCGTGTCTCGTTGACGAGCTTCATCTCCTCCTCGTTGTAGCCATACTGCTGTGGCTTCCAGCCACCGGGGATCACGTTATAGGCGAGCTGGTGTGTGGTCGCATTGACCTCGGGTTTCTTCTTGGCGACGATTGCCTCCATCTGATCCTCGAGCTCGTCTGACAGCGGTCGACCTGCGCCCGAGGCCGCCTGGTAGGTCGAAACGATGACGCGCTCCACGCCGACTTTCTGGCGCAAAGGCTCGAGCACCATCGTCAACGGGATGGTCGTGCAGTTCGGGCTCGCGATGATGCCCTCGTTGTCGCGGATGTCGTTGGGGTTGACCTCGGGCACGACCAGCGGCACGTTTGCCTTCATGCGCCAGGCCGAGCTCTTGTCGATGACCAGCGCGCCCGACTCCGCCGCGATCGGTCCGTACATCAGCGAGATGTCGGCTCCGGCGGCGAACATCGCGACCTGGACATCCTTGAACGAGGACTCGTCGAGCCGTTCCAGCTTCAGCGTGTCGCCGTTGAACGCGACCTGCTTGCCGATCGATCGCTCCGACGCGAAAACCCGCACCTTGCCGATCGGAAACTTGCGCTGACCAAGGATCCTCAGCATCTCCGTGCCGACAAGACCCGTCGCGCCGACGACAGCAACGTTTAGTTGCTTGGAGGTGGGCACTGGGGTCAGTTTACTTCGGACCGAGCAGAAATGGAGCTTGCGGGGCCGGAGCGTACTGCGCCGCTCGCGCCTGCTGGTGCTGCTGCACCGCGGCGACAAATGCCGGGTGCACGTTGCGAAGCTCGACGATGCGATCGGTCTGTCCGGGAGCCGCCTCCATTACTTTGCCGCGCGGGCGAATCAGCGGCGTGACGACGAGGCGGCCGAGCAAACCAACTCCCAACACCAGGATGCCGAGCCAGAGAAAAACGGCCGTGATCGTCGAGGCGGTTGCATCGTTGGAAGCTAGCGCAAAGATCAATGCGATGGCGAAGGCGACGGGCCCGGCAAGCAAAAGGCCTACGGGAATCCAGAGCGCGAGCGTCGCAGTCCGGCTGCTGGACCTGGTCAGCGGGAGGTATCCACTTGCGCGTTGCGACACAACTGCGAGGACGATGGCAAATGCGATGAGACCGAGGCCGCCGAGACAGACGAGGATCAGCAGCGCATAAGCCCAACCCGGTGGTGTTGCGAAGTTGAACTTCTTCCACGTCTCGACCGGGCGGCCGGTCATCGCGCAGACCGGAGGAAAGTCGTTCGCCCACAGCTGCGAGGACCAGACCCGGACCCTACCCAATGCGCAAACCGAGCAATTCGTCAAGGCCGCGATAGAAACGCGGTTCGCTGGTCACGCGCCGAATCGCGAGAACAACGCCGGGTACGTAAGCCTCGCGGCTTGTCGTCCGGTGCGCGATGGTCAGCGTCTGTCCCGGTAGGCCGAAGATGACCTCCTGGTCCGCGACGAACCCGGGGAGGCGCACGCTGTGCACCGCGACACCGCCCTCCTCCCCACCTCGCGTGCCGGCGAGCGTCTCCTTCTCGGCCGTCATGTGTGCAAAGGGCTTTTCCTTGCGCCGTGCGGCGAGGCGCCGCGCGGTCGAGAGCGCTGTGCCGGACGGTGCGTCGAGCTTGCCCGCGTGGTGCATCTCGATGATCTCCACCGCATCGAACAGCGGCGCGGCGATTTCGGCCAGGTGCATCATGAGCACCGCCCCGATCGCGAAGTTCGGCGCGACGATGCCGCCCACATGCTTCTCGTGGCAAGCGGTCTCGAGCTTGTCGACATCAGCCCCCGAGAGCCCCGTAGTGCCGACCACGGGCGAGGCACCCGACGCGATCGCGGCCAGTGAGTTGTGCAGAGCCTCACTCGGTCGCGTGAAATCGATGAAGGCGCGTGGTCGTTTTTCGTGCAGGAAGGCAGCGAGGTCATCGCCGCGCCCAACTCCGCCGACATACGTGATGCCTGGTTCGCCGGCAAGCGACGCGGCGAGGACCGAGCCGACCTTGCCGCGGTGTCCCGCGACTGCGACTCTAATCGGCTCGGTCATGGGGTCGTGTCGGTCAGTCGCGACGTGGGCCGCGGCCCCGGCCGCCGCCGTTGCGCCCGCCTCGATCGCGTCCGCCGAAACCACCCTCGCGCGGCGGGGGCGGGGGCGATGAGAGGGCGACCGCCATGGCCTCCTGGCTGATCTTCTCTTCGATCGGCAGACCCTTGGCGGTCAGCTCCTCGATCGCCGCCTGGCGGCTCAGGTTGAGCCGGCCCTGGCTGTCGACCTCGACCGCCTTGACCACTATCTCGTCGCCGATGTTGCAGACCTCTTCCACCCGCTCGACGCGGTGGTCGGTGAGCTTGGAGATGTGGACCAGGCCATCCTGTCCCGGCAGGACCTCGACGAAGGCGCCGAACGGCATGATGCGCACGACCTTGCCCTGGTAGATCTTGCCGACCTCGACCTCGTCGGTGAGGCCCTTGATCCAGTCGATGGCTTTCTGGCCCCCCTCCTGGTCGACCGCGGCGATGAAGACACGTCCGTCGTCTTCGACGTCGATCTGCGCGCCGGTCTCCTCGGTGATCTTGCGGATCATCGAGCCTCCCTTGCCGATGATGTCGCGGATCTTGTCGGGGTTGATGAGGATGGTGGTGATGCGCGGCGCGTAGTGGCTCATCTCAGTGCGGGGCTGCGGCAGGACCGCGAGCATCTTGTCGAGCACGAAAAGACGCGCCTCGCGTGCCTGGTCCAGCGCCTGGGCCATGATCTCGTGGGTCAGGCCTTTGATCTTGATGTCCATCTGCAGCGCGGTAATGCCATCGCGCGTGCCGGCGACCTTGAAGTCCATGTCGCCCAGCGCGTCCTCGACGCCCTGGATGTCGGTCAACACCGCGAACTTGCCTTCGCGCGTGACCAGGCCCATCGCGATGCCGGCGACGGGGGACTTGATGGGCACACCCGCGTCCATCAGGGCGAGGGTCGAGCCGCAGACCGAGGCCATCGACGTCGAGCCGTTGGAGCTGAGGATCTCGGAGACGACGCGGATCGTGTAGGGCCACTCTTCGATAGGTGGAATGACCGCAAGCAGAGCCCGCTCGGCAAGTGCGCCGTGGCCGATGTCGCGCCGGCCAGGACCGCGTAGCGGTCGCGCCTCGCCAACTGAGAACGGAGGGAAGTTGTAGTGGTGCATGTAGCGCTTGAACTCTTCGGCGGTAAGGCCGTCCAGCTTTTGCTGGTCAGACATCGAGCCGAGCGTGGCGATGGAGAGCGCCTGGGTCTGGCCGCGGGTGAAAAGGCCCGAGCCATGGGTCCGCGGCAGAACGCCGACCTCGACGGTGATCGGCCGCACGTCCTTGAGGCCTCGTCCGTCGACCCGCACGCCTTCCTCGACCACGCGCTGTCGCGCCCGGTCCTTCACCGCCTTGTCGAAGAGCTTGCCCACGATGTCGGCGTACTCCGGGAATCGCTCTCCGAGCTCCGCGATCGTCCTGCTCCGAAGGTCATCCATCGCGCTCTCGCGCTTGGCCTTGTCTGCGTTGTAGAGGACGGGGTCCAGGCGCAGCGCCAGGTACTCGCCCACGATCTCGCGCATCTGCTCCGGGTAAGTCGGCGGAACCCATTCACGCTTCTCGAGACCGACCTGGTCGCGCAGCTCGAGCTGCGCCGCGCAGATCCGCTTGATCTCTTCGTGCGCGGCGACGAGGGCGTCGAGCACGACCTGCTCGGTGACTCCCTTCGCGCCGGCCTCGACCATCAGGATCGCGTCGGCGGTGCCGGCGACCACCAGGTCGAGCTGCGAGTCGCCCATCTGGGACATCGGCGGGTTGACGACGACCTGGCCGTCGATGTAGCCCATCTTTACGGCTCCGACCGGGCCCTGAAACGGGATGTCCGAGATCACCAGCGCGGTCGAGGCGCCGTTGATGCTCAGGATGGTCGGGTCGTTCTCCTGGTCCACCGAAAGCACGGTCGAGACGACCTGCACGTCGAGCCGGAAGCCATCGGGGAACAGTGGACGGAGCGGCCGGTCGGTCAGGCGCGACGCCAGGATGGCCGTCTCGCTTGGCCGGCCTTCGCGGCGCATGAATGCGCCGGGGATCTTGCCGGCCGCGTAGAGCTTCTCCTCGTAATCGCACGTAAGCGGGAAGAAGTCGATTCCCTCGCGGGGCTCTTTCGACATCACCGCGGTGCTGAGCACGACGGTGTCGCCCTGGCGGACGATCACCGCCCCGTTTGCCTGCTCGGCCACCCGGCCGGTCTCGATCGAGATGCGACGCCCTGCGACGTCTACGTTTTTCGTGACTACTGCCACGCCAAATACCTCCATGAATGTGGGAGGAACCCGGCGGCGCGTATCTGGGTCAGATTCCTAGCAGCTGCCTCTTAGATGGCGTCCACCTGAGCGAGAGCTTCTAAGAGCTGACCCGCGCTACCGGCGTGGGTCCTCCCGGTTTCTTTAATTACCTCCTGATCCCGAGCTTGGCGACGAGGGCGCGATAGCGCTCCACGTCGGTGTCCCTCAAATAGTTCAGCAGACGCCTTTGCTTGCCCACCAGGAGAAGCAGGCCGCGGCGCGAGTGATGGTCCTTGGCGTGCGTCTTCAGGTGCTCGGTGAGCTCCCGGATCCTGGCGGTGGACAGCGCAATCTGGACCTCGGGGGATCCCGTGTCCTTCTCTGCGCGCTTGTGCTCCGCGATCAGCTTGCCTTTGACTTCGTTCTCGACTGCCAAAACTCGCTGGCAAGTATACGGGGCGACGTTCATCGGCCGTGAGCGGCACTCCCAAGCCACGCATTGCCCGCGTTAGGCGCCTAACGCTCGTTTGAAGTCACGTCGAGGCGCGCCTTTGGCGCCTAACGCGGGCTATCGGACGTATTCGACCGATCCGTCCGAGCGTGGGTCGGCCCCGCCACGCCAGGCGTTGGGACCGTCGATCACCAGCGCATGGGCGTGGCCGAACGAGTGGTGGCGTGCCGGCATCAGCTGGACATGGGCGCCGGTCCGGGCCATCTCCCCGGCGCCGGGGTAGTCGGCCTCGACCGCGACCGTGACGCCGTCCGGCAGGACCGCCATGCGTGGGCGCGCCACCGCGTCGGCAGGGTCCATGTCGTGGTCGACCAGGTTCATCAGCACCTGCGCCTGGAGCTGGGGCTGCAGGTCGGCACCCATAGAGCCAAAAGCCGCCCAGGGCCGGCCCTCACGCGCCGCGAGGGCCGGGATGAGCGTGTGCATGGTCCGCTTCTTCGGCTCGAGCCGGTTGACGTGGGATTTCGTCGAGGCTGAAGTAGGCACCGCGATTCTGGAGCAGCATGCCCGTGCCCTCGGCGACGATGCCCGACCCGAAGTCGAACGCAACGCTCTGGATCATCGAGATGACGTTGCCGTGTTCATCTGCGGCACAGAGATAGACCGTGTCGCCCGCTTCATGGGCCACGGCGCGACCTTCGGGCGCATGTTGCGGATTGAGGAAAGGCTCCGCCGGCACAGGAGAAAAATCCGGGTCGGAGATGTAGCGGTCGCGCAGCGCGTAGCTCGCGTCGCGCGCACCTTGGAACGAAGCGCCTGCCTCCAGCCGGACCAGCATCGCCGCGGCGGCGAGGCCCTGCGTCGGTGGGGGGAGCTCGTAGACGACCAGGCCTCGATACGGAAACGCAACCGGGTCGACCCACTGCGATCGATGCGTGGCCAGGTCGTGTCGCGTGACGAAGCCGTCGCGACGCTTGATCGCCGACGCAATCGCCGCACCTATCTCGCCGCGATAGAAGCCGTTGATTCCGCTGTGGCCTAGGTCGCGCAACACCGACGCGAGGTCTGGGTTGCGCAGAAGCATGCCTGCCTCCATTGGCGGGTAGAGCGCGTACGCGGCCGGCTCGCGGCCCAGCCAATCCGCGGCTTGCATCAGAAACTGGGAGACCTGCGGCGTGATCACGAAGCCGTCCCGGGCCAGCGACTCGGCCGGTTCGAGGACCGCGCCCAGCCCCAGGCTGCCGAATCGCTCGAGCAGTCTCCCCCACGCCTCGACCGTGCCCGGCACCGTGACCGGCAGCACGCCGCGGGCCGGCATCGAGTCGTGGCCGCGCGCGCGCACGGCCCCGATCGTGGCGAGCTCGCCCGAGCGGCCCGCGCCGATCAGGCCGACGGGCGAAGTCTCGCCGCCGGCCCATACGATCGCCATCAGGTCGCCGGCGACCGATGTCATATGCGGGTAGACCACGCACAGCGCAGCGTCGGCAGCGATGGCGGCGTCGATCGCGTTGCCGCCATCGCGCAGGATCTGAGCCCCGATGTCGCTGGCGGCGTGATGCGGGGTTGCGATAACCCCGCGCGTCATCTCGGAGTTACGAATTCGATCGCGCCGGGCTGGATCTCGAAAAGCGCGGGGAGGAATCCACCCGTCTCGCCGTCGATGTCCAGTCGGACCTTCTCGGGCGAGCTGACGGACACGCGCTTGCCATACATCAGCTCGATCTTCGGGTTGTTCTGATCCAGGTGCTTGCCTGCCAGGAAGTCGTTCATGCCACGCATGGTTTCAATTTTGCCTGCGTCCTTGATCAGGATCACGTCGAAGACTCCGTCAGTGGGCGACGCGGAAGGGGCCATCTGCATGCCGCCGCCGAAGAACTGGCAATTCGCGACCACCACCTGCTGCGCTTTTGGCAGCTCATGCGTGGAGCCGTCGATATTCACCGTCATCGGCTTGTTCTTGTAGCCGAGGAGTGCGCGTCCGGCGGCAATCTTGTACGCGGCACTGCCAAATCTCTTGGTTCCGTTGCCCATCTGGAAGACGACGTCTCCACCAAGCCCCGCGTCCGCGATGTTTATGAAATGCCGGACCGCAGTCGCCCCATCGTCGGTCTGGAACGTCACGCATCCCGCATCGAGCCGTCTCACCAACCCGCTGCGCAAGACGTCGATTGCCTGCTTGGGATCGCCGGGAATGCGCAGTGTGCGCCGGAAATCTCCGCCTGTCCCGAGAGGCACCATGGCGAGCTTGCTGCTCGTCGGCAGCGGAGCTCCGTTGCGGAAGAAACCGTTGACGACCTCGTTGAGTGTGCCGTCCCCGCCAACCGCCACCACGAGCGGCCGCGACTCGAGAACCGCATGCTGGGCGATCTCGGTCGCCTCGAGCGGCCGCGTCGTCAAAGCGGCTTCGTACGGCAGGCCGCTCGCGGGCAGCCACGTCTCGATTGCAGCCCACTCACGTCCGGCCTTGCCCGCGCCTGAGGATGGGTTGACGATGAACAGGATCGGTGCGCCGGAACGGCCGCCTATGACCGGCCTCCCAATGCTCGCGGGTTCATGATCCCCTCAGGGTCGATGCCATCCTTCAACGCCCGCCAAACACGCATCCAGCCTCCCATCTCGTCGGCGACCCATCGCGCTCTTACCTGCCCAACGCCGTGGTGGTGAGTGATCGTCGCGCCGAGCTCGAGCGCCGTGGTCATCGCTCCCTCCCACGCGCGTCCGTAGGCCGCACGCGCTTCATCTTCCGTATCACCTGAGCCGCCAAATGAGAAATAGGCGCAGCAGCCTTGCTCGTAGGCATGACTGAAATGGCATAACGCCAGGCCACCGACCGCTATTGCGCGCTTGACCCTGGCGTGCAGCTCGGGGAGGACCGTCCAGGAGGCGGCCAGCTCGATCGTGTCGAGGTACGCGCCAGGTGGCTCGAGGAAGGCTTTCAGGCGGTCCGCCGAGAGGTCGAAGCGGTGGCGCAGCCAGCGCTCCCAGGGCGCCTCGCCAAGTAGCCTCGCCTCGCGCGCGAATGCCTCGACCGCCGCGGCTTCGGCTGCTGCGACCGCGCTCAAACCGCAAGTCGCGACCACCAGCAGGCACTCGTCATCCCCCAGGTCGTAGCCGCCAAACGCGGTGTCCTCCGCGTCATAGAGGCGCATCACGAGCGGGCGGATTCCTGCCTGCATGACTGCCCGCATGCAATCGAGCCCGGCGCGCAGGTCGCGAAACGCGTAGCCGCGGCCTACCGTCGACTCCGGCAGTCGGTGGACGCGCAGGACCGCGCCGATCACCACTCCGAGCCCTCCCTCGGCTCCGATGAACAGGTCGTGCAGCGCAGGCCCCGCCGCGGACCGCGGACCTGGACGCGGAGCAGCGAAGGTGCCGTCGGGCAGGACCACGGCGAGCGAGACAACCATGTCCTCGATGCTCCCGTAGCGGCTCGACTGCTGTCCGGAGGAACGCGTGGCGACCAGCCCACCGACGGTCGTGGCCGGCAGCGAGCTCGGGAAATGGCCGAGCGTCAGCCCGCGTGCGTTGAGCTGCTGCTCCAGCGCGTAGCCGTTGACACCCGCCTCGCATCGGCACACGAGGTTGGTCTCGTCGATCTCGAGGACGCGGTCAAAGGCGCCCATGTCGAGGACCAGCTCGCCGGCCACCGGCGCGAGCGCTCCGCATACTCCGCTGCCTCCCCCCATCGGCGTGACCGCGACGTGGTTGGCGGCGGCCAGGCGCAGCACCGCGGCGACCTGTTCGCGACCTACGGGACGGACGACGAGCACACGGGGCGGTGTCTTGCCGGCACGCTCGTCCATGATCGCGAGCGGCCACAGGTCGCGGATCGGGCGCTCATCAACCGCTGTCGCGCCCACGACCTTCTCGAGCTCGCTCCTCACTGGCCCTGCCTCGCCGCGTTTCGGCCGGCGAGCCACCCCGTCAGGATCGGAACCCCGAAGCCGCACGGTCCGCTGTAGTCGTATCCGCCGAGCATCGACCCGGCCGCGTAGAGATTGGTGTACGGGACGGAGCCGTCCTCCAGCAGAGGACGAAGGCGTCTGTCGGTCATCACTCCCATTCGCATCTCTTCTCGCGGGTCGAGGTATTTGAGGTGTTGCAGACGGGTGCCGAGGCTCGCGGCCGCGAGACCCTCGTGAAAGACGCCAAGTCCGAACAGCGACTCGGTGGTCGTTCGCCCGCCTCGCAGCCCTCCACCGATGTAGCGGCCCGTCGCAAGCACAAAAGCGTCAGCGCGGAAGGCGCGGCCGCTCGCGCGTGCCGACGTCACCTTCCCGCGTCCGGTCTCGATCGAGCTCACCTCCGCGCTGACGGCGCCCAGCGCGATCGCCTGCTGGAGGCGCCAGCCGTGAGGCGAAGGTGGCGAGGCGAGCAGCTCAAATCCGTCTGATGGCAGGTTCGTGAAGCCGGGCGGATACGCGATCGCCGCGCCGCGGGCTCGAGGCGAGGGCGCTCGACGTCCGTAAAGGTCGGTAATCGAAGCCGCGGGTGGCAGCTCCGGGATCGAGATGTCCTCCGCGAACGCCTCGATCCCATGCAGCTCCTTCAGGGCCTGGGCCGTCGACGCCGCGTCATAGTCGCCAACCTGTGGCACCCCGATGACCGCGACGCGCTTGCCGCTCAACCCACCCAGCTCGCCGGGTGCGACGGTTTCGGGGACCACACTTGCCGGCCGGGCGAGACCGTGGATGTCGGCGTAAAGGCCGCGGCTGCGCCAGGTTCCTTCGAAGCTCAAGCCCCCTCTGCCGAGCGCGAGCTTTAGGGTCGATATCGCGGCGTCGAGCTCGGTGGCGAGACCCACCGCGTCCATCCCCAGACGCGCCAGGGGATGATTGGGCGAACCGAGGATCGAGTCGAGGTCGTCCACCACCTCCATGCCGCCCGCGTAGAGCGCGGTCGCACCAGGCGCCCTCGCCACGACAGTCACCTCCGCCCTCTCGCGCCTTGCCGCCAGCGCCGCGCAGTAACCGGCAATGCCGCCGCCGATGACGAGGACCTTCGTCACCGAGTAACGATGCGACGCGTGTCCGCCACGTCTTGCTTGAGCTGGCGGACCAGGTCGTTTGGCGTGGCGAACTTGATATCGGGATGCAGGTAACGGACGAACCGAAGCCGGAGCCTGTGTTGATACAGATCGCCCTCGAAGTCGAGGAGGAAGGCTTCGATCTTCAGCTCCGTGCCGCCGAACGTCGGGCGGTAGCCGACCGACAGCGCGGCGACGAAGTCGCCCTCGGGGGCGACGACCCGACCCGCGTACGCTCCGAGCGCCGGCACCAGCTTGTTCGGCTCCGGGCTGATGTTCGCGGTCGGAAAGCCGAGCTGTCTGCCGACCTGCGCGCCTGCCTCGACCGGTCCACTCATCTCGAACTCGCGCCCGAGCAGCCGGTTCGCCGCCTCCACCTCCCCGGTGGTCACCAGTCGCCGGATCTCCGAGCTGTGGAGCTCCCGGCCGTCGATCTTGAACGGCGGCACCACCTCGACATGGTGTCCATGCGTCCGGAGCCAGTCGGCGTTGCCGGTGCGGCCGCGCCCGAACGCGAAGTCGAACCCGATGACCCAGGCCTTGATGTCCATAACTTCGGCCACCCGGTCGACGAACTCCTGAGGCGCCAGCGACGCCAGCTCGCGGTCGAAGCGCAGCACGATTGCGTGCTCAACGCCGGCCGCCTCGATGAGGCCAAGCTTCTCGCTCAATGTCGTGATCGATGACGGGCAGTTGGCGGGGTCGAGGACGCAGCGCGGGTGTGGCTCGAACGTGATCAGGGCGGACGCAGCGTGCTCGGCGACGGCCGTGTCCTCCAGGTGCCTGATGACGTCGACGTGGCCGAGGTGGACTCCGTCGAAGCTTCCGACCGTCAGCGCCACGGGCCCGATCGGTGTGGTCGGAAGCCCGAGGTGGACTTTCAGGAGAGCACTTTCTCCGGCACGAACGTGCGGCGCAGCGGGTCGGTGTGTCCCAGGGCGACCAGCCGGCCTTCGGCGTCATGCGCTCGAACCTGTCCGGGCGCCGGCTCCGGGAGAACGCGTACAGCACGGCCCTGGCGGACCTGCGCCGCCTGCTCCACGTTGAGCTTGACCCGTTCCATCTCGGGCAGTATGACCTCGGCCGCGAGCAGCCGGTCTCGCACTGCATCCGCCGTATCGAGCTCATCCAGCGCCACCGCCCTGTCGATCGTCAACGGGCCGTAAGCGGTGCGGATGAGCCTGCCCAGGTAGCCCCCGACCGCCAGTCGCTGCCCGAGGTCGCGCGCTATGGAACGCAGATAGGTGCCGCTGCCGCAGCGGACCTCGACGCGTGCGACGGCGTTCGGTCCGGGCTGAAAGTCGAGCACCTGTGCCGCGTAGACCTCCACCTCGCGAGGCGCGGGTCTCGTCGCGTCGCCGCTTCGGGCGAGCCGATACGACCGCTTGCCTTCTACCTTCACCGCCGAATAGGCAGGCGGCTGCTGCAGGATGCGGCCGGAAAATTCTTCCAGCGCCGACTGGAGGTCCTGCGCGGTCAGCCGGCTCGGGTCAGCGACCGGCTCCAGCTCCGCCTCGGCGTCGTCGGTGGCCGTGACAAAGCCCAGGTGGATGTCCGCGACGTAGGTCTTCGGCAGCTTCAGAGCGAACTCGGCGAGCCGGGTCGCCGACTCGAACAGGATAGGCAGGACGCCCGTGGCCAGCGGATCGAGCGTCCCGGCGTGGCCGACACGGTGGGCGCCGGTCAGCCTTCGCAGGCGATTGACGACGGAGAATGACGTCTCTCCCGGGCCCTTGTCAACGTTGAGGACTCCGGTGCTAAATCGTTCAGGGCTGGGGCGAGGCGGCAAGGATGGCCTCCTTGGCGGCCGCCAGCACGAACTTCACGGCCTCGTCCATCGGCTTATCGATCTCCGCGCCCGCGGCGCGGATGTGGCCGCCGCCGCCGAACGACGCGCAGAGCGCCGCCGCATCGACCCCGCCGCGGCTTCGGACGCTGATCTTCGTCAGGTCGCTCGAGACTTCCTTGAAGAGGATGGCGAGCTCCAGGCCCGCGATGCTGTTCAGAGTGTCGATGATGCCCTCCGACTCCGACATCGCGGCGTTCGCCTCCTTGAGCATGCGGCGCGTCACCTTCGCCCACGCAAGGCGGCCCTCCATCTCCACCCGCATCGTCGCCAGCGCGAGGCCGCTCAGCTTGAGGGTCGTCTCCGGGCGCATCTTGTAGACCTGCGTCGCGATGTGACCCGGATCCGCGCCAAGCCTCGCGAGTCGGGCCGCATCTTCGAGGGCTCGCGGCGTCGTGTTCTCGTGACGGAAGCCCCCGGTGTCCGTGAGCAGCGCGACGTAGAGGCCGGTGGCGATCGATTGCGTGATGGGATAGCCGAAGTGGTCGAGCATCTCCATCACCACCTGGCCCACCGCGGACGCGTTGGGATCGATCACGTTGATGTCGCCGAACCTCGTGTTGGAGGGGTGGTGGTCGACGTTGATGATCGTGGCGTGAGCCGCGATGCTACGGACCGCGCTGCCCGAGCGCTCCAGGTTGCCGGAGTCGAAGAAGAAGACGAGCTGGGGGTCGACGCCGTGAGGAGGCTCGGCCTGGATATCGTCGAATCCGGGAAGGAACGCATACATCGGCGGCAGCGGCGGCGGCACGAGCACCCAGACGTCCTTGCCTTCGGTGCGCAGGGCTTCGGCGAAGGCGAGGCTGCAGCCCAGCGTGTCGCCGTCGGCGTCCTTGTGGCCGAAGATCAGGATCTCCTGGTTCGCGTCGATCAGCTCCTTGATCTCGTCGTAGAGATGCGGCTTGTCGCGCTTGGCGGTGACTATCGCTCTTGCTCCTGGCTGCCGTTGCTTTCGTGCGGCAGCACTTCTTTCAGCAGCTCCGAGATGTGGACGCTGTACTCGATCGACGGGTCGAGCTCGAAGCGAAGCTCCGGCGAGAACTTCAGGTTCTGGAGGCGCCGGCCCAGCTCGTGCCGGATCAGGCCCTTGGCTGACACGAGGCCTTTGATCGACGCCTTCTGCTCGTCTGGGTTGCCGAGCACGCTGACCCGGACGCGCGCCTGGCGTAGGTCGGGCGACATGCGCACGGCTGTGATGCTCACGAACCCGATCCGCGGGTCCTTCAGGTCACGCCGGATGATGGACATGATCTCTTCCCGCACCTGCTCCCCCACCTGATCCGCGCGGTAGCTGGTCATTTCGACCTCCGCTTGAAGCAAAGCCACGGCTTGCTTAAATTTCTTCCCGCTCGAGTCGGTACGTCTCCATCGTGTCACCGGGCTGGAAGTCCTCCCAACCCTCGAGCCCGATGCCGCACTCCTGGCCGGCCGGCATCTCGCGCACGTCTTCCTTGAAGTGCTTGAGAGAGTTGATCCGTCCTTCGTGGACCATCTCGCGTGCCCGGAAAAGCTTGACCCAGCCTCCACGGCTGACCTTGCCCTCCACGACGCGGCTCCCGGCGATGATGCCGGTGCGCGGGATCTTGATCGGGGTGATGACCTCGACGCTGCCTTCACGGATCTGGCGGTAGGTGGGCTCGCGCAGACCCTTGGCCGCGCGCTCCACGTCTTCGGTGAGCTTGTAGATCACGTCGTAGTAGCGGACTTCGACCTTCGCCCGTTCCGCGGCGGCGGTGCTCGACGGCGTCGGCTTGAGGTTGAAGCACACGATGATGGCGCTCGAGACGCTGGCCAGCAGCAGGTCCGAGTCGCTGACCGCACCCACTCCCTGGCCCACGATCTTGATCGCGACCACAGGATCTTCGATCTTCTGCAGCGCCGCGAGCAGCGCCTCGAGCGTGCCTTGCGCATCCGCCTTGACGACCAGGCTGAGCTCTTTGACCTCGCCTTCCTTGGCGCGGCGGGCGAGGTCCTCGAGGGTGATGCGCGGAGCGACGTCGCGCGCCGCCTCGACTGCGCGCTTCTCGATGAGCTTGGTCAAGGCAATCTGGCGCGCCGCCTTCTCCGAACCGACGACCTGGAAGATGTCGCCGGCCTGAGGTACCTCGCTCATGCCGGACACGACCACCGGCGTCGCCGGCGGCGCTTCGTCCACACTCTGCCCGCGGTCATCGGCCAGCGCGCGCACGCGGCCGTAGATGTGGCCGCAAACGAAGTCGTCGCCGACTTTGAGCGTGCCCGCCTGCACGAGCACCGTCGCGACCGGGCCGCGACCGCGCTCGAGGTGGGCGTCGACGATCGTCCCGATCGCGTTGCGGTCGGGGTTCGCCTTCAGCTCGAGGATATCGGACGAAAGCACGATCGTTGTCAGCAGGTCGTCGATGCCCAGGCCAGTCCTTGCGCTGAGGTGAACGCACTCGTGCTCACCGCCGTAGTGCCGTGTGACGATGCCCTGCTCGGCCAGCTGCTGATGGACGCGGTCGACGTTGGCGTTTTCCTTGTCGACCTTGTTGATGGCGACGACGATCGGCACATTCGCGGCGCGCGCGTGGTGGATCGCCTCGACCGTCTGCGGCATCACGCCGTCGTCGGCGGCCACGACCAGGACAACAAGGTCGGTGACCTGGGCGCCCCGGGCGCGCATGGCGGTGAACGCCTCGTGGCCAGGTGTGTCGATGAACACGACTGGATGCCCATCGGCGGTTTCGATCTTGTAGGCGCCGATCCGCTGGGTGATGCCTCCGGCCTCGCCTGCCGCGACGCGTGTCTTGCGGATGGCGTCGAGGATCGAGGTCTTGCCGTGGTCGACGTGGCCCAGCACGGTCACGATGGGCGGGCGCGGCTTGAGCTTGGTCGGATCTTCGTTGGCGAGCGAGAAGAGCTGCTCGCGCGAGGTCGTCACGACGTCGCCCTCGCCCTGGCCGGACTCGACCGCCACCACGTCCTCGCTGGCGACCGGCTCCACGGTGAAGCCGAACTCATCGGCCACGATCTCGGCGGTCGCGAAGTCGATTACCTGGTTGATCGTGGCCAGGATCTTGGAGGCCATGAGCTTCTTGATCACCTCGACCGGACTCACGCCGAGCTTCTCGGCCAGGTCCTTGACCGAAAGCGAGGGCGGCAGTACTGCCCGCCGGTCGCCGTTGGTCTCGATCTTGACCGCCACCGAGGTCGGTTTGAAGGCCGAGCGGGCAGCCTCGATCGCGCCAGGCGCCAGGGGCGCCGCGGCGTTACGGGTCAATCTGCGCTGCTGCAGGAAGTTGACCAGCTCCTTCTGGCTGATCCCAAGTTCCCGCGCGAGTTCGTGTGCCTTCATCTGGAACTAATGATTATGCCGCCCAGGGTCAATTCGAAACCTGAGGCCCTCGGGCCTAACCCTTCAGCTGAGACCACACCTCAGGCTGAACTGTGGCCCGCAGGGCGCGGTCCAGAGAGCCTCGTTTGCGGGCGATTTCGATGCAAGCGGGATCGGGATGGAGGTACGCGCCGCGGCCCGGCAGGCGCCCCGTTCCGTCCACGGCGACACCGCCGTCGGGGCGCCTTACAAGGCGGACCAGCCGCCGCTTGGCGGCCTCTTCCCGGCAGGCGACGCAGGTCCGCACTGGGCCTCCACGGCCCGGCGATTGCGGGCGAGCCCCTTCGGCGGCTTCGCCGCCACCTCCCCATGAATGGGGAGGATTCACTCTTCGGCCGGTTCGCTGGGCTTGATGTCGATCCGATAGCCGGTCAGCTTCGCTGCCAGGCGCGCGTTCTGGCCGTCGCGCCCGATCGCGAGCGAGAGCTGGCTCCGCGGCACGAGCACCGTCGCGGTGCGGGTCACCCGGTCGATCGTCACTCGATCAGCCCGCGCCGGGCCGAGCGCCGCGGCGACGAATGCCTCGGGGTCCTCCGACCACGGCACGATGTCGACATGCTCGTTGGAGAGCTCGCTGAGGATCGCGCGGTGCCTGACGCCTTTCGGACCGACGCACGCGCCGACCGGGTCGAGCCCGGGCTCGCTCGAGGAGACCGCAATCTTCGTCCGCAGACCCGGCTCGCGCGCGATCGCGCGGATCTGGACCGTCCCGGCCTTGATCTCCGGCACCTCAGCCTCCATCAGGCGATGGACGAAGGCGCGCGCGGCGCGTGACACGCGCACCTGCGCCTGCCTTCGGTTGTGCTGCGTGTCCAGGATCACCACGAGCACGTTGCGGCCCGGATGCAGCAGCTCGCCCGGGATCTGCTCCTCGGGAGGCATCACGCCTTCCGCGCGTCCGAGGTCGACAAATACGATCCCGCCCTCGACCCGGTCGACCACGCCGGTCGCGAGCTCGCCTCGGTGCTCCGCGACGTCGCGCAACACTTTGTCTCGCTCGAGGTCGTGGATGTGGCGCAGAACCGCGTGTTTGGCGGTCTGCGCGGCCATGCGCTTGAAGTCCTCTGACGGCAGCTCCTCGACCACCACCGTGCCGTCGGGCCGCACGACCCGACTCCGCACGTCCAGTGCGCCAGTGGCAGTGTCGAGCGTGACGGTCACCTCGCCGGCGGGGTTGAAGGCGCGCACGTAAGCGGCGCCGAGCGCGCTCTCGACGGTGTGCAGCATTTCCTCGAAAGGAATGCCGACCTCCGCGCAAAGCGCGCTGAGCGCTTCGGCGAGCGTCTGGGAGGACGCCTCAGATTGCGACCGCGAGCCTGCCCGCGACAACGTCTTCCCATGTGATGTGGATGATCACCGGCGCGCGTCCACGCACACCGGCCGCCTGCACCGCAACGCCGGCCCCGTCGACCGCAACCAGCTGACCCTCGACCACCGCCTCCGCGTCACCGCTGCGGTAGCGGATGTTGACGCGCTTGCCGTTGAACCTCTCGTAGTCGAGGTGCGAGCGCAGCGGGCGTTCCGCGCCCGGCGAGGACACCTCGAGGTCGTAGCGACCTTCGATCAGGTTCGCGTGGTCGAGGAGCGGGCCCACGACGCGGCTGACACGCTCGCAGTCCTCGATGGAGATGGGCTCGCTGTGGTCGATCGAGATCCGCAGCGTGCGTCCGGACTGGCCCGACTGGTCGAGTGAGTACAGCTCGTAACCCATGTGGTTCAGCGTGGGCTCGAGCAACGACTTGATCGACGATATGGGCCAGGTTGGCATGTCCGCAGCTTCGAATACCTTAACAGTCGCCTATCGCAGCGGCTGCAACCTCCGCCAGACGACGAGCAGTGGGGCCGCGTTGAAGATCGAGCTGTAGGTCCCCGAGATGATGCCAATCAGCAGGGCGAGGGCCAGGCCCTGCAGTGTCGCGCCGCCCGCGATGAAGATCGCGGCGAGCACGAGGACGACGGTGAAGCTCGTGATGATGGATCGGGCCGCGGTCTGCATGATGCTCAGGTTCACGACCTGCTCGAACGACAGGCGCTGGCTGACGCGCAGGTTCTCGCGGATCCGGTCGAAAACCACGATGGTGTCGTGGACCGAAAAGCCAACCACGGTGAGCACGGCGGTGACGAAGAACGCGTCGATCTGGCCGAGCCGTGAGTTGAACACAGTGCCCAGGATCGAGAAGACCCCGGTCAGCACGAAGACGTCGTGCAGCAACGCGGCCAGGGCCGAGCCGCCGAACTGAAAACCTGCGCGCCAGCCGCCGGGCACATTGCGGAACCGAATCGCAAGCAATGCGAGAATCGCGATCGATGCGATGACGACCGCAAGGATCGAATAGAAGATCGTCTCGCCGGCGATGGTGCCGCCCACCTCCAGGATCTGCTGCACGTTCATTGCGCCGAGCCGGTTCTGCAAGTCGGTCTGCATGTTGGTCTGCTGCGCCGCGCCGAGCGGTGGGTAGCGAATGATGTAGCCACCGTTCGCGGTCTGGATCACGGATCCATTTGCGTTCTCCGCGGCGACCGCTCGCTCGACCGTTGCGAGGTCCGGTTTGTCGGCGAAAGTCACGGTGAACTCGGTGCCGCCGGCGAAGTCGATGCCGAGCAGGAAGTGGTTGTGCCACATCGAGACGATGCCGGGGATGATGATCACCAGGGACAGCAGGAAGAACCAGTTCCGCCGGCCGATGATGTTGAGCCTGCGGACCCGCGGCTCTCTCACGGCCACGGTGGCCTGCTGGGCCTTTCCGTCTTCGATCATGTCCGCAACCTGTTGCTGCGGAGTTGCGTCAGACACTTCTGACACGGTCAACTCCAAGCAGCGCCGGTCGCCGGAAGCTGCTCCCGGTCAGCACTATCGCCAGCAGGTTGTGCGTCACAACGATCGATGAGACGAGGCTTGCCAGCACGCCGATGGCCAATGTGATCGCGAAGCCCTTCACCACCGACGGTCCGACGAAGCCGAGGATGACGCAGGTTATGAACGTGGAGGTGTTCGAGTCGCGGATCGCGGGCCACGCTCTGCGGACCGCCGCGTCGACCGCGGCGGTGATGGTGCGCCCTGCTCTCACCTCTTCTTTGAAGCGTTCGAAGATCAGCACGTTGGCGTCGACCGCCATGCCCACCGAGAGGATGAACCCGGTGATTCCGGCCAGCGTCAGGGTGACCGGCACGACCTTGAAGACGGCGAGCACCGCCCCTGCGTAGAAGAGCAGCGCGAGGCTCGCCAGGAGCCCTGGCATCCGGTAGTAGATGATCATGAACAGGACGACGATGGCCAGGCCGAGCAGACCCGCGGCGAGGCTGAGCTTCACCGACTCGGCGCCCAGTGTCGCACTGACCTGAGTCACGTCCAGCGCGACCAGGTCGACCGGAAGCGAGCCGGAGTTGATCCCTGTCGCGAGGTCCTGCGCGCTCTGCTGGGTGAAAGCGCCAGAGATCGTCGCGTTGCCGCCGGCGATTTCCGTCAGCGTGATCGGGTCAGTCAGGAACTTGCCGCAGACCGTGTCCGCGGTCTGGGCAGCAAGACAGCCAGGGTCGTAGGGCTGGCTGACCTTGGCGACGTACGACGGATCCTCCCAGTTGTCGATGTCCTTCTGGGTCAGATCGAGCCAGATCGCCAGGTGGCGCTGAGGACAGTTCGCAGTCTGTGAGGTGCCAGGGTCTCCAGGGCACGCGTTGACGTTGGCTGTGGTCAGCTGGTCGAAGCGGGTGCCGCCACCCGACGTGAAGCTGACATTGACCACCCAGCTCGTGCCCGTGCTGTCGATCGCCGCACTGGCGCTCTGGATGTCGTCGCCTGTCAGCCCCGTGAACGCCGGCTTGTAGCCCGGCTGCGGGCCGCCTGTCGCCTTAGCGTCCGCGACCCACTTCGTATAGACGAGCTTGGAAACCGCGCCGATCGTCTTTTGCGCTTGCGCTGCGTTGACGCCTGCCAGGTCGACAGTGATGCGGTCGTAGTTGCTGCCGGCGCCGCGGATCTCAGGCTCGCTGACGTTGAGGGCGTTGACACGCTTGTTGATCACCGCAATGGTTCGCTGCTGCACGTCGGCGCGGCTTTGGCCCGCCGGGAAGTTGGTGAGCGAGTAATCGATGTGAGTACCGCCGGCCAGGTCCAGGCCCTTGTGGAAGTAAAGCTGCCAGCCGCCGAAGTTGGGCGGCAGGCCCGGCACGTTGCCCTGCAGTGGGTAATGGTTCGCGAAGCGATAGACGTACCCGGCGCCGTCGACGAACAAAGAAAACACGAGGACGGCGACCACGAACAGGCGGATGGGCCAGCTGAGGACTAACTGCATGGCAGCCGATCAGTGTACGTAGTAGCCATCTACCGCTGCCGGAAGACCAGGTTAAGAACGACGGTCAACACGATTGAAAGGATGATGCTCGTGGCGATAGGGACGTAGACGGTCGTGTTGCCGCTCCTGAAGGTCAGGTCGCCGGGCAGATGGAAGCGCCCGAACAGCATCAGCGCCCCGCCGATGACCACGAGAAGCACGCCGAAAACGAGGAGCAGGCGCCCCACATCAGCCACTACTAGTAGTTTGACCCTTCCTTTCTCGGCCTGAAATCGCCACCTCTGGGGTCCCCGCGGCTTGCCGCGGGAGGCCGGTTTCAGGCCGAAGCGACGATGGCGCCGGTGGCCCGGGTTCCCCGGGTCACCGAATCGACCAATAAGGCATTACGCCCCAATTCAGAACCTGGATTCGGGCCGGCAGGGCAGCGCCATCCTCGCGCGTTACAGTAATCGCGTCTGCTGAGATTCGGGTTGTGGCGGGCTGACCCCGATGTGGCGGTACCCCAGCTCGGTGACGACGCGGCCCCGGGCGGTGCGCGCGAGAAAGCCAACCTGGATCAGGTACGGCTCGTGGACGTCCTCGATCGTCTCGGGCTCCTCGGAGAGCGAGGTGGCGAGGGTGTCGAGCCCGACCGGCCCGCCTTTGAACTTGAGCACGACCGTCTCCAGCAGGCGCCGGTCGAGCGGCTCCAGGCCGATCTCGTCAATCTCCAAGAGGGCGAGCGCGTGCCGGGTGGTGTCCATCGTGGCACGGCCGTCGCCCCGGACCTGCGCGTAGTCCCGGACGCGGCGGAGCAGCCGGTTGGCGATGCGCGGCGTGCCGCGAGCGCGACGGGCGATCTCCGAGATCGCGTCAGCCTGGATCTCGATCTCCAGGATCCGCGCGGAGCGGCCGACGATGTGCTCGAGCTCTGGCTTGGTGTAGAAGTCGAGTCGGTAGACCGCGCCGAAACGATCGCGCAGCGGTCCGCTCAAGAGGCCCTGGCGCGTGGTCGCGCCGACGCAGGTGAAATGCGGTAGCGGCAGCGTGGCGGCGCTCGCGCCAACGCCCTTGCCCAGCACTGCATCGAACCGGAAGTCCTCGAGCGCCGGGTACAGCGACTCCTCAACTACCGTGTTCAGGCGGTGGATCTCGTCGATGAAGAAGACGTCGCGCGTGGTGAGGTTCAGGAGGATCGAGCCCAGCGCGCCCTGGTGATCGATCGCGGGGCCGGAGCTGACTTTGATCGCGACGCCGAGCTCGTTGGCGATGATGTGGGCCAGCGTCGTCTTGCCGAGTCCGGGCGGTCCGCACAGCAGAACGTGCTCCACGGGCTCGTCGCGCCGGCGCGCCGCCTCGAGCAGGATGCCGAGGTTTTCCCGCACCTGCACCTGGCCCACGTACTCGGCCAGGAATCGGGGCCGCAGCGTGAGGTCGAACTGGTCGTCGTCGGAGCGGGCATCCAGGATCTTGTCCTTTGTCACTGGAGGCCGGACCCGGCCGGGCGACGAGAGATTCGGTGCACAGGTGGTCCAGATCCTAGGCGCAGCCGAGCAGCGCAGCGCGCGCATCTGTATGCGCAAGCGAGCAGCGCAGGGTGCAACGACGGAGATGGGCCGCATGGGCGCCGAAGATCCGCCGTCACGGCTGGGTCCGGCCTCCCTGACCGAGTGCCTTGAGCGCAACCGCGAGCGCCTCTTGAGTGGACGGCGTCGACTTCCAGTCCACGGATTCGATCCCGGTGCGGGCTTCGAGGGACGAGTAGCCGAGGTTGCGCAGGGCCGACTCGACGGCCTTCGGGACCTGCCCATCGCCGGCGAGCGCCGCTGCGCGCGGCACCACGTCCAGCGCCGCGACTGCGTCGAGTCGCGGCTTGAGCTCGATGATCACCTTGGCCGCTGTCCGCGGTCCGACACCGCTGGCACGCCTGATGGGCGCTGCATCCTCGCCCATGATGGCGCGCTTGAGCACCTCGAGGCTGGACGCACTCAGGATGTTCAGCCCGACCTTCGGCCCGACCCCGTCGACCTGGATCAGCATCTCGAACAGATCGAGCTCTTCGACCGATGCAAATCCGTACATCGCGAGCTGGTCTTCGCGCACGTGCGTGTGGATGTGCAGCTCCACCTCGCCGCCAGGAGGCGGAAGCTGCTGCCGCGTCTGCGACGCGACGGTGACCATGTAGCCAACGCCTCCAACGTCGAGCACGACAAAATCAGCGCCCGCGCGGCGGACGACTCCACTCAGATGTGCGATCACCTCGTTGCCGCCCTGGTGAACTTTCTGCTTCGCGCATGGCACACCGCGATCGCGATCGCGTCGCGCGCGTGGTCGTCGAGCCGGCCTTCAGGCATCTTCACCTGCGCCGCGAGCATGCGGCCGATCTGTCCCTTGTCGGCGTTGCCATATCCGGTGAGGATGACCTTCACCTGGCTCGGCTTGTACTCGTACACCGGCACGCCACACTCCTCGAGCACGTTGAGGATCGCGCCCCTTGCCTGTGCGACTCCGACCGCGCTCGTGGCGTTGCGGCCCATGAAGAGCTCCTCGATCGAGGCCTCGGCCGGTGGGTGCGAAGCGATCAGCGCCCTCAGGTGGTTTGTGATGGTGAGCAAGCGCGCGCCGTCGCGACCGGGGATCGTCACCACCGTGCTGCAGTCAAGGACGAGGTTGGGTTCCGCGAAGAGGGCAAACCCCGTGCCCGCCAGGCCTGGGTCGATGCCTAGGATCAGTCCGTCGCGCGTACCAGGCATGTGTCCATCAGGTTCTACACCTGTGCTGAGACGCGTTCAAGGACGTTGTTCGGAATATCGAAGTTGGCGTAGACCTGCTGGACGTCGTCGTCCTCCTCCAGTGACTCCATCAGCCTGAGCACCGCGGCGGCCTTGTCCTCGCCCACCGCCACCGTTTGCTTCGGCTGCATCGTGATCTCGGCGTTCTCGACGTTGACACCGAGTCCTT
>VBDS01000236.1 GCA_005889085.1 Chloroflexota bacterium | reverse complement strand
GTTTGGTTTCTCAGCTCCCCTTCAGCCGTGGTTTGCGGGTGCGGGCGGTGTTGTTCTTCTTGCCCTGGCGTTAAACACCGGAGCCGCGCTCCCCATCTACTGGTCTCTGGTTTTCGGGTCTGGCAGGCGGCTCGATCGGCTGCGCGAAGCATGGTCCAACTACTGGGCGCTCTTTCGTGGCCTGGTCATCCCCTCGTGCGCGTTGTTCGGTGTGGTGGTCTTCCGGCTGCTCGCTAGCGGGTAGGTGGGCATGACATCCCGACGAGCACAACCCCGCCGACGATCAGGACCATTCCGGCCATAGCCAGCGGCGGCACTGGGTCGTTGAAGAGGATCTTGCCGAACACCGCCACCGGGGCGATGCCGACCGCGGACCAGATCGCGTAGAGCCCCGGAGCGCAAGGGTGCTCGCGACCTCGGTCGCGATGGTCGCGACAAGCACCAGCCACTGCACGCCCCTAGAGGTCGAGGGCTTGCGCGACCAGCTCGCGGTGATACGTCGCGTCACCCAGCGTCACCTCGGATGACTTCGCGCGCTTGAAGTAGAGATGCATGTCGTGCTCCCAGGTGAAGCCGATGCCGCCGTGCACCTGGATGCCGTCGCCCGCGACCTTCCTGTAGGCGTCGGAGACGTAGGCTTTCGCCATCGACGACGCGAGCGAGCGATCCGGCGCATCCGCGTCGACCGTCCATGCGGCATAGTAGGTCGCCGACCGCCCGCTCTCGGACAGCACCAGCATGTCGGCCAGCTTGTGCGAGACCGCCTGGTAGATGCCGATCGGCTTGCCGAACTGCTGGCGCGTCTTTGTGTACTCGGTCGAGGTCTCGAGGACCTTCTGCACGCCGCCGACCATCTCCGCGCACAACGCCGCTGTGGCCCACTCGAGGGCCCGCTTCAGGCGTGGCCAGGCTTTGTCGGGCGCTCCCATCACCGCGTCGGCCGGGAGCTGCACGCTGTCAAAGCGGAGCTCGCTCCAGCGCCGCGTCATATCGAGTGTCTCGAGCGGTTTGACCGTCAGGCCGTTGGGCCGGCCCTTGACCAGGAAGAGGGTGATCCCCTCCTCACCTTCGCCTCTTGTGCGCGCGGCGACGGCGATGTAGTCGGCCGCTTCCGCGTCAGGCACAAACAGCTTGACCCCATCGAGCTGCCAGCCTCCCCCGGCCTGTTTCGCGCTGAGGGCGATGCCGCTTGCATCCCACCGGCCGGCCGGCTCCGTGAAGGCTAGAGTCGCTCGCGCCGATCCGCCGGCGATCGCGCCGAGTACGTCCTTTTTTTGGGCCTCGGTTCCGGCCTCGATCAGGGCAGGGACTGCGAGCCCCATCGTCGAGAAGAACGGACCCGGGAGAAGGGCGCGCCCGGCTTCTTCGAGCACGACGACCAGGTCGAGGAAGGTGCCGACGCCGCCGTACTCCTCAGGTATGCCGAGCGCCGTCCAGCCCAGGTCGGCGATCTTCTTCCAAAGCGTTTGGTCGTAGCCGTCGCCTTCCATCAGCTTGCGCACGACCTTGGGGCTGCACTCTTTGGCCAGGAACTCGCGCGCCGATCGGCGCAGCATCTCCTGCTCCTCAGAAAACGCGAAGTCCATTGACTTCCGAAGTCTAGGTTGTAGGCGTACCCGACTCGTGGGGCGGCAATTCCGGCAGCTCCTCGTCGTCGTGAGCGGGGTGCTCCGGCTCTTCCTCGGCCTTCGGCTCGGGCGCGGCTTCGACTTTTGCCACCACCGGCTCCGGCTTCGTCTCCACAGGCGCTGCGGGATCCTGTGGCGCCGCCTCCGCCTTCTCCATCGGGGGGATCCTCCGCACGGGCGGCGCGGCATGCTGCTCGACAGGACGTCGGTAGGCAGTAACCAGGCCGTAGAAGCCGAGCATCAGGGAGGCGATGCCGCAGGCGGCGGCTGCCCCTAGGCCATTATTCTCACCGTCGGTTAGCGGTCGAGGGAGGCCGGTCGTGCAGGGTGCGGGCAGCGCCGGGCACTCGCCGAGAGCTGCGAGCCGGACGGGCAGGGAGAACATGGACAGGAGTCCGTACACGATCGCCAGTCCGGCCACGAAGTAGATCACTGAGGTGGTGATCCGGCCCTGCGAGTGAAACAGCGCGCAGGCGGCAAGGCCGATCGCCCCGACCGCGAACGGGATGATCACACTCGTGATGCGACTCGAGGTTCCGCCGAACACCAACGGGAGGAAACCGCCTACGGCGACGATGGCCGCGGACGCCCAGAGCGCCCAGATCACACGCTGCTCTTGACCGAAAGCCTGATTCACGTGCGGAATTCTGTCCTGCGCGCACCCGCAAGACAAGCGGATATCAGGTCAAAGAGCTGTCTTCAGCTTCGCCCGAGGCGCCGCTGACTTTCTGAGGCGCCCCCCGAGGCTGCCGGCCGGCCGCCACGTGGACGGTCTGGCGGAGGGGCAGCTCCTTGATCAAGAGCGTGACGAGGATCGAAACCGCGATGATCGGCAGTCCGGCCATGAAAACCGGGTGGAGCGCATCCGCCAGCCCATGCCGGATCCCGGCCGCGATGGCCGGCGGGAGATGCGCGAGCTGGGCGGGATCGAACACCGCGGTGGCCGTCGCTCCGCCGCCGGCAGACTGCAGCTGGCGGAGGGCCGCGGGCGGCAGGTACTTCGCCATCGCGCTGGCCATACCCTGGGTCAGGATCGTGCCCAGGATTGCCAGCCCGATGGCTGCTCCCATCGAGCGCGACAGCTGCGTTGCGGACGTCGCCACCGCCATGTCGCTTCTCTCGACCGAGTTCTGGACGATCAGCGTGTAGGTCTGCATGGTGAGGCCCAGTCCGAGACCGATCAGCACCATCGCCTCGATCGCTTGCTGGTTGGTCGTCGCGACGCCAAACGTCGACAGCAGATAGAAGCCGGCTCCCATCGAGACCAGACCGACGAGAATCGGCACCTTGTAGCGGCCCGTGCGCGAGATGAACTGGCCGCCCAGAACGCTCGTGACGATCATCGCCACGAGCATCGGCACCAGGATCGCGCCCGAGTTGGTGACGCTGTTCCCGATCACACCCTGCACGAAAACTGGAAGGAAGAAGATGGCACCGAACATCGACATCGCTACGCCGACGCTCGCGATATTCGAGAAGGTGAAGATGCTGCTCTTCCACAACCGCAGCGGCAGCACCGGTTCTGGAGCGTGCATCTCGACCCACACAAACGTCGAGATGAGAGCCGCCGCGGCGGCGTACAGGCCGATGATCTGCCACGACGACCACGGGTACTGGACACCTCCCCATACCGTGGCCAGCAGAACACATGTGATGCCCGCCGAGAGGGTCAGGCTTCCCCAAACGTCGATCGCGTGCCTGCGCCGCTCGTTCGGAACGTGCATATAGAGCGCGATCACAACCATGGTCACCACGGCGACCGGCAGGTTGACGAAGAAGAGCCACCGCCACGTGAAGTGCTCGGTGATGAAGCCACCTGCAGCCGGTCCCACGATCGAGGCGAGGCCGAAAGAGGCGCCCATCATGCCCTGGTACTTGCCCCGTTCGCGGGGCGAGATGATGTCGCCGATGATCGCCTGCGAGAGCGGCATGATGAAGCCCATTCCGGCGCCCTGGACGAAGCGCGCGAAGACCAGGAACCAGAAGTTCGGCGCGAGCCCGGACAGAGCCGAGCCGATCGCGAACACGATGATGCCGGTCATGTACAGAGGCTTGCGGCCGTAGATGTCCGAGAGCTTGCCCGCGATGGGCACCACGATCGTCGAGGCGAGCATCGCCGAGATCGGGACCCAGCTGTAGTCGGCGAGTCCGCCCAGCTCGGCCACGATCGTTGGCAGGGCGGGCGCGACGAGAGTCATGTTGAGCGACGCGACCAGCGATCCAAGCAGCAGGCCTGCGAAGACGGCCATCACGCCGCGGTCGACGCCCTTCCTGGCGGTCGCGCCGGCCGCCTGGGTGGCGACAGCGGTCATGTGATTAGAGGTTACCGACTGCGGGGCAGTCCCAGCACGCGCTCCGCGAGGATGTTCCGCAAGACCTCTGACGTCCCGGCTTCGATCGTGTTCGCCCGCGAGCGAAGAAACTCGTACTTCCAGCCATCGCCATCGCCAACCTGGGAGGCGGGGCCGCCGATATCCACGGCCGTCTCCGCCATGCGCTGGTTGAGCTCAGACCACATCAATTTGAGGATCGATCCTTCAGGGCCGGGAATTCCGTTTCGCTTCACAGCGGTCACGGCGCGATAACCGTTCAGCTGGAGCGCGCGCGCCTCGATGGTGTGCTGCGCGATCTTCTGGCGCACCAGCGGATCCGAGCCGCGGCCGAGCTTACGCGCGCGCTCCGCCAGCTCCGAGGCGGTGATCTGGGCGCGCGTCGCCAGGGCCAGGCCAAGCGTGCCGCGCTCGTGTAGCAGAGTCGTCATCGCCACCGCCCAACCCTTCCCGGCCTCGCCGAGGATCTGTGATTTCGGAACCTTGACGTCCTTGAAGAAGATCTCGTTGAATTCTGCGTCGCCGGTGATCTGGACCAACGGGCGCACCTCTATACCGGGGCTCTCCATGTCGACCAGCAGATAGGTGAGGCCGTCGCGTGGGT
>VBDS01000155.1 GCA_005889085.1 Chloroflexota bacterium | reverse complement strand
GGATCGAGTCCGAGCTCGCCTCGAAGGCCCACGATATCCTCGAGCGGCTCGGCATCGCCGGCTACGCGAGCGCCTACCCCTTAACGCTGCCATACGGGGTGCAGAAACGGGTCATCATCGCTCGCGCCCTCATGGCGGAGCCCGCGCTTCTGCTGTTGGACGAGCCCGTCAGCGGCCTTTCCGCTGAGGACATCGACGAGCTTGCCGGCCTGATCACGCAGCTCCGCACTCGGATGTGCGTCGCCGTCGTCGAGCACCACCTCGATTTCGTGATGCGCATTTCTGACCGCATCATCGTGCTCAACGTGGGGCGTGTGATCGCGGCAGGAACACCGAAGGAGATCCGGGACGATCCCCAGGTGGCGACGGCCTATCTCGGCGAGGATGCCCCCACGCCGGAGGCGTCTTCCGATGCTTGAGGTCAACGACCTCACCGTGGCCTACGGTCCCGTTGTCGCGCTGCATGGCGTTTCCCTCACGGTGGCCGACGGGTCGATGACGGCTGTCCTCGGGGCCAACGGAGCCGGCAAGACGACCCTGGTTCGGACCATCTCGGGTCTGACGCGGCCGCGTGGAGGATCGGTCCGCCTCGACGGTCGCGACATCACGCGCCTGGCTCCCGATGAGATCGCCCGGCTCGGGGTCGCCCATGTGCCGCAGGGCCAAGGCGTGCTCGCCGAGCTGACGGTGGACGAAAACCTCCGTCTGGGCGGTCTGTGGCGCAGGGATCCGAAAGGCCAGCGCAGCGCGCTGGCGGAGGCCTACGATCTCTTTCCGCCGCTGGCCAACCGTCGGCATGTGGCGGCCTTCAGCCTTTCGGGGGGCGAACGGCAGATGCTGTCCGTGGGGCGCGCTCTGGTGGCGCGGGCTCGCGTGCTCCTCCTCGACGAACCGTCGCTCGGGCTCGCCCGACTCGTGCTCGTCCAGATCATGGCTCGCATCAGGGCGCTGGTCACTGAGCGCGGACTGACGGTGCTGCTGATCGAACAGAACGCGAAGAGTGCCCTGTCAGTGGCCGACGAAGGCATCGTGCTCCACCTGGGGAAGGTGGTGGCACGGGGCCGAGCCCAGCACCTCTTGAGCGAGGAGCGACTTCGACATGCCTACCTGGGTTTTTGAGCCATGAGCCGTTTTTTCGTCCTGACCCTGTCCGGCCTGACTCAGGGCGCGATCTACGCCGCGATGGCGCTTGCGCTGGTAATGATCTGGCGCGCCACGAAGGTCATCAACTTCGCCCAGGGAGCGATGGCGATGTTCACCACCTACCTCGCGCTGTTCGCCATCGATCACGGTGCCCCCTACTGGGTGGCCTTCGCGGTTGCCATCACGAGCGGTCTGCTCCTCGGCGCGATCATCGAACGCGTCCTCGTTCGCCCCGTCGAGTCGGCGCCTCCCCTCAACGTGGTCATCCTCACGTTAGGGCTGCTTCTCTTCCTCGAGGCGCTTGCTCCGATGGCCTTCGGTGGCCAGATCAGGTCCTTCCCTCCGGCCTTCTCGATCGTCGGCCTGCATTTGGGCAACTCCCAGGTCGCCTTCTCTCCCTTCGATGCCTTCACGCTGGGCGCCGTCCTGGCCGTCATGGTCCTTCTCATGCTGCTCTTCCAAAAAACCAACCTGGGCCTGCGGATGCGCGCCTCGGCCTTCAACCCCGAAGTCTCGGGACTGCTCGGGATCCGGGTCGGACGAATGCTCACCCTGGGATGGGCGTTGGCGTCGCTGGTCGGGGCGCTCGCCGGCGTGTTGATTGCGCCCTCCTTGCTGCTCTATCCCACGTTCATGGATGACGTGCTGGTCTTCGGTTTCACCGGGGCTGTCATCGGGGGACTCGACAGCGCCGTGGGCGCCGTCGTCGGTGGGCTTCTCATGGGATTCGCCCTCAGTTACGTCGGTGGCTATTTTGGCTCGGACCTGGAAACCGTTGGGGCCCTGGTCATCCTCATCGCGGTGCTGATGGTGAGGCCGCGAGGCCTCTTCTCATTGCAACGGCTCCGGCAGGTCTGAGATGGTGGCCGTCCGTTCGCGCGTCGATCGACTGGTCGCCCCCACGCTGCGTCGTCACCTGCTGATTGCGCTGGGAGCCGCCGCCGTGCTGCTGTTGCTCAGCGCCCAGATCGGGGCCTACGACGACTACAACCTGACCGCGGTCGCCATCTTCGCCGTCGCGGCTGCCGGGCTCACCCTGCTTACGGGGCTGAACGGGCAGCTGTCGCTGGGTCATGGCGCGTTGATGGCCATCGGTGCGTACACCGCCTCATTGCTGTTGAAGGATCATCGTCAGCTGCCGGTCATCGTGGTCCTGCTGATCTCGGTGCTGAGTGCCGGGGTCATCGGCATCGCGTTCGGGTATGCCGCGGCCCGTCTGCGCGGTCCCTACCTTGCGGGTGCGACGCTGACCCTGGCGGTTGCGCTTCCGCAGGTGGCGACCCGCTACAAGAGCATCTTCGGCGGCGAGTCCGGGCTGACCGTGCCGCCATCCGCGCCCCCCGACTGGCTGGGAGCCGACTTTCCGCCGGAGCGCTGGCTGGCGTGGATCGCACTCGCCGCCGCCGTGGTGACGATGTTGCTGCTGGCCAACCTGCTGCGCAGTGCTCCCGGCCGCGCCTTCAAGGCCGTGCGCGACAATGAAGCGGCCGCCGCGCTCGCCGGAATCGATGTCGCTCGCACACAGGTGCTGGCCTTCGTGATCAGCGCGGCATGTGCGGGCCTGGCCGGTGCGCTTTTCGCCTACTGGTCGGGCATCACGTCGCCAGCGGGATTCAGCCTCGGCCTCTCGCTGCAATTGATCACCGCCATCGTCATCGGCGGGTTGGGCAGCCTGGCCGGCGCCGTGTGGGGCTCCATCGTGCTGGTCTTCGTCCCGTTGCTCACCAGTGGCATGGCGAGCACGGTGCACCTTCCGAGCGCTGTCGCCGACAATCTGCCGCTCGCGATTTATGGCGGCATCCTTGTGATCGCCATGCTCGTGGCGCCGCACGGCATCCAGGGGGCATTACGGAGGATTCTCGCCATCGGCCGAGCTCGCTGGGAGTACCCCCCAAGGGGTGGGCAAAAGGGGGTGGTGGATTGGGACGATCCCGCGCCAGGTACCTAGTCGCCGGGGTAAAGGAACCCGCATAAAGGAAGGAGGTTCGATTGAAAAGTGTGATGGGCGGCAACGCGCTGCGGATTAGAGGAATCGCGATCATTTGTGTCGCGGGGTTGCTCGCGGCCTGCGGCAATTCAACCAGCTCCACTGACTCCGGCACCAATACCGCGTCGGCGCCGGGCATCACGGCGACCACGATCACGATTGGGAGCACGCAACCCTTGACCGGGCGGGCGGCGCCTGGCTATTCGGAGATCTCTGCAAGCTCGAACGCATACTTTCAGTACGTGAACGCCCATGGTGGAATCTTCGGGCGCCAGATCACCTACACCTACTACGACGACACGTACAACCCGACCATGACCGCCAGCCTCACCCGCAAGCTGATCCTTGACGACAAGGTCTTCGCCTTGTTCAGTGCGCTCGGAACGCCGACGCATCTGGCGGTCGTCGATTACATCAACTCCCAAAAAGTGCCTGATCTGTTCGTCTCCAGCGGCTGCAACTGCTGGAATGATGTCTCCAATCATCCCTACACGTTCGGCTGGCAGCCGGACTACACGATCGAGGGCAAGATCCTCGGCCAGTACATCAACCAGAATCTCGGCGGCAAGAAGGTCGGGTATTTCTTCCAGAACGATGAGTTCGGCCTCGACGGCGTCAAAGGCCTCGATGCGCAGCTCGGCGCGTCGACAGTCCCGGACGCGAGCCGGCAGAACTATGTTCCGACCAATACGAACGTCGGGCCGCAAATCGCCGCCCTGCAAGCGTCCGGCGCGCAGGTCGTCGTCTCCTTTTCGATTCCCGCCTTCACCGCGCTGGCGCTGCTGGGCGCGGCCAAGGTCGGCTATCACCCGATCTGGGTGGTGAGCAACGTTGGCTCCGACGTCACCACCTTGACCGGCCTGCTGAAGAGCTTCTCGAAGGGTGCGGCCGGGGTCCAATTGCTTGGCGGTATGGTCACCGACGCGTACCTCCCGCTGACCGGCGACAGCTCGAATAAGTGGATCAGCCTCTTCAAGGGGATTCACGACACATACATATCGACGCTCCCCTGGGATGGCAACGTCCTCTACGGTA
Organism: Chloroflexota bacterium; assembly: GCA_005889085.1. GTDB lineage: Bacteria > Chloroflexota > Dormibacteria > Dormibacterales > Dormibacteraceae > 40CM-4-65-16. Next base: position 381 of record VBDS01000155.1, on the reverse strand, counting down.
TGGCGCAGGCGTACACCCTGGTGCAGGCGATCAAGGCGGCGGGCCGCAATCCGACGCGAGCCAGCTTCGTGAAGGCGCTCGAGACCACCAAGCTGACCGGAGGGCCGGGGCTCGCGCCCTTCGGCTTCTCGTCCAGCAATCACCTCGGCTACCTCGGGGTGCAGGTGGTGACGATCGCGGCCTCGGACTCAGGCCCGATCAGCCAGTACAGCGGATCGGCATCCAGTCCTCCGCCAAACGGCATTCCGTAGACGCAGGGTCGCAGAAAGGGCCGCCGGCGTGATCCGGCGGCCCCTAGCGCCCCTCCAGGATTCGACCGCGCATGCGGCGCATGCCGCGTAACCAGCGGTCGTAGTCGGAGGCTTTGCGCAGGAAGAACTC
>VBDS01000044.1 GCA_005889085.1 Chloroflexota bacterium | reverse complement strand
GGCACGACCACCACGGAGGCCTTGGCCACATAGGGCCGGATGTCCTCTACACGTCCCGTGTGGAACACGCCATCGCCCAGAAGCGGCCGGACATCGTCGGGAAGGCCCCAACCCACCGCCGTGAACACAGCATCCGGACGCGAAGCACGAATCGCCGGAAGGATGCGCCGTATGAAGTAGCTCACTCCGTCCGCATTCGGCCGGTAGGTCATCAGCCCCGTGAAGACGATGCTTCCTCGCGTAATCGGAGAGGCGGCGGGCTCGAAGTAGTCGAGGGAGACACCGTTCGGCACCACGGCTGTTGCGACGTCGGGTGCGACGCTGGCGACGATCGCCTCCTCCCTCTCCGACGTAAGCACGCAGCCCCTGGCCCTCTGCCAGGTCGAGACTTCCTCTCGCTCGACCTTTCTGCACTCGTTTGCAGCGAACGCGCGCCGAATGGGCGACCCCTCGACCGCGTTGCTTCTTCGCAGGAGCTCGTACTCGAGATTGTGTTCGTCCAGGACGATTGGGGTATGTCCGAAGTCGAATCCTGCCATGGCGCTGGACTCGACCTGCACCAGATCGTAAGCACCTTCGTGAAGCACCCGCGTCAGCCGGGCCTGCATCGGCGCTGAAACGTAGCGCTGCAGGTGGAACGACTCAGGGCTGATCATCGCCCTGGCTTGCATCAGACGCCGCTGAAGGATCGACCGCTCGACATCGGGCACGGTGAAGATGTGCTCGCAAATTCCGCCGAGTCTTTCTCTCGCCTCAACGGAAGGTTCAGCCCCTTCATAACAGAGCAGTGAGACCTGGTTCCGCGCAGACAACTGCCGAAGAATGTTGAACACCCGAATGTTGAATCCCCACATCGGCGGCCATGGCAGCGATGGCGTCAGGAGTAGGATTCGCATCCCTTGCGGCCTGGTCATGCAGGCACTCCCACCGCGCGGCGCCTTCGCACAGCCACGTAGACGTCGCGGATCTCCTCGACTGCGATGGCTCGCAAGGCGACCGCAAGCGTCGGAAAGACGACGATGCCGGCAAGAATCTGGACCGGAAGGCCTAGCGTTCTGACCGATACAACCACTGCGGCCATCACGATGGTGGCCAAAGTCGCGCGCCCGAGGCGCAGAAATGATGCCCGATTCAAAAGGTCGCGAAGAATCAAGACGCCCGCGACCGACATCAAGCCCTCGGTCACCACGACCGAGATCGCCGCTCCGATGGCGCCGTTCGCGAACCGAGCCTGGCAGTAGTTGATGAGGACGAGGTTCAGGAGGACGTTGACCACCAGCGCGCCCGCCATGACCTTGGTCCAGATGACCTGGCGGCTGCTCGCCACCAGTACCTGCCAGATCAGGATGTTGAAGTAGCAGAAGGGGACGGACGCCAGGAGGATCGACAGGACGACCGCCGAGCCACTGAAGCGCGATCCGTACACCAGGGCGATCAGGGGCGCGCCCACAAGCGCTGCCCCGGTGGCGATGGGGAGACCGAGAACGATGATGAGCTCGATCGCTGGCCTGGCACGAGCCTGCAGAGCGGCAAACTGGCCGTCGAACGACGCAGAGAGCCGGGGCAACATTGCCGTCGAGACGATGACAGGGAGGAAATAGAGCGTGGTCACCAGGCGGCTCGATACTCCGTACCAACCGACGACGGTCGCTGACGTGAATATCGCGAGGAGCACAGCGTTGATCCACAGATAGGTGCTGTGGATGATGTAGTTGGCTGAAAACGGAAGGCTCTCAACAGCCAGCGCCGCCGCGCGTCGTGCATTGAGCTGCCAGGCCAGCTTGAAATGTGGGCGAGCCCACCGAAAATTCAGTAAGAGCGTGAAAGCTTCGATCGCCGCGGCCAGGGCCGCCAGGGCGATGACACCGAAGCCGAGCACCACCAGCGCGATGCCGACGAAAGAGTTCAAGAGCTTGGTTATGACAGCGGTCGCGGCGTATCGGCCCATGTTCTCGGTCGCCTGGAAGGCAGACTGGAATGGCAGCTTGAGGATGGTCGGAAGCATGGCCGCGGTCGCCAGCCACAGGACGATCCTCTGTTCCGCATCGAAATGCTGCGAGCCGATGAAGATGCCCATCACCCCCACGGCAGGCAGGTAGAGAACCGCCTGGATGAGCAGCGCAGTGGCGATCAGCTCTCCGGCTCGACCTCTGTTCTGGGCGATCTTTCGGACCAACAGAACGGTGAGGCCGAGCTCGACGATTGTGAGAAGAATGCTCGTCGCCGACGTGGCCGTGGTCAGCTCGCCGATGGCCTTCGGGCCGAGAATCCGAGGGACGACGATCGTCCACCCAAGAGTGAGCGACCAGGTCACCAGCTGGCTGCCCGCGAGCACACCCAGCCCGTGCAGGAATCGACGGCGGGACTCGACCGCGGCCCGGACCTCAGTGTTGGCGCCCGCTTCGACGATCATGTGACGCTCATCGCGAAGTCACCAGCCCTGGTCAGATCACCCATCAACGCGAGGATCGATCGGTTGTTGCGAGACATGTCGTGATCCCGGCGCGCCAGGTCGAGACCCGCTTTGCCCATTGCAGCGCGCAATCGGGGATTGGCGATGAGGGTGGACAGAGCCTGGGCGAGGCGGGCGGGCGAGCCGGGCGGTACCACGAACCCGGTCTCGCCGTCGCGCACCAGCTCCGCGATCGCCCCCACGGAGGTGGCGATGACTGGCAGGCCGCTGGCCATGGCCTCGGCGATCGCTTGCCCCAGGCACTCACCGCGGGTGGGGAGGACAAAGATATCCGCCTCCCTGAAGAGCCGGACCAGCTCAGCCGATTGGGGCCTCAGTCCCCGGTGCACGCGGACCGGCACCCCTCGATCGGAGAGAGGTACATCATCTCCCGTCACCACGTCTAGCTCTACGTTGCCACCCAGGCCGGCCAGCGCCTGCAGCAGGTCGAGGCCGCCCTTCCGCTCGAAGTCGCCGCCGACGAAGAGAAGCCGGACCGGGCCGTGGCGCTCCCTCGTGCCGGGCGAGAAAAGGGAGGTGTCCACGCCAGGCGGAATAATGTGGATCTTCTCGTCCGGAACGCCATAGTCCTCTCGTAGGGAATCGGCCGCCCAGCGGGACCATGTCACCAGTGCCGCGGCCGCAGTGAAAGCCCGGCGATTGACCACGCGCTTCACCGCCTCAGAGGCGGGATGCGAGGCGGAGTGAGAGTATGCGCTGCCCACACTGTCGAAGTTGATTGGAGTGGCGTCCATCGAGACGATGGTCGGAACGCGCCGCATGATGCCCGTCGCCAGTAGGGCGGCCACCTGTGTGTGGATGAATATGGAGTGCGCCCGCCGCGCCGCGAGCCGGCGTTTCAGCGCACGCCTGGCCATCAGGCTTGCGCGAAACGACCAGTTGCCAAGGCCGGGCATCTTCTCCCAAGCGTTTCGCCGCTCGAAGTCGAGATGCACGAACGTGGCGTCGACTTCAGGGTCGGCTCGCACCACGTGCTCCAGGTTCTTGCTGTGGGCCGCGTGCCCAAGCGTCTGCTCGAGAACGAAGACAAAGTCATGCATCGGCAAGCTTCGGCAGCCGGTTGAGCAGGCCGAGCACGACGCCGAACACGATGAGGTTCCGGTAGCTGTCGAGCTGGAGGTCGCTGTATCCCTGGATGATCTCAGCGGCGATCGCGGCCACCGCGAAAGCGGCGACGGTGTTGAGCAAAGGATCCTTCCGCGTTGCGAGCTGACGGCATGCCTGTAGGATCGCGATCCCCACCAGGCCCCAGAAGACAGCCCATCCGAGCGCGCCCATCCGCATCCCGATCCAGAGCAGCGTGTTGTGAGGGATGTAATTCCAGAGTGGATAGACGTACGAGATGTCGGCCATCGGAAAAATCACAAACATCGGGATCCCAAGGCCGATGCCGAACAGGGGGCTCGTCTTGAAGTTGGCGAGGATGTTGGCGTCTTCGGCGACCCGATAGATGTTGCTTAGATAGTCACGCTGGTCGGGGATAAACATCGAGCGGATGGGCCGCACAAGGTCACCTGTGAGCCCGGTGGTGTGGTTCCAGTAGCCCACGGTGAACGTGGTTATGAGCACCACCGCCAGCACCGTGACCCCCAACCAGAGCGACCTGTGCTCGTCTTCGAAGCGGATCGCCAGGAGCATGATCGCGGCAACGCCCGCGATCAAAGCCAGTTCGGCGGCTCGGCGCTGATTCACAAGCATTGCGAAAAAGCTCGCTGCCGAACCAACCACCAGGAGGGCCCTCATCCCGCGGCTCATCCCCTGGCCCCAAATCAGCGCGGCGATGGTGGCGAGGATGAAGAGCGCGAAGAAGTAGGACTCTTCGTGGGCCATGATCGCTTCGTAGCCCGCGGTGCTGCCGTGCAGGGTCACGAAGTAGCGGTAAAAGGCCACACCAATCTTCAGGCCGACGGCAAGAAACATGACCACGGCCAGGCTGCGGACCTGCCGGCGGTCTTTGACGAGGTTCGCCGCCATCAGAAAGGCCACGAAGCCATAGGCCTGCGGGCGCAGCTCCCACAAAGACTTCAACCAATCGCCGTGGCCGAAGACGCCGTGGATCTCTGCCGCGACGACGACAAGCATGAAGACGAGGTAGGCGCTGACCACCGGTCCGCTTGCCAGCGTGAGATTCCGTCGGGAAATCCCAGCCAGGAGCCAGACGACGATCACAAACAGCATCAGGATCTCGGCTGGTGAGATCGGAATGCCGGTGACCCCGGCGGACGAGTTGGCGTTGTTGAGGTTCAAGAAGAATGGAACGTGATCGGTGAGCGAGTCGGCGAAATTGAGCGGAAAGATCTCGAAGATGAGGGTTGCCGCAAGCAGCAGGTAGAGCCCTCTGACCGGCTCGCGCACAACCCAGTTCACCACGAGCAATGCAGGCGGCACCGCGGCCAGCAGGGCGAGGGGGGGATAGATGGTCAGGCCGAGGCCGATTCCGACCAGGATCGCGATGAGCCCGGCGAAGATGAACGCCCCGACCGGACGCGATTCACGGTCGGCCCATGCACCGGCGTCGCCGGCGTAGGTCGACACCTCAGGCGGCCTTCAGGCGCAGCAGGGTGAGCGAGTAAGGGCTGAGGCTGATCGCGGCGCCCGAGCTGACGGCCGAGTCCTGGACGATCTGGCTCGAGCCAGCCGCGACTTTGAACCGATCGAGGGAATGGGCACCGCTCACGCCGAGATTGAGGTTGACCGTCGCCGTGTGGGTCGAATCTTCGTTGGCGAGCACCACATCGACCTCGCCTGTATCCGAGTGCCGGCTTCCGAAAGCGGCGACCTGACCCGCTCCGCTCTGGCACGGCAGCGAGCGGTCACCGAAGTTCGCGCCATGTCCGTCGTAGTTGCGGTAGAGGCGAAACGCCGCACCCGCTGGGCTTGCGATCGGGGGTGACTGCCAGTAGCTCGCCATGTCCACGCCGTCGCGACCAAATGTCCCCAGCACCACGGCGAGCGCGACCGCGCCGCTCGCGTCCTTCTCTCCTCCCCACCGGTATTCGGTGATCGCGAGCTTTGTGCCCGGATAGTTGGCGGCGATCCAGGCCTTCAAGCGAGGGATCAAGTTGACCGGCACGCCGATCCAGGATTCGTCGGTGTAGTTGGCGTCGTCCAGACTCCGGGTCGACCTGATGCGAAGCTGCTGGGTCGCTGGATCGCTCGCCGATGAGTCGACGCCCGAAGCCTGCGGGTAATAGTGGACGTCGAGGTAGTCGAGCGTCCGAACCCCCGCGGCCTTGTCATGTTTGGCGATCTGCGACAGCCACCAGGCGAGGAAGGGCTGACCGCCGTGGGCGTTGCGATCGGCATGCGTGGCGTAGTTGTCACTGCCCCGGTCGAGCGCCGAGTACATGTAGGCGGTCCAGCCAGAGGCGTCAGGTCCGAGCAGCTGGGCGCTCGGGTCCTGGGCTTTGACCGCCGACGCATATTGCTCGTACATCGCGACCATCGCTTCGTAGCCCATCTCGGTCGGGTGGACATCGGTGTCGGTGGTCGACCAGAGGTCTGGTTCGTTGCCGATGGCGAAATAGGTCGGGCCTTTTGGCGCGGCGCCGAACTTGTCGACGAGGTGGTGGATCCACTCGTCCTGGTAGACGGCCTGCGCGTTGGGGTCGGCCGGGTCGCTCAGCGGCCCAGGCTTGGTCGGGAGCGACGCCACGCTCGTCGCCGCCTGGTTGGCGTGGGGGTCGTACCCGGCGATCGCGGCCGACCCGGCAGCGACTGGAGGCCCACCCTGCTGCGGAACGCCAGCCGAGCGGTGGTCGTTGTTGGTGTCCTTGGCGACCCATCCCAGGGCGGGCACTGTCATCAGGGGCACACTGCGGGCCGTGACCGTCGACGACACGAAGTTGTCCGCGCTGTTGCCCGTGCCGCCGGTGTAGTTGAGGTTGCGAAACTCCCAATCGCGACTGGCGTTCCACGCGTGCCCGACCACCCAGTTGTACCGGTCGGCCGGGTTCCCTCCCCAGCGGTTGAGCGTCGCGCCCAGCGCACTCAGAGTCGCCGGATCGGCGCCGGCCACCCCGTAGATCAGCGGGCTGATCGGACCTCCCGGGGACCCGATCTGGCAGCTGACGGTCACCCTGTCGAGGTTGACGATCGCGGGGGTGTCCTGCGGGAGCAGGCTTTGCAGGTGGCTCTCCAGCCTCGAGACAAAGCGAGGGTGCTGCAGCATCAGGACACCGACACCCGCGGTGCAGACTGAACCGACCAGGAGGCCCGCGGTGAACCGGCCCCATTGGCCGGATCTCATTTGAAGTACTCGTATACCGACGCGCCCACTGCAGCGATCGCGACGAAGCCGTAAGAAGCGCGACTCGGACGCCTTCCTCCAATCCCCATCAGGAGGATCAAACCCAGGACCGCAAAGAAGGCCATATTTCCGCTACAGCAGGCGGCGAAGCCAGTTCGGCGTTCGGTACTCCGTGCCGTTGAGGATGATTCCGCACAGCCGCTCCCGGCCGAGCAGGAAGGAGACCTTTTCCAGGTCTTCGACGAGCGTTTCGCCGTACCGCGCGACGAGGACGATGCGGTCAGCCAGCTTGGACGCCAGTGAGCCGTAGGCGATGTCGAGCACCGGCGGCAGGTCGATCACGATGTTCGCGAAACGCGGCTGAAGCTCGGCCATCAAGCGGCTCTCGCTCAACTGATAGAAGACGCGGGCGGGGTCGATCGTCGCCGAGCCGGCGGGGATCACGAAGAGGTTCGGCAGCGGCGCGGCTCGCAGGACGCGCAGCCGCGACTCGCCGTCGAGCCAGTCACTCAGACCGGGCGTGCGCTTGAATCCCAGGCGGCGGTCGAGCGATCCGCGTTCGAGATCGCATTCGAGGAGGAGGGTCGGCTCCAGGGTGTCGGCTGCGATCGCGGTGGCGAGGCCGAGCGCGATTGAAGTCTTGCCCTCGCCGTGGCTCGCGCTCGTAACGCCAATCTGGCGTGGGCCGTCATCCGGATCATGTGGGATACGCAGATAGGCCTGGCGGCATCGATCGATGAATTGCGGCGGGAGGGTGAAGCCGAGGAGCACGTCTTCGTTGCGCGCGACGTATCCGGGCATGGCCGGCCGTGGGCTCAGCGCGGTGTCCAGCGACTCCGATGGATCCGGCAACGCTTTGGTCGGGCCTGCCTCTGGATAGGCCCGCATCAGAATCTCTCCTTCGCGGTGAGCAGCGGCACCGTCGCCAGGACAGGCACCGAAAGGCGCCCAGCCAGCTCCCGGACGTCGCGCGCCGTCTTGTCCATCCAAACGAGGAGCGCGAGGTAGACGGCAGCGACTCCAACGGCGGCCAGCCACACCACCGCCGCTCGCTTCAGGCTGCTGCCGTCGCCGAGGAAGCCGCCCGCGGTGATACCGGGATTGTCAATGACCTTGGTGCTCGTGCGGATGAACTGATCCGCCGCGGCGAACGTGTACTGAGCCTGGCCGAGCTGGCTCTGGAGCTGAGTCAGCGTGTCCCGGTCTTGCTGCGCCCGCGTCACCAGCTGATCGAGCTGCGGAATACCGGTCTGGCCGCTGGTCAGGGTGAGAGGAAGACCAGGGTGCTCGGAGATGTATTTCTGGAGAGCGACTTCGGAGTCATTGGATCGCTGCTGAGCCGCCGCGACCTGGCTCTGAAGGAATGTGGTCGAGAGCTGCTCCTGTGCCTTGAGGGCCTCCGTTAGACGATCCTGAAACACCACGATCGTCGCCTTCAGGGTCTCGGTGCACTCGGAGGCGAGACTGCAGGAGAACGTGATGGCCACCAGGTGGGAGCCGTTCGGCGTGACCTTCAGGTTCTTGGGGATCGACGTGATGAGCTTGTTGCGTTCCTTCGCGTCCGACATGCCGTCGGCGGCCATCCGATCCCCCACCGCGTAAAGGAACGACGTCGTCTGGAGGTACTGGTTGAGCTCGTCTGCCTCGTTCTGCGCCGGGGTCAGGTACTGGTTCCAACCCGAGATCCCGCTGGAGCCTACGAGGTTGGTGCTCGAGCCAAAGTACGTCGGATTCTCAACCCAGATGTCCGTCGCCGCCTGATACGTTCGGAAGTAGATGAGCGTCGCGATGCTGATGGGCGTAGGGAGAAGGAACAGGATCACCGCGAAGCGGGTCCAGTGGCGAAACAGGATGTCTACGTATCTGGCCATAGTTCCATTTGACTGTTGTCAGGAAATTCGAGTGTGGGATTCAAAGTCTCCCGGCCGAGCCACGCACGGGGGAAACGATCGACCACCCCATGCTATGGCTCGATCCGCGACCACACATGAGGCGCCAGTCCTGTCGTCGCTTGGGACAGGTCGCACCTGAAGCCAGGAGCCGGCCTTGGGGCTCCGCGATTCCCGCTCGGCCGGGACAGAGGCCTACGCAGTTCGCAACTTGCCTACGCGGCGGCGACCGTTTGCGATGTCAAATGGAGCCCGTGAATCGGCCCGGCAGGCCGCGCATCATGGTGATCGCGCGGGGCCACCTTGGCGACATCGTGACAGCGCTCCCGGCTCTCCGCGACCTCCGCGCCGGCTATCCGGACGCGCACATCGCTCTGGTCGCCAACGAATATGTGCGCGGGGCGCTCGAAGGGTGCCCGTTCGTTGACGAGATCCTCTACGGGTTTGGCTATCGCCACCGTTCCGCGCTGGCGACCGAGGCCCGGCGCCTCAGTCTGCTGACCCGCACGGCCGGTCGGTTCGACATCGTCTTATCGCTTCGGTCCAGCCCCCGCTCCAGCGCCGTGCTTGGCCTGGCGAGCGGCGCACGGGTGCGCGCCGGCTATCACCAGCCCGGCCTGGCCGGCCGGCTGCTCACGCACGACCTCGGACCTGAGCCGAGGGTCCAGTCGAACCGGCTGACCAACGCGGCCCTGGTCCGAGCTCTGGGCCTGGAGGCCAGTCTCGTCCTCCCCCGTCTCAGCTGGGTGCCCGAGGCGGACCAGGTGCGGGCCGATGAGATTCTCGCCGGGCGAGGCATCACCACCCGCACGCGGTTTGCGGTCTTTCAGATCGCCGCACATTGGGGCTGCTACGAATGGAGCAGCGAGAAATGGGGCGCGCTCGCCGATCACCTCGCATCGCGCCACGACTTGAAGGTGGTCGTAGTTGGCACGGAGGAGGACTTCGAGCTACGGAAGTTCGCCGACCTGTCGCGCCAAAGCACCGTGCCTGCGTCGATCCAGGGATTGACCTCCTTGCCGATGCTCTTTCACGTCGTTTCCCGCGCTGCTCTCGTGGTCGCGGCCGACAGCGCCCTCACGCAGATCGCCATCGCGCAGCGGATCCCCGCCGTGATCCTGTTCGGAATCGAGCCCCAGGTGAGAAACGGGCCGCTCTCCGAGGAGGCCGGCGTCTTGATGGAGTCAGTTCAGTACTGGGAGGGCCCGGGTCGCGCTCCGGCTCCCAACCCACACTGTCTTTTCGGCCAGAGCCAGTGCCACACGGCCAACTGTCTTGAAAACAGCTCGTTCCGGCGCATCACAGCCGGGGAGGTGTGTGCGCGCGCCGACCGGCTTCTCGAGCGCGCGTCCTCGGCGCAGAAACTTTCAGTCAGCGTCTAGAAACGTCAGGCCGTGTCGACTGCGCGCGGCGCAGCCAGCCGTGAGCGAACCACGCCGGCGGCGATGGGGACCAGCCATACCGCGTCGGTCAGGTAGCGCCGAACCAGCCTGTGCGGTTCCTGCGCCAACCGGTAGAGCCACTCGAGGCCGGCGATCTGCATCCAGCGCGGGGCCCGCCGGCTGCGGCCGGCGATGAGGTCGAGCACGCAGCCGACACCGATCGCAACGGACACCGAAAGCTGGTCGCGATGCCTGTCGATCCAGCGCTCCTGTTTCGGATGTCCAAGTGCCACGAGCAATACATCGGCCTTCGCCTCGGCGATCCGCGCCAGTATCTCGGCGTTGTTCATGTCTTCGACTGCAGCGCGGGGCGGCTCGTACGTTCCTGCGATCACGATCCCCGGATACAGCTGACCGAGGCGTTCCCCGGCCGCGGCCGCCACGCCGCCTTCGCCTCCCAGAAGAAACAGCCGAGCGCCTGAGCCCGCCAGGTCCCGGATCATCGCCGGCACGAAGTCAGCACCGGCGACTCGGCCGGGCATCTCGACACCGAGCAGCCTGCCCAGCCAGACCACCGGAGAGCCGTCCGCGAGGTTCATGCCAGTGCGCCGGAAGATGCGCATCACGTCGGGATCCGTCTGCGCGCGGACGACAAAATCGAGGTTGATCGTCGAGACCTGGAAGAGCCGACCCGCCCCAATTGCGCCTCGAACTCGCGCGATGGCCGCCCGCATGTCAACGGCGTCGATGGGCACTCCCGCGATCTCGACCCGCCTTGAGGCGGAGGTATTCGATCGGTCCGAACGATCCCAACGGTTGGGATCGAATCCACTCACCAGCGATGCGTACCGGGCAAGTTTCCAGGCGAGGTAGAACGGCGCCCTGGCGACCGCGGTCCACATGCTGCGCGGGGCACGTGCGGCACGCAGGCCGATCAAGACGAAGGCCGGTATCGCCGTCAGGGCGACCAGCCAGGGGATCAGCGCCCAGATCGGCGCGAGGCCCAGCGCAGCCGCGGCGGCGACGACGACGAGGCCCGCGCCCGTCGCCATCGAGAGCAGTCCGAGCGGCGGGGTTGCCAGGTCGAGGGCGGCGTCGAGCAGCTGCGGATCACGTCTTGCAATCGCCGTCCGGACAATCACCCACAGTCGGGTTTTGACGACATGGAACCGGCCACCCTCCCAGCGCAGACGCTGCCGAACTTCGCCCGCGCGCGTCGCCGGCCCCGGACCGGACACGAACGCTTGCGGCGCGAAACGCAAGCCGACCCCGGCCAGACGAAGCTCGATCGAGTACTGGAGATCCTCGACGCCGCTGAACGCGCTCCACGGGTGCGCCTCGAGCGCGGCTCGGCTGAACAGCATCCCGTTCCCGACCAGGTTGGCGGACATGCCCAGCCTGGCGCGACCCGAGAAGCGGACTCGATGGAAGAGCAGGAAGCCGGCCGCCACGAGCTGGGTCCGGGGTGAACTGAGCTCGTCGGTCAGCACGCTGTAGTCGGCCTGGACGACGGAGTGACCGCGGCCGAGCTCAGCCTCGAGGGCGCTCAACAGATTTGGATCCGCCACTGAATCCGCGTCGACGACGACCACGGCATCGGGCCGGTCCGGCGCCGCCAGGAGCTGGTCTGTGGCCCAGCGCAGGGCCCGGCCCTTGCCCAGGGCATCCGCCTCGGAGCGGACCATGACTTCCGCGCCGGCGGCGGCCGCGATCGAGCCCGTGCCGTCCGAGCAGTTGTCGGCGATTACAACCACCCGATAGAGCGCCCGCGGGTAGCTCTGGGCAAGGAGCGAAGTCACGCAGCGCGCGACGAGCTGCTCCTCGTTGTGCGCCGGAACGATGACTACGAGCCGATTTGCGGGTGCGGCCACCACGGGTTGTTCGCGGCGCCCGGACGCGCTCGCGAGCGCAAGAATCAGAAGGTACAGGCCGAAGCCCGCGAACACCACGCCCGGCAGCGCCAGCAGCGCACCGAGAACTCCGGTCAATATGCTCCCCTGCAGCTGAGGACGGCCCACACCGTGCGCACGAGGATGCTCAGGTCGAGCTGCAGCGACATTTTTCGGATGTATTCGCGGTCGAACTCCATCCACTGGTCAAAGCCGACCGTCGAACGGCCGCTGATCTGCCAGAGACAGGTCAGGCCCGGCTTCACGCTGAGCCGGATCGCATCGCCGGGTCGGTACTGCTCGACTTCTTTGGGAAGCGGCGGCCTTGGCCCGACGAGGCTCATCTCCCCCTTCAGCACGTTGAGCAGCTGCGGCAGCTCGTCGAGGCTCGTGCGGCGGAGAAGGTTGCCGACCCCGGTCACACGAGGGTCGCTGCGCATCTTGAAAACCGGCCCGGACACCTCATTGCTGGACTGAAGTTCCGCGACTCGATGCTCGGCATCGGCGTACATCGAGCGGAATTTGTAAAAGCGGAAGTGGCGGCCGTGGAGGCCTACGCGCGTCTGGACGAAGATCGCCGGCCCGGGAGAGTCAAACCGGATCGCGATGACGATCGCGAGCCACAGCGGGAGCGTCGCCAGCAGCCCGAGGCCAGCAAGCAGTATGTCGAGCAAGCGTTTGAGCGTGGCTTCGTACGGAAACGGCCCGTTTGCTGCACGAGTCAACCCAAACGTTGACTCTGCTTGATTGATTCGCTCTGCCCGCTGCACCTTCTTGTGTAATGAAAAGTAAGCGGTTGGCGGTCACGATTTGAATGGGCATTTCCATACGTGTCACGGCGCGGCCCTTGGCCGTAATGAAGTCAATTGTCCCGGTCCTTCTAGGACGGTTAGGGTCTGCGACTCGCGGCAACCAGCGCCGCCATGATGAGGACGCCGAGTGTGATTCCGACCAGAAGCCCCACCACAAACTGCCACATGGTGCAGGCGGCTCAGCGGACCGGAACGAGCACGCCCGCCAACCGCTGTATGTCCGACGGCGCCATGTCGGTGAACATGAGACCGACATCGAACTTCGCCGGGGCGCCAACGCCAAGCTCGGTCCGCCAGACCACCGTGGCCCAGCACCGGACCGGCGCCTGGGACGGAATCAGCACGTCGAGGTCGAGGCGGCTGCCGACCTCGTAATCCTCGTCCGAGTAGACGCGCATCCCGCCCAAGCTGATGTCTTGCGCATTGCGCCTGTGGTGAAACAGTTCGTTGCCGGCGGGCCTGCACATGATGTCGGCCTGGACCCGCGGATAGCGCCTGCGATCGGACAAGGCGCCGACAGCATAAGGCGGTGCCCCTTCAGCGGCTGCTAGTCGTCAGACAGTCAAAGGATCGCGGCTTACAGGCAGCTCTCGCGCCAACAGCTGCTGGAACCAGTCCCACTGGCTGGCCAGGCCGTTCCGCAGGGTGACCCGGGGTTCCCAGCTGAGGCGCCATCGGGCGAGGTTGATCGAGGCTGCGGCGTGCCTCTGGTCGGCGGCGGCGGCCGGCAAATGACGGGGGCGGATCGTGGTCCCCGAGATGTCCGCCAGCGTGGCCAGGACGTCGTTGATGGTGGACCGGCTTCCGCCCCCGATGTTGAGCACGTCGCCGTCAACGTGGGCGGTGGCGCTTCGGACAGTTGCTTCGACGGCGTCAGCGACAAACGTGAAGTCGCGAGTCTGCTCGCCATCGCCGTTGACCTCGATCTCGTCGCCCTGAATGAGCGCTCGCATGAATCGTGAGATCGCCATGTCCGGGCGCTGTCTAGGTCCGTAGACGGTGAAGTAGCGGAGCACCGTTACCGGCAGCCCGAAATTCCGCCCATAGAGCTGGACGAGGTTTTCCGCCGCGAGCTTCGTCGCTCCGTACGTGGACAACGGGCGTGGCACAGACGATTCTTTGGTCGGAAGCATTTCGGCTTCGCCGTAAACAGAGGAGCTGCCTGCGTAGACCAGACGCGTGATCGGCCTGCCTGCGAGCGCCTCGAGGAGCCGCTGGGTCGCGAGCACGTTGTCGAAGATGTACTGGTCGAACTCACGACCGGTCGAGACGCCGAGCCCGGAACGACTGGCAAGGTGGTAGACGACCTCGGCCCCGTCGAGGACCGAGCTCAAGTCGTCCTCAACCAGGTCGAGGTGGCAAAAGGAAAAGCCACGCGAGCCACGTGCAGCCGCGAGGTTCTGCTCTTTCAGCCCTCTGGAGTAGGAGTCCCTGAAGCAATCGAGGCCGACGACGTCGTGGCCGTCTGCCAGCAGCCGGTCGCAAAGGTGCGAGCCGATGAATCCCGCCGCTCCGGTGACTACCGCGCGAATTGGATTACCTGCCTTCTGTGATCTGCCCTCTGGAAGGACCCGGCCCACGATGCCGGGCAAGGTTCTGGCGGGAGCGACAGGCTCTTCGCTGACCCACACGGGCCGTGCTTCCCGCCTGGACGGCACCGAACCGTACCCGGTCTGCCGCTCCCTGCCTGCATGGTAGGTATGGCCATCAGGCCCGCCAATGGGTCAAGCCGGACCGGCGTGGGGCATCGGTCCCACGTTTCGTGGCGGCCCTGACTCCCACTGATAGAAGACGCGCGCGCGACAGCTTGTCGAGCGGTTCTTCAGCAGCCGATCAACGGCCCTGGAGCAGCCGGCACACGACCGACTTCGAGCTGGAAATGCAGATGCGCGCCGATTGAGAGACCTGTGCTGCCGACGTAACCGACCTTATCGCCCTGCTGAACTTCCTGCCCAACAGCCACGGCCACCTGCGACATGTGGGCGTACACCTCGACGAGACCGAAAGCGTCAGTGACCTCGACCCGAATCCCGAAGTAATCCGCAGGACCTGCTGCTGTAACTCTTCCACCCGCGGACGCGACGATTGACGTGCCGTAGCCCGCCAGCAAATCGACGCCGGTATGGAAATGCAGATAACCGTCGAAGGGCGGTTCTATCGCGAACGACGTCGGTCCGAACTGCTGGATGATCTTGGCGCCGGCGATCGGACACAGGAACTGGCCGGGGTCTACCGGGTCGGCCGGCACACCGGTGCTCAGGTTCGGACCCTGCGCGGGATCGACAGGAATGACGAGCACTGTGCCGGGCATCAGCTGCGGGCCACGAGTCCGATTGAAACCGAGCAAGGTGCTTACATCCACGCCATAAGTGGCGGCGAGGCTCGCGGGTGTGTCTCCCTTCCTGACGACGACCACGACGCCCGGCGCGGGCGGCAGCAGTAGGGATCGTCCGACTTTGAGCGGCATACGCAGGCCCGGATTCGACCAGACGACGTCCCTCCACGGGAGCTTGAACTGCCGGCCGATGCTTTCCAGTGTGTCTCCGTCAGCGACGATGTGCACGATGGGTGCGCGGCTCGCAAGCGCGGACGTGGGGACGGAAAGCGGTTTGATGATGACGCTGTCACGACCCAGCGAGACGTCCCCGACGGCATTTGATTCGTCAGCGGCGGCGGCGGTGACTGCAGCTGCACGGAAGGCAGGAAAGAGGCTTCTGTCGACGGCGGTGTAACCAGACATGGCGAACGCTATCGCGAGCACCACGCCATGGGTCATGTAGCGATTGATGCGCACCGCGTACCTACCCCTGGTCTCCTTCTTGCGCGACCGCAGACCCTGAAGACCCGCGTCACACTAACAAACGTTCGGCAAGAGTGTCAACGCGCGCTCGACTCAAAGCCTGCGCCACGCGTCGGTGGGCGGAAAAAAGCGGGCCCGCGCTTGCGAGCCCGCTTCCTGCTCTTCGGACTAACGCCGAGGCTTCGACCTGATGCCGATTGCCCCGAGAAGGAAGAGGACGCCGCCCAAAACTCCACC
>VBDS01000043.1 GCA_005889085.1 Chloroflexota bacterium | reverse complement strand
CGGTCGAGCCGCCGACGCTGCCGGTCGATCCGCCGGCGCTGCCGGCCGAGCCGCTGACGCTGCTGGTCGATGCGTTGCCGCTGCCGGTCGAGCCGCTGACACTGCCGGTCGATGCATTGCCGCTGCCAGTCGATGCGTTGCCGCTGCCGGTCGATGCGTTGCCGCTGCCGGTCGATGCATTAGCGCTGCCTGTCGACCCGCTGACGCTGCCGGTCGATGCATTGCCGCTGCCGGTCGACGACCCGACGCTGCGAGTGCTCGCCATGGCGGCGGCAGAGTCACCAGTCGAGGCTCCGACGGTGCCCGGGCTGGCCATCGCTTCCTCCTGATGGCCGTGGCCGGCAATCTTGTGGTCGCTGTTTCCGGTCCTCGCACCCACATGTGCCGCGGCTGACGCCGAAGAGCCACCCTTTGCCGCGCCCTTACCGTTTGGCCCCTTGCCGCCCTCACCTCCCGCGCCTCCGCCTATGTGCTCCTGGTTTGACGCCTTGGCGGTGTCGTGGCGGTTCGCAACCGCGGAAGCACTGGTGTGGTCATGTGCCTTGCCCTGGCCGTGCCCGTTGTCCGCAGCCAGCGCGGGCGATGTACGCGAAAGGATCAGAAAGCCTGCTGCGAGCATTACCGACGCGTTGATGATGAGCCGGCGTATGAGTGTTGTCCGACTCGGTACGAAATCGACGAATGAGTCCATAGTGCCCACCTCCATTGGGAAATGAGCGAATGCCTCGCCACCCCCTCCTCGACATCACGGCGCTTCCCGCATTACTGCGGAAGAGGCCCCCGCCGGCGCGCTACTCAGGCAATTCGCTTATAGAGAAAACGCGGTCAGCGCAGCGCATTACCTAAATAGGCGGTCGGCCTTGTGGTCCTCGGGAAGTTCTGGCTCGAGTTTCGTTTCTATAGTGATTGCGGCCTGTAACAGGTCTAGGCCGCCGCGCGTCGGAGTGCGTCGCAGTTGGCTCTGCGGACTGGAACCAGATCGCCGGCCAGGGAGAAGCAATATG
>VBDS01000154.1 GCA_005889085.1 Chloroflexota bacterium | reverse complement strand
GGCGCCGATGTCTGGGTCCCGCTGATCGCCGATCAGGGCTCGTGGCTCGAGCGCTGGACCGACGTGCGTTCGCACGACCTGCTGAACTGGACGGTTCCGAAGCGCTACCAGCAAACGGTCGAGACGCTTCTGGAGCAAGGCCTCAACGAGGCCGTGCGCACCGGCACGTGCACGCTCGCGAAGAAACCAATCTGGCTCGCCGCCTTCGACTTCGGATTCGTCGGCGGGACGCTTTCCATCGTCGCGGGCGAGCGCCTGGCCCGCGGGATGGAGCAGGCCGCGTCGACCGGGACCCCGTATGTGCTTGTGTCCGCGTCAGGGGGCGCGCGCATGCAGGAAGGGGTTCTCGCGCTAATGCAGCTCGCGAAGGTAAACGCGGCGGTCGGTCGGCTGCATGACGCGGGCGTGCCGTTCTTCTCGGTCCTGACCGACCCTACATTCGGCGGCACAGCAGCATCGCTTGCGTTGCTGGGCGACATCAACATCGCCGAGCCGGGCGCCGCGATCGGCTTCACCGGACCGCGGGTGATCAAGCAGGCGACCTATGCCGATTTGCCTCCTGGGTTCCAGAGCGCGGAGTTTCAGCTCGCGCACGGGCAGGTCGACGTGGTAGTCCCACGAACTGAGCTGCGGCCTCTGTTGGCGCACCTATTGGAGATGTATTCATGAGCGTCTGGGAGATCGTCGAGCTGGCGCGGCACCCGGACCGCCCCTACTCGCTCGACTACATCCGCCGCCTTGCGCCGGACTTCATCGAGCTGCACGGCGATCGCCTGGCCGCGGACGACCCGGCGCTCGTCGGGGGCGTAGGTACCTGGCATCGCCGCACGACCATGTTCCTCGGCCACCAGAAAGGCCGCAGCCTGAAGGAGCGCGTGGGCAGGAACTGGGGGATGATGCATCCCGAGGGCTACCGCAAGGCGCTTCGTTTGGCGCACCAGGCGGCCAAGTTCGGCTTTCCGATCGTCTCGCTCATCGACACGCCCGGCGCGTACCCTGGCGCCGGAGCCGAGGAGCGGGGCATTGCCGCCGCGATCGCCCAGGCGATCATGGAGTGGTTTCGGATCCCGGTCCCGATAGTCGCCGCGGTGATCGGTGAGGGCGGAAGCGGAGGCGCGCTCGGCATGGGCGTGGCGGACCGCGTGATCATGCTCGAGAACTCGATCTACTCCGTGGCCTCCCCTGAGGCGGCAGCCTCGATCGTGTGGCGCGACAACTCGCGCAAAGTCGAGGCTGCGGAGCAGCTCCAGCTCACTTCGCGTGAGATCGTCGGCATGGGCGTGGTCGAGGAAGTCGTCCCAGAACCGAAGGGAAGCGCAAGCGCGGACTACGACGCCGCGGCCAGGGCGCTCGACGATGCGCTCTATCGGCACATGAAGCCGCTTCTGGACGAGCCCTCATCGCAGCTGCTGCAGCATCGCTACGACCGTTTCCGCTACATCGATTCCCTGATTCGCGCCGAGCCGCATTTCGGCCCCAAGATCGATTAAGGCGCGGGTGAGGGTAGTCGCCCAGCGCGTCACCTCTGGCTCGGTGAGCTGGGAGGACACAGGAACCACGCACCGTGCAACCATCGGCGCCGGTTTTGTGTTGTTGGTGGGTGCAGCAGGTGATGACGAAGAAAACAACGTGCGCCGGCTTGCCGACAAGATCATCGACCTACGCGTGTTCGCCGACGAGGCGGGGAAGATGAACCTCAGCCTGGTCGACGTGCGGGGCGCGGCGCTGATCGTGTCACAGTTCACGCTCTTCGCCGACATGAGCCGCGGCCGCCGGCCGAGCCTCTTGAAAGCCGGAGACCCCGCGCGGGCCGAGCAGCTCTACGAGGTTTTCGCGCTGCGCTTCCGCGAGCGGGGAATAGAAACTCAGACGGGCCGCTTTGGAGCCGACATGGCAGTCGGCATCGAGAACGACGGCCCGGTCACGCTGGTGCTCTCCACGGACGAGTGGGCAACCCGTGTCTGACGCCAGGAACCCCCTGCTGCCCTACGTCGCCTTCACCGGACTCGCCCTGATCTGGGGCGTGTCGTTCCTCTTCATCAAGATCGGCGTCCAGGATATGGGTCCGACCGGCCTGGTCCTCGTCCGTTCGGCTTCGGGCGCAGTCGCCCTGGCGGTGATCCTGCGGGTGACTGGAAAGCCGCTCTTCGGGCCGGACTGGAAGCGATGGGTGCTTCCCTTCGCGATCATGGCTGTGATCAACGCGCTCCTGCCATGGGCGGCGATCGCGTGGGGCGAGGAGCGCATCACGAGCGGGCTCGCCAGCATCCTCAACGCGACCGCGACGCTGTGGACGGCGATCCTCGTCTTCTGGGTCGTGCCCGCCGAGCGCCCGACTCCGCTCAACTACGTCGGAGTGCTGATCGGGATCGCCGGCGTGATCATCCTGGTCTTGCCGGACATCGCGGCCCATGGCCTGAGCGGCAGCTTCCTCGGTGTGCTCGCCGTCCTTATTGCCGCGTTCTCGTACGCACTGGCCGCGCTTTACCAACGCACGAAGCTTCGCGGCATCGGTGTGTACCAGCAGAGTCTCGGCCAGACCTTTGCCACCGCGCTGCTTGCGATTCCGATCGCGGCCCCTGCGCTGCCACATTTCCACTTCCGCATCATTTCCTTTGCAGCGGTGGTGGCGCTGGGCGTGGGCGGCACGGGGATTGCCTATCTGCTCTTCTATTACGTCATGAACACCCTCGGCGCGGTGCGCGCGACCGCCGTCACGCTCGTCGTGCCGGTGACGGCTGTGTTCTGGGGAGTGCTCTTGCTGCACGAGGCGGTCAGCGTGCCGATGGTGGCCGGCATGGCTGTGATCCTCGCGGGCATCGTGCTCACCAACGTCAAGCGGGCGCCGCGTCCGCAGACGGCCGCCGAACGCGACTCAGCAGCAGCTTGACTTACGTAGAGCAGCACGCCGAGCAGGTCAGCAGGGCGGCCGAGCGAATTCGGAGCCACCTCAGGCGCACCCCGGTCTTGACAACCGACCTCGACCCGGACCTGCGCCTGAAGCCGGAGTGTTTCCAGGTCACGGGTTCGTTCAAGCCGCGCGGCGCTTTCAACGCCGTGCTGTCACTGGTCGACGGCAGCGCTCGACCGGCAGGCGTGATCGCCGTCAGCTCGGGCAACCACGCCCAGGCGGTCGCCCTGGCCGCCGCAACCGTCGGGCTGCCAGCGCTCATCCTCATCCCCGAGGACGCCAACCCGGCCAAGGTTGCCGCGACACGCGCCCTGGGCGCGGAGGTTATGCAGGACGGCATCACCTTCGCGAACCGCGAGCAGCGCTTGCGCGAGGTGATGGCGGAGCGCGGATTCACGCTTGTGCATCCGTTTGACGATTGGAACGTGATCCACGGCCAGGGCACGGCCGCGCGCGAGCTCCTGCAAGATGAGCCGGGTCTGGATGTGGTCGCGGCGCCTGTCGGCGGGGGAGGGTTGCTGGCCGGGACGGCGATCTCCTCCAAGCATCACAACGCCGGCCTGAAGGTGGTGGGAGTCGAACCCGCCGCTGCCGACGACGCTTACCGCACATGGAGAGCAGGCAGCATCCAGACTCTCGCCGGCTCGCCCAGGACGCTCGCCGACGGGGTCCGCACGACGGCCATCGGGGCGCGTAACTTCGAGGTCATGTTCGAGCACCGTCTGGTCGATGAGATCGTCACCGTGACCGAAGACCAGATCGCGGACGCCGTGCGGATAGCGTGGTCGCGAATGCATCTGGCGCTCGAGCCGACCGGGGCGCTGCCGCTGGCCGCCTACATCTCCGGCAAGCTGCCTCGGGCACGCACCGGTCTGATCCTGAGCGGCGGCAACGCCAACCTCCAGACCGTGGCTACACTGCTCGCCAACTGATGATCCCGGTCAAGGATGTGATGACGCGAAACGTGGTCACTTTTCGCGAGGACACGCCGGTCGAGGAGATCGCCAGCACCCTGATCTCCAAGCGCATCACGGGCGCGCCCGTTGTCGCCGATGAAGGTCATGTGGTCGGCATCGTTTCGGAGACGGATGTCTTCTCCAAGAAGGGAAAGGTCGCGCGCGACATCATGAGCCCGCGTGTCATCTCGGTCACGGAGGAGACGGGCATCGACGAGGCGGCGCGCCTGCTCATCGGCGAGCGGATCCGTCGCGTGCCCGTAGTCCGCGGCGGGAAGATGGTCGGCCTCCTGAGCCGCTCAGACGTGCTCGACTTCTTTGCCAAGACGCGATGGACGTGCAGCGTCTGCGGTTGGTGGGAGCGCAGCCTCGAACGCCCCGCGCGATGCTATTCGTGCTCGAGCACCGACCTTCACCTGGAGCGCGCAGATCCCGGGCACTGAGTCATCGATCCGACTCTCGCTGAAGGCCGAAAGCTTCACCGAGTCGGTCATCCGCGAGATGACGCGGTTGAACCTGGCGCTCCATGGCCCGGAGAAGGCGGTCAACTTCGCGCAGGGATTTCCAGACTTCAACCCGGACCCGCGGATCCTCGACGCCGCGGCCAGAGCCTTGCGCGACGGCTACAACCAGTACGCGACGACATGGGGCGCGCCGCAGCTGCGCACCGCGATTGCACGCAAGCAGTCAGCCGCCTGGGGTCGCCAGGTCGACCCCGAGACCGAGGTCACCGTTTCGTGCGGCGCGACCGAAGCGATGATCGCCGCGATGCTGGCCGTGGTCGACCCCGAGGACGAGGTCATCGTCTTCGAGCCCTTCTACGAAAACTATGGTCCCGACTGCATCCTCAGCGGGGCCGTTCCGCGTTACGTCGCGCTGCGCCCGCCGGACTGGTCGATCGACTTCGACGAGCTTCGCGAGGCGTTCAACGACAAGACGCGGGCGATCGTGGTCAACACCCCGCACAACCCGACGGGCAAGGTGTACTCGAAGACGGAACTGGAGCTCATCGCGCAGCTGTGCCTTGAACACGACGCGATAGCGATCACCGACGAGATCTACGAGCACCTCGTCTACCGCGGGCGCCACATCAGCATCGCCACGCTTCCGGGAATGGCGGAGCGCACCATCACGATCAGCGGCGCGAGCAAGACCTTTTCGGTCACCGGGTGGCGCGTTGGATGGCTCATCGCGCCGCCCACGCTGACCGCCGGGATCCGGAAAGTCCACGACTTCCTCACGGTCGGCGCGGCCCACCCCCTCCAGATCGCCATCGCCGAGGCGCTTGAGCTTCCCCCGTCCTTTTATGCGGAGCTGCTCGGCGACTACCACGAGCGGCGCGACGCGATGATCGCGGGCCTGGCGGAGTGCGGTTTCGAAGTCGCCGCGCCGGACGGCGCCTACTACGTGATGGCCGGCATCCAGTCATTCGGCGCTCGTGACGATGTCGCCTTCGCGCGAAGACTGATCGAGGAAGCTGCGGTCGCGACCGTCCCGGCCTCGAGCTTCTACCACGACCCCGCGCTCGGTCGCGGGCACGTGAGGTTCAGCTTCCCGAAAAAGCTCCCGACGATCGAGCGCGGCCTGACGGCCTTGCGTGCGATCCGGCGCTCTTAACAGGCTGGGTTCCGTGGCGCCCTGGCGCCGCCTAGCGTGGGCGCATGCGCAACTTTCTCCGCTCACCGCTCGCCTGGCTGATCGCCGCCGAAGTCATAGTCGTCGGCACGTTGGGGATTGTCATCTGGAACGTCGTCCAGAACGCCGGCCGGCCGGTTCTCGCCTCACCCGAGGTCCACGCGCCTGACGCGGTTGGGGATGCCGGGTCGCCCCTGCCTGCGGTGGCGGAGATCCACCCCAGCTCTCAGCGCGGCCCGCGACCGGGCCTCAACCTGGACAGCGCGTTCTGGCGGCAGCGGTTGGCTCAGCTGAACAGTGACCAGGTTCTCCTGGAGCAGCTCGAGTGGCGGATTGTGCACAACGCCATGGATGCGGCCAACCGCTACGTCGAAACGGTCGTCCTGCCGGCGGTGCGGCGTGCCGAGGGCGGCGGAGGTTGAAGAGTCCGGGCTAGCCCTTCTCCGACGACATCGTGACGTTGCCGTTAAGGGTGGCGCCGTCTTCGACCGTGAGGCGGCTGACCTTGACGTCGCCGTTCAGCCGGCCGGAGCCGCCAAGCGTCAGGCGCCGCCGGGCGGTCACGTTGCCCGTGACCTGGCCGCGGACGTTGACGTTGGCGCCCTCGATCGCAGCCTGGATCGTGGCCGTCGAGTCGACCGTCACGTCGCCGCTGGCCTTGAGGTCGCCCTCGACGTTGCCGGCGATCTTGAGGTCGCCCTGGATCTCCAGCCGCCCTTGCAGGATGTCGCGGGGGCCGAGACTGACGACGTTGTTGCCGCCGTTCTGTGCGGTGCTTGCGGCCTGGGCGGCGGTTTTTTCAGCTTGAGCCATGGAATCCTCCGTTACGTTTTCCATACTTTCATCCCAACTCCGGCAACAAGAGGGGCTTGCACCTCCATAAGGAGGTCGAGTCAGGATTTCAGGGAGCTAGCATCGTAGCAGCCGTGCCCCCAGTCGTCGAGAAAGGTTAAGCAGAGACCAGTGGCGTTGATGGACCCGGATTCCACTGACGAGATGGTCGACCATCTGGTCGACTTCTTCGACCGCATCGCTCCCGTCTACGACACCTGGGCCGGCGGGCAGCACGGACGGGTCGCCGGCCGCCTGGTCGATCTCGCCACCCCGTCCAAGAACGAGCACGTCCTGGACGTCGGGACGGGGACCGGGCTGGTGGCCCATCTGGTCGCCCCGCGTGTGAGCCCCGGCCTGGTGATCGGCATCGACCTTTCGGACAACATGCTGTCCATTGCGCGCTCGAGGAGGGCCAAGAACGTCCAGTTCCTCGGCATGGCGGCCGAGCACCTGGTCTTTCGGCCGGCCTCGTTCGATCTGGTCACGATGGGCGAGACGCTGGCCTACCTGGCCGATCCAACCGAGGCTCTCGCCGAGGCGAACCGCGTCCTTCGCACGGGCGGCCGCCTGGCAGTCTCCTGTCAGCGCCGAAGCCTGAGCACAAGGGCCCAGGAACTGTTCTTCCAGGGACTGGTCCCGCTGGCCCGGAGGCACTACCTCAGCCTGCCGCGCTACACCTCGGAGAGGTCGCGGTTTGGCGAGCCCGACCAGCTGCCGCAAGTCCTGGCTGACGCCGGGTTCGAAGTCACCCGTTTGACCGAGCTGGTGACCGGCGGTCGCGCCAGCGACGCGCGGGACTGGACGGAGCTGATGGCGGGGGCTGGTCCGCTGCCTTACACGCTGATCCGGGCCCTCGGTCCTCGTTACCGCAACGAGCTCGAGGCGGAGGTGGAGGCGGCGATGGCGAGCCTCGGCGATCCAGACGACGCCTTCCGATACCACCATTCCTACGTGCTGGCGGTAGCGAAAAAACTCTAAGGCCTGGCTGGCGGCGTCGCGACTGTGCGATGAGTCGGCTTTCGACGAGGCTTCATACCCTCTTTTTGTGCCACTCGTCGAGCGAATTTGACCAAGAACGTGCCGACCACAGTGGCCCACACATAGTTGACAGCGTGCATGGCTCCTGACTCATAACGTCGAACGGGCCGGCCGTAACGACAAAGCGATAACAACAGCGGCGACCACGCACATCGCCGCGGCGATCACGAAGATCTCGCGGTACTCCTGAAGAAAGGCCGCGGACACCAGCTGCTCCAGGTGCTTTATCCGGTCGCTCAGGTCGGGGTCGGTGATCGTCGGAGTGCCGAGAATCTGATGAAAGCGGTACAGGCCGAACGCGGTCAACGCGGAAAGCCCGACCAGCATCCCCATCGTGCGCGCTAGCACGACCAGGCTCGTGGCCAGGCCGTGGCTCTGACCGCGGGTGAGGGCGAGCACGGCCGCGGTCAACGGCGCGATCACGAGGCCGAAGCCGAATCCGCAGATCGCGAGCGCGATGTCGGCCTGCCGCAGCGGCCCGACATGGAGGCTGAGCTCGTCGGCGCGCCAGCCCGACATCTGGAAAAACGCCGCCGCGGACAGCGCGATGCCAAGCACCGCCGTCACGCGGCTGCCGACGCGACCAGCGAGCAGGCCGCCCGCCACCGCGCCGACCGGCACCCCGATGAGGAACTGAGTGAGAAGCAGGCCTGACTGGAGCTGGTCGAGGTTGAAAACGAGCCTACC
Source organism: Chloroflexota bacterium (assembly GCA_005889085.1). Taxonomy (GTDB): domain Bacteria; phylum Chloroflexota; class Dormibacteria; order Dormibacterales; family Dormibacteraceae; genus 40CM-4-65-16. The sequence continues at coordinate 2,625 of VBDS01000154.1, read as the reverse complement.
CAGCAGCGGCACGTCGACGAGGGCGACGATCAAGGCTGCTCCGACGAGCACGTTCGCGAGCGCCGCGCCGATGAATGTTCGGCTGCGCAGCAGGTCGCGCGGGATCAAAGGCTCGAGCTCGCGCACGTGGCGCCAGCCGTAGGCGGCCAGGGCGAGAGCCGCCGCGATGATGGCCGGCACGAACAAAGCGTTGGTTGGACGATGCTCGGGGTCGTCTGGGTAGAGCGCTATGACAAGCAGGCCGAGGCCGACCCCGAGCAGCAGGGCGCTGATCCAGTCGATCGCTGAACCCGCCTCGCGCGACGGGAGCTCGGCTCGCCTGGTCGCCGCCACCAGGCCTGCTGCGCAGATCGCGGCGAGCGGCACATTGAGCCAGAACACAAACCGCCAGCCGCCGAGTCCCGCCGCGGCGGCCGCGAGGCTCGCTCCGTATAGAGGACCGAACACGCTGCCCGCCTCCTGTAGCGCGGCTACAGAGCCGAGGGCGAGTGTGCGCGAGCGTTCGCGGTACAGGTCGGCGGCCAGGGCCAGCGACAGTGGCACGAGCCCGCCCCCGCCAAGCCCCTGGACGAACCTGCCCACGACCAGCCAGGGCAGCCCCGCAAACGCCCATGTTCCAGCCGTCGCGGTCATGACCGAACCGCGCACGTCGGAGTAAGCGCCGAGAAGCGGCATCGCGACCACATAGCCGGCGAGAAACCCTGTGACGATCGGCGTCGCCTGCTCGAGGCGCTCGATCGTAAGGCCGATGTCCGACATCATCGCGGGTAGCAGGGTGACCACTACGTACGCGTCGAGCGCGGCGATGAAGAGACCCGTCCCGGCGAGCGCGACGAGAACGCGCCTCTCCAAGAGAGGCGAGACACGAGAAATGCGGCCCACTTCCTCCCGGGCTTTCAGCCCGGGGGCCCCAGCGGTGTGCGCTGCTCGCTCACGCATGTACCATGCGCTCGCTGCGCTGCTCGGCGCTTCCGCTGGGGTCCCCGTGGCGGAGCCACGGGAGGATGCCCCTGGATCGCCGAATCTCTCGCCGAGGGTTCTCTGTCTCGCCTCAGGGCGTGGGCGAGCTGCTGTTGATCGTGGGGTTGAAACCTGTGATGTCGACCTCGACCGCCGCCTCCCTGCCTCCGTCGCCGAAGGCGCCGTCGAGGACTGCCTTCCGGATCAGGTGATCGGACGCGCCCACCCATACGCGCGCGCTCACGGGCCCCGCTGAGGTGAGCTCGGAAAGCAGGCCGTGCACCTGCTCGGCCGTGTAGCTCGTCGCTACCTGGTAGGCGCTCTTGCCGTCAACCTGGTCGGTCGATACGTACTTGGGGCTCGTTCCCGCCGGGATCACGGCCGGCAATCCGGACGACGAATCGAAGAGCTTGGCCATGTCCGGAAACGCCGCCGCGGCGGCCCCTGTTTGCTCCTGGAACGTTGTAAACGGCGCGTGCAGGTAGACATGGCCGCCTGAGATGACCACCTGGAGGCTGAACAGGAAGTCCTGCTGTTTGACCGTGTAGGTCGTGTCGCTGTCGGCGGGCAGACGGACCGACGTTTTCGCACTCACCAGCGCGAAGCCTTTGATGCTGACCGTGCCTTTGGTCAGCTTGAGGGTCGCGCTCACTGTGGAAAGATGGGCCATGGCCGCCGCGCCGTCGCGCAGCACATTGGCCGCATTCACCGATGGCCGCTGATCTCCACCGCATGCAGTCAAAACGAGCAAAGCCCCGATCGTCGCGAGGACCCTTGTCACTGGCGGGCCCGCACGATCAGACGCACCGGCCGGTCGTAGAACAGGTACTCCCACGCCCAGTTGACGAGGACCACGAGCCGGCTGCGAAAGCTGATCACGTTCACGAGGTGGACCCCCAGCCACATCAGCCAGCCCGGAAATCCCGAGAGATGCAGCCAGCCCAATTGGGCGACCGCGGAGTTGCGACCGATGGTGGCCATGATCCCCGGGTCTTTGTAGCGGAAAGCGCTCGCGCCGCCCCTGCCCACAATGTCCGCGATCGTGGCCGCCACGTGCCTCCCTTCCTGCATGGCAACCGGGATGAGCATAGGCAGGATCGCGCCGCCTCCCGCCGGGTCGGCGGCGCCAGCGAGGTCGCCGATCACGAACACCACCGGGTGGCCCGGGACCTGGAGCGTCGAATCGACCTTGATCCTGGCCTGGCGCACGAGCTGCAAGCCAAGCGTCTGTCCGACGTCGGAGGCTTTCACGCCTGCGGTCCAGATCACTGTGCACGCGGCGATCTCCTGGCCGCCCGCGAGGCGAACCGCTGAATCGGTCACCGACTCGACCCTGGCGCCGAGCATCACCTCGATGCCTTTGCGTTGGAGCGAGCGGCGAGCTGCTTCGCGAAGCGAAGGGATGAACGTACCGAGGACATATGGCGCTGCCTCTATAAGCACCACCCGGACCTCGTTTATGTCGAGGTCGCGGTAATCCTTGCGCAGGACGAGGCGAATGAGCTCGGAGATCGCACCCGCCATCTCCACCCCTGTTGGTCCGGCGCCGACGACGGCAAAGCTCAGCAAGGCGCGCCGCCGGTCGGGATCCTGGATCCAGCGCGATTCCTCGAAGCGGGAAAGGATACGGTTGCGCAGCGCAAGGCCCTCGTCCAGCTCTTTGAG
>VBDS01000153.1 GCA_005889085.1 Chloroflexota bacterium | reverse complement strand
GAGGTTGAACATCTGGGCGCGCGTGCCCAGGCAGAAACCGAGGCCCGGAATCACCGGTGAGCTCTGCAGCCAACCGCCGCTTGGCGTGCACGCGACGACGTTTCCGTGACGGTCGGCCACCGCGACGTGCACGGTGTCACCGCGGACCGCGCCGAGGGACTTTGACCCGGTGCCGGTCCAATGTCCCGGGGTCACTTTCTGCGCCGCGCGTCGCGGAAGGTGCGGCTCCAGGCCGCCGGGCCGGCCAGGCCGCAGCTCGAGCGAGGCCCGATCGCCCACGATGCGGCGCCGCTCGTCCGCGTAATGGCGCGACAGCAGCTCATCCAGTGGCACGCGACCGAAGTCAGGGTCGCCGTACCAGGCCTCGCGGTCGGCGAAAGCGAGCTTTGCGCACTCGGTGACGAGGTGGATGTGCTCGGCGGAGAGAAAGCCGGCTCCGCCCAGGTCATAGGGTTCGAGCAGGCGCAGCTGCTGCAGGAAGACTGGGCCCTGGCTCCAGGGGCCGCACTTGGCCACGGTCCAGCCATGGAAGTCGGCGGTGACGGGTGGCTCGTGATGAGCCTCGAAACGGGCGAGGTCCTCGCCGGCGAGCAATCCTCGATGCGCCGTCCCTGAGCTGTCCATTAACTCAGTCCGGCAGTGGAGCTCGATCGCCTCAGCCACAAATCCGGTGTAAAACGCGCGCATCGCAGCGTCGACCTGCTCCTCCCTCCCCGAGGCTGATGACTCCGCCTCCCGGACCAGTCGGCGGTACGTCGAGGCGAGGTCGCGGTTGCGAAATCGCTGGCCAGCCCGAGGAAGGCCGGCCTCGAGATACACCTGGGCCGAGCTCGGCCAGTGCTCACGAAAAAGAGGTTCGACCATGGCAAGCGTTTCGACGATTCGCGGCAGCAGCGGATATCCCGACTCCGCGTATCCGATCGCGAACTGCAGCACGTCGGCGAACCGCCATGTCCCATGGTCTCTCAGCAGGGTCATCCACCCACCAAAGGCGCCGGGCACACACGCCGCGACGAGTCCGGTGCCCGGCACCTCGCCAAGGCCCATCTCGTGGATCCGATCGATCGTTGCCGAGGACGGTGCGGGCCCCTGGCCGCAGATCACCTCGGGCTTAGCGCGCGTGGAGTCCCACAGGACGATCGGCACCTCGCCACCGAGACCGTTGAGGTGCGGCTCGACGACCTGCAAGACAAAGCCCGCGGCGACTGCGGCGTCGAATGCATTGCCGCCGCGGTCGAGCACCGCCATCCCGCACTGCGAGGCGAGCCAGTGCGTGGAGCTGACCACTCCGAATGTGCCCCTCAGCTCAGGCCGGGTGGTGAACTCCATGGAACGCATTAAAGCTACTGTCTGACTGATGAATCAATTTTTCGAGGCTCTCGGACAGGAATGGGTCGACGCGGCGCAGCGGCGGGGCGCGACAATCACCAGGCCGGTGCTCGACTCCCGCGTCGCCCTGGAGCTGCTCGAGCTGGCGCGCGTCGCGGCGCACACCCAGGAGCGGCGGTTCGCCCCGCTGACGTGCTACCTCGCAGGCGTCGCGGCCGAGCAGCTGAAGCTGGCCATCCCCGACATCGATGAAGCTGCGCTGGCGGAGTTCATCCAGGAGGTCCGGCAGAAGCTGGAGGCGGAGACCCCGCGACCTACCTGACGTTGATCACCGGCAGCTGGCGAAAGCTCTGGACCGCGACGCGTGCGGCGATCGCCGACGCGACCTTGTTCAGGGCCTGGGCGCCGGGGGTGTCGGGCCTTGAGATCACCACCGGCACGCCTGCGTCTGCCTCTTCCCGGATCGCTGACTCGATCGGAACGGCGCCCAGGTAGGGCACCCCAAGACGCCTGGCAGCGCGCTCCGCCTGGCCGTGATCGAAGACGTGGTGCTCCTCACCGCAGCGGCTGCAGACGAACCAGCTCATGTTCTCGATGAGCCCCAGGGCCGGCACGTTGAGCCCGCGAAACATCTGGAGGGCCTTGAGCGCGATCCTCATCGCCGCCTCCTGCGGCGTGCACACGATCGCCACTCCGGACAGCGGGACCGACTGCGCGAGGGTGAGCGATGCATCGCCCGTGCCCGGCGGAAGGTCAACGATCAGGTAGTCGAGCTCGCCCCACAGGACGTCGGTCAGCATCTGCTCGATCGCGCGAGCCACCATCGGCCCGCGCCACACCATGGCCTTGTCGGCTCCGGCCAGCAAGCCAATCGAGATCATCTTCAGGCCGAACGCCTCGAGCGGAATGAGCTTCATATCCCGCACCTGCGGTGAATCGCCGACGCCCAGCATCCCGGGAACGGAGGGACCGTAGATGTCGGCGTCGAGGAGGCCGACCTTCGCCCCCGACAGCTGAAGGGACGCCGCGACATTGACGGCGATGGTCGATTTGCCGACGCCGCCTTTGCCCGAACCAACCGCGATCACATGTTTCACACCGGGGATGGCGCCCGTGTGCGATGCGCCGTTGAATGGCACGCGGACATTGGCCGTCATGCGAAGGTCGACCGCGGTCACGCCCGGCATTCCTCCGACGAGGTCGCGGGCCAGCGATTGAAATCGGTCCCGCACCGGACATGCCGGGGTTGTCAGCTCGAAAGTGAAGCTCACCTTGCCCTCGTCTGTGATCGCGAGGTCCTTGATCATGCCGAGGCTGACGACGTCGCGACCGAGGTCAGGGTCCTTGATTGCGGACAGCACCGCAAGGACATCTTCTCTATTGGGCACTGAAGATCACCGCAGCCCGCAGTGCAACGACGCCCAGGAGAACGAGGAGCGAGACAACGACTGTGTCCAGGCGGACACCGCCTATGACGGCCGAGCCCCCCGAAGCCTGGACCCGGAAGTGTCCGCGGGCCTCGACCAGCGAGGCGGCGATACCAACGATCGCGATGGCCCAAAGCGCCAGCCACGGCAGGACGCGAGGAAGGTCTCCGGACGCGCCGATCGTGACGAAGAACACGATGATCAGCACGAGCTCCAGCGCCGAGAAGTAACCGTCGGCCTGGTGCAGGCGGCCGATGCTGTAGGCGGCTTCCGGACGGTAACGCATCAGCAAGGCGACCAGCGCCGCCGCACCACTGAGGCCGGAGGCGAGAAACAGGCCGCCCAGCGACCAGGTGTCGCTCCAGATCGGTTGGTTGCTGACGCTCAGGAGAACGCCGGTGTACGAGGCGAGGAAAATCCCGAACACGGCGCCGACCACATTGAACGCGCGATTCAAGACAAGCGGCAGCACCGGGCTGCCCCGCCGGTCGCTGAGCCACGCCTCGGCCGCCGACACAAACGCGAACACGCCGAATACGAGCAGCCCCCAAGCGCCGACTGACATCGGCGACCAGTACTTGAAGTTGAGCCCGGTGTCGCCTGGCGTCACGTCGACGAGCATGTGCCAGAAGCGCGTCCAGCTCACGCCCAGGTCGGCTGTCAGAAGGATGGGACAGATGATGGTCGCGGGCAGGCTGACGTAGAAACCGATCCTCGCCGCTGATTCGTCGCGCGGGTCGCCCGACAGGCGGAGGAGGGTCGCCACCACGTATGCGCCTCCGGCGAGGCCGGCGAAGAGGAAGTAGAAAAGGATGTACCAGGTCCATTGCGGGGCACGGACAAAATGCTCGGCGAGGATGATCATCTAGCCAGTCACCCTCCGCCTCAAGGCGACCAGGCCCCCGACCACAGCGAGCACTGCCGTCACGGCCGCGCCGATGTAGCCGCCGAGGTCGTTCCGGCTGGGAAGCTTCGCGTCCGCAGCGCTTGGCAGACCGTAGGTCTCGGGTTTGTCCATGAGGAGGAAGAAGGCGTTGAGGCCGCCGTAGACCTTGTCGTCACGCCCGTACAGCTGCGCCTGGGACACACCCTGGCTCTGCAGCGCGGCCAGGCGGACGTCGGCGGCCTGCTGCAGCTCAGCGAGGGGCCCGAACTTGATCGACTGCGTCGGACAGGCCTTGGCGCAAGCCGGCTCGAGACCTCCCTGCAGCCGGTCGTAGCACAGCGTGCATTTGTGGGCAGTGCCGGTCTGCTGGTTCATGCCGATGACGCCGTAAGGACACGCCGCGATGCAGTTCCGGCAGCCGTTGCACACGTCCTGCTGGATGAAGACCGTGTTGAACTCGGTCCGGATGATCGCCCCGGTCGGACAGACCTCCATGCAGCTAGCCTGCTTGCAGTGCTTGCAAACGTCTGACATCAGGAGCCACGCAGTGCCATTGCCCGTCGTGGCGGGTTGATCCGGAACATGCTCGATGAACTTCACATGGCGCCAGTTCTGCGCGTCCAGCTGCCCGGTGTTGTCGTAGCTGTCGGCCAGGAAGTCGGGCGAGTTGCCCTGCAGCTGGTTCCATTCCTTGCACGCGACCTCGCACGCCTTGCAGCCGATGCAGATGCTGGTGTCGGTGAAGAAGCCGTACGACTCGCCGGCCTTGATTGTCGCCACGCTCAAAATCCCATCAGGTTGGTGGTGATCTTGGTCAACCCACGGTCGCGGGCGTAGAGGTCGAGCGGGATCGCCGCGAGCTCATCGACCAGAGGGACTGCGTGCGGATCAGATGCCAGGTCGATGCTTAGGAGGTAGCGCATGCAGGAATCGCATGCCTCGACGCGCATGTGCGGAAACACGACCGGATGCTGCGGCGCCGGCGCACCGCCGTGGGGCAAGCCGCGCACGAGGCTCCCCCGCTCGCCGGAGGTCGTGCCGAGCTCGCTGAAGATGGAGAGCTTTGCGCTCGAGTCCTCGCCGCATCCGGCGCACGTCATGCGCGGGTAGCCCCAGGTCGCGCCGCATCGGGCGCACAAAAGATAACGAGGGCCAGTCGCCAGGTCTTCCTGCGCCTGGGCGAAGTAGGTCAGCTG
>VBDS01000042.1 GCA_005889085.1 Chloroflexota bacterium | reverse complement strand
ACGACCTCCACGTCCGGGTTGTCGATGGGGTCGATCGACTCGTCGTTGAGTGCTTGACGCACGACCTCGGGCACCATCGTCTCGACGACCTCTTCGCGCAACGCTGCAGGCCCGATGCGAGCCTCGACCAGGGCGCGCGGCGCCTTGCCCGGTCGAAAACCTTCGATCTTGGCCCGCGAGGCGAGACGGTTGAGCACTCGATCGTAGTTCGCGTTGACGACGTCGGCCGGCACCTCGATCGTCATCCCGACCTGGCTCTTGGGCAGGCGCTCGGTCACGACTGAGAGAGACTCCGGCACGAGCCGGAATTCTACGGAGTGCGGTCTAGCAGCCCGGCGGCTTGGGATTCGGCAGCGGCGACGGACATGGGCTCGGGCTCGCGAGC
>VBDS01000041.1 GCA_005889085.1 Chloroflexota bacterium | reverse complement strand
GGCCCGGCGGCGACACCCGGAGGGGGCGTGTACCAGCGGCTCCCGTCCACGCCGGCGAGCGCCTGCGAGACGAACGAGTGGACGCCAGGCGACGCGACGAACACGCCGTCCGAGCCGCCGACCATCGTGTAGCTGTTGCCGAGGATGTCGCCGACCCACAGACCGACCGCGAGGTCGGGCGTGAAGGCAACCGTGACCGCGTCCTTGAAGTTGTCGGTCGTCCCGGTCTTCGCGGCGACGGTGCGGTCCTTCCAGTGCAGCGCGCTGTTGCAGCCGAAGATCATGCATCGGTTCTGGTCGTCGGCCATGATCTGGGCCATGATGAACGCGACCCCAGGATCGATCGCCTGCCGCGCCCGCTGGTCGGGATGGGTCTGGTACAGGACCTGGCCGTGCGAGTCGGTCACCTTGAGCACGGCCTCCGGTGAGTGGTACACGCCCATGTCTGCGTACGTCGCGATTCCATCGACGTGCTCGAGCAGGGTGATCGGGTAGCCGCCGAGAGTAAGCGACGGTCCGTATTCGTCGGCTGGCGCGTTGGCGTCGTAGCCGGCGAACGAACCATCCGGGTTGGCGATCACGTAGCGCGGCCGGACGTTGAGGTTGCGCATCCAGGAGAGGACCGCCGGGACTCCGATCGACAGCTCGACCTTGACGGCCGCGATGTTGAGCGAGTTGCCCATCGCCTTCTTGAGCGGCAGCACGCCGTGCGACTTGCCGTCGTAGTTGTAGATCTTTGTCGTGTTGCAGCAGTCCTTGTAGACGAGCGGGGTCGGTCCGTCATAGACAGGGGTGTCGACCGTCGCGGCGCGCGCGTTGATGACGGCGCCGTACGTGTAGGGCTTCATCGATGAACCCATGTTGCGGGGGATCGTCGTGAAGTTGATCTGGCCGCCAGTCGAGTTGTAGCTCGGCGACCCGACCATGGCCAGGATGTCGCCAGTCGTTGGCTGGACGGCCACCAGGCCTGACGAGAGGACTCCGCGCTTGTCCCGCCAGGTGTTTGCCGCAAGGTTGCTGCTCACGATCGACTCGCCGATCGTCTGCATGTTGTAGTCGAGCGTGGTCTGCACGTTCAGCTGCTGGATGCCGGGCTGGAAGCCAAGCTGGCGAAGCTCCGCGAGAACGTAGTCCACGAAGTGCGGCGCCTTGTAATGGTTGGTCGGCGAGTAGTAGGTCAGCTTCTCGGCGACCGCCTTATCCATGTCTTCCTGGGAGATGAAGTTCGAACGCACCATCGCCTGCAGCACCTCGGTCTGGCGCGTCTTGGCCGCATCGGGATGGAGCACAGGGTTCCATTCCGTAGGCGCCTGCGGCAAACCGGCGAGCATCGCCGCCTGCGCCAGGTCGAGCTTCGAGGCCGGCAGCTGGAAGTAGCTCTCCGCGGCAGCCTCGATGCCGTACGACTGCGAGCCGTAGAAGCTCTTGTTGAGGTAGAGCTCCATGATCTGGTCCTTGCTGTAGGTCTGGCTCAGCTCGTAGGCCAGCGCCAGCTCCTTGATCTTGCGGCTGACCGTCTGGTCGGGCGTGAGGAACTGCTGCTTGGCAAGCTGCTGGGTGATCGTGCTGCCACCACCTACGATGTGGCCGGCGCGGATGTTGTCGAAGGCCGCGCGGATGATCCCGGCCGCGTCAAAGCCGGGGTTGGTGTAGAAACCCCTGTCCTCGATGGCGACGGTCGCCTGGATGGCGACGGGAGCGACACTCGCGAGCTTCACCGCGACGCGGTGGTCGCCCTGGTTGCCCACGTCTGCGAGGACCGTCTTGCCAGTGCTGTCGGTGATCACGGTGTCGCCCGCGAACGTGGCGCTGTCGAGGCCCTGGATCGGGGGCAGGCTGTCGAAGAACGACTGGGCGTAGGCGTCGGCCGCCAGGCCGATCACGAGCAGCACCGCGAGCACGGCGCCAAGGCCGCGCACCACTGTGGTGCGGCGCATCTTCTGGCCGATCGGGGACCACGCGGCATGAATCCGCGCTCGAGGACTGTGTCCCCCCTTCGTCTTTATCCGCTCAGGACCGTTTCGAGCCATGTTTGGGGGCGCGCAGGATTCTACGCTTTCCCACCCCTCAAAACGGGCGGTTCGGGGGGAGGGTTACGCGGCCGTTCCAGGTCGAATTCTGGAGAGCAACCCGGCCTTCGCCAGCCGCCACTCTTCAGGCTCGATCGCCCTGAGGAAGAAGATCCCGAGCGCGTAGACGATGAAGCCTGCGGGGGCGGCAAGGAAGATCGAGTATCGGCGGAGGGGATATAGAGCGATCCCCATCGCAGCGCCCGCCAGAAGGATTCGCCAGCTGAGCTTGATCACCGGCAGCCGGAGCTCGGGCCTTTTCAATTGCACGAACCACCAGCCGAAGGCACAGAGCGCCGCCTCGGTCAGGACCGTCATGGTGCTTGCGGCCAGGTATCCGTACAAGGGGATGAGGGCGAAGTTCAAAGCGATGTTGATCGCGGCGGCCAGCGCCGTCGCCCACGCGTTGAGGCCTTGCCTGTTGATGGCATTCAACATCGCGTAGAAAGCAGAGTTGGCAAAGAGAAACACGATCCCGAAGGCCAGGATGCGCAGCGCCGGCTCGGACTGTCCGAACGCGCCGGACCGGTTGAAGATCTGGTTGATCGGATGCACGAGCACGAAGGTGCCGACCGTGAGGGGCCAGCCCAACAAAACAAGGACTTTGAAGAATCGCTCATACGCCAGCTTGAGCCTGGTGGCACTGCTCACGAAGTAGACGCCGAGCAGCGGGTAGACCACCGTCTGGATGGCGAGGGGCACAAACTGAAGGGCTTCGAACGGCTTATACGCGAAGGTGTACCAGCCGACCTCGGCAAACGGCCGGAAATGCTGGAGGATGAGCACCCCCGCGCGGAAGTAGGCGTTGGTCAGGAAGAACGTGATCGCGAACGGCAGCGCGAGCGGCAACCATCGCACGATCAGGTTCAGGTCTAGTCCGAGCCGGATCCGCCCCAGGCGGAAAGCCTGGATCACCACCGCCGAATAGACGATCGTGAACGTGTACGACGCGGTGTAAGCCCAGACGTAGTAGGCCACGCCCGAGTGCCGCCGGGCACCGAAGACGATGAGCCCGGCCTGGATGAGTGTCTCGGCGACGATGGCGATCGCGTCGAATTCCGCTCGGCCGACCGAATAGAAGGTATTGCGAAGCAGGCTTGCGTAGGCAGTCGCAACCAGCAGCGCGCACCCGGGCAGGATCAGAGAGGCTAGTCCCGCGCCGAGGCCCAGGGCGAGGGCGAAGAACACTGACGCCGCGGCGGCCAGAAAGACTCGAAAGACGATCAGCGTGCCGAGATAGTCGCCAAGCTGGGTCCGATTGCGGGCGGCCTCACGCGTATACAGCGACTGGAATCCGAGGTCGCCGACGACCGCCACGAGACCCGAGTACGCAATCAGGGTTGTGTACTGCCCGTAACGGGTGTCGCCGAGTGCGTTCGCCAGAACGATGACGACGACAAGCGAGATGACTCGCGAGACCGTCCGCGCGAGGAGGATGAGCAGCGAGTTGCTGACCGCACGGTTGCCGAGCTGCGCTGCCGCGCCTTCAGCCGTGTCGGTCACGCCGGAAGTCTAGATTTTCCGAGGCGCTTAGAAGGAGCCCGCTCTCACCTTCGGCGCCGCTTCCGGCGCGACCAGCAGGAGCACCTGTCCCTCGCTCAAAGCGGGGTGGTGCTGGTCGAGGTCGTCGATGGCATGCGTCAGCTGCGCGTACGAGATGTGATATCCACGCCCCCACGAGATCCCAGGGTCATTGAGCCAGACACCCGAGCCGTCATAACCGATGATCAGGACGAAATGCGGCACCGACCAGCCCGTCTGCTCGTAGTGCGACGAGTAGCCGGGATAGTGTGTGTTGCCCAGCCCGTGCGTGCGCACCTCGGCGAGCAGGGGACGACCGGCCGACAGCTGCTGCGCGATCACCTTGGGATCGTTAGGCAGGAGGCGATAGCTGTAGCCCCAGTGCTTCTGGGCGAGCTGGCCCATCATCGTGTCGTTGAGGTCGGGCTGAGACTTCCAGCTGTCGATCATCCGGATGTAGTTGTCAGCCCCGTGGGGATCGAGCACGACCGATTGGTCGTGCTGCCAGTAGAGATACAGCATGGTCAGGTTCGCCGCCTCACAGCTCTCCTGATGCTGCGCCCAGTTGTTCAGGGGCGCCTGGGTGGTGAACGGCACCTGGAGCAGCATGTGGTCGGGGAGGGCGGCCGGCGAAACATCGGAGCCCGGGCCGACCGTCGGGATCGGCTGCGCGTGCACCTTTGTGACCCCAGGAAGCGGGCGCGCCGCACTCGGGTGCAGGTAATGGCGCCCGATCGCGGCCGAGGCGCCACCGAGAACCACGGCGGCGACGACCGCGACCGCGATGGCGCCCCAATGCCGGTCTGCAGCGCGGAAACCCCGACCGCGCCTCAGTTGGACTTCCACAGACAGATCCCTCCTCCGCCCAGGTCCCGAATCGCAAATAAAACGCGGGCGTCCAGAGACCTACTCGTCAAGGTTTAGGTTTGTAAATCCCGCCCCTATACTCATCCCGCGTCGCGACGGCGCAACTTTTTGAGGGCGGTTCAGTTCTAGAAAGCGATGCTCGGCGCTCTTAAGTGGCTGGTCGGACTCGGCCTTGTCGCGGCGATCGGTATCGGCGCGGGGGTCTATTTCGCGTTTTTCGGCGCGGGGCCCCAGGTCAGCTACTCGACACCGGACCTGGTGCCGATCGACCTGAACACCGCGGCGCCCAGTGACCAGCCGCCGGTCAACCTGCCCACGGCGGTCATCCTGCCCGTGCCGTTCACGCCGCAGGCGCCCCTGGGCAACTGGGCGGCCAGGCAGCACACGTGCGAGGAAGCAAGCCTGACCATGGTCGACCGCTATCTACACGGCGACCACTCGGGAGGCCTCATCGATCCCAAGACGGCCGACGCCACGATCAACCAGATCACGGCCTGGAAGCCGGCCCAGGACCTGACTCCTCTGCAAGTGGGCCAGGTCGCCCAGAAGTACATGGGCTGGGCGTACAAGATCCTGCCCTCCGACCGCATCAACATGAAGCAGCAGCTCGCGCTCGGACGGCCACTGATCGTCGGCGTGCGCACCCATGGCCTTGGCAACTCCAACTACCCCGGCTACACCAGCCATTACGAGCAGGCGGGTTGGTCGGTGTCGCACTACCTGGTCGTCACCGGTTACGACCAGTCGGACACCTACATCCTCAACGACCCCGGCCTCACCCGCGGCCATGGCTACCACATCAGCTACGACCAGCTGATGCACGCGATCGACGACCTGGACCAGGCCTACCCTGACCTGAACATGGGCCGGGTCTTCCTGGTGCTGGCTCCCTTCTCTAATTCTTCGACTTAGCGAGAAGAGACCCCGGGTCTAGGCAAACACGATGGCTTCGTTGAAGTCGGAGTAGCCCGCTTCGAAGGCGCCCTTGCTGATCCAGTACTGACCGCGGATCGGGTCGTTGACCAGCACCTGGCTCGGGCTGACGCCGACGACCGTGTAGACGTGCGAGGCGTAGACGGGGCCGATCCACGGGATCCACTGCCCGTCGAAGCTGAGGTAGTCGCGACGCGGGTGCCACCGCCAGTCCCAGGTCGCGAACGCAACCACCGGATGGCCGGCGATGACGCGTGCGTAGATCGTGGCCGCTGACATCGACCCGTAGGCGAGAACTGTCGCTCCATGCGCCCTCGCAACGCGAACCAGCGGAGGGTAATACGTGCCGAAGCCGGTGTAGTTGCTCTCGCTGCCGTTCACATTGCCTACGAAAGTCTCATAGGGATTCCCCCAGCGGACGCGCCCGGAGGAGTCCACATACATCGACCGCTGATCGGCGCCAATCTCGCCGAGGATCTGGTCCTGGCTAACGTGGACGCCTTGGTGCGCGAGCGCCATCGATGTGGCAGCTTCTTCGCAGCTCAGCGGATGGTTCTGGTAGATGAGCGGAACGCCCGAGACGATGTGCGTCTGGCTCATGACCACGTAGATCTGGTGGTCCGCGGCCGCCGACACCTGCTGCAGGTCGACGGTGATCGCGTTGAACTCAGCCGCCGTGAGCGCGCCGGCGTACAGGATCCGGTCATTGGCAATCTTGGCGTCGAAGCCGGACGTATCGATCCCATAGACCGAGGCGATCGAGCTCTCGTCTGACGTGTGCTGGAAGCTCTGTTGAGTCACCGTGGCGGCCTCGAGCCGGCCCTGGAGGTCCTTCTGCAGCGACTGCACGTTGCGGGTGAGTAGCTCGGCGTGGGCCATGCGGTTCAAAGGCCCGAGCTGGGCGTACGTCCCGGCACGTGCGAGCAGGTCGGCGGCGGGGTCGCTGCGGATGCCCATCTTCTTGGCCTGGTCGACCTGGCCGGAGACTCCTGCTGCCGCCAGGGCAATCCGGCGGTCGATCGGGACGAGCCGCGCCTCCAGGTTCCAGTCATCGCGCAGAGTGGCGAAGTCGAGCGGCGTAGACGCCGAAGCGATCGCGTCCAGCCGCGACTTGCGCTGCACATATGTCTCCTGGCCGAGCGCTACGTGCAGGCCCTGTGCCGCGAGCAGCGCGCCAGACCGAAACTGGGTCAGGTCCCGGCTCCAGATCGCGTCGGACTCCACCTGCCACCTGCCGATGGTCTCGGCTCCGCCGGGAACCCAGAAGACGCCGCCCGCGCCGACGACCGACGACGACTGGCTCGCCGCCCATTCGCTCTCCAGGACTGCCAGGTCCTCGTCGGGGATTCCGTTGGCGCGCATGAAGACCCAGCGGTCGTGCATGGCCTGCGCCCGCGCCTGCAGCGTGTACGCGCTTGCAAAGTCGAGGAGGCCGCCTCCGCCCAACGAGCTCAGCATCGCCACGACCAGCAGGGCGGCCGAGACCCGGGAGGTCCAGACGGTCTCGCGCCGCGCGGGCGCGACTGGCTTGGGCCTAGGCTGGCGTGTTTCTGAACGCGCTGCCGGCAGCTCTCGCTTGACAGCAATCACGGCCGCTGAGGATCGTTTCGCATCGGTATCTGCTCAACGACCTCACCCGCCTTCCCGCTCGCCGGGGCGAGCATACACCTCGTCGGCCGGGACGAGGCGCTCCTGCCGCGTACCTGGAAAATGAACTCGGACGCCCGGCCGGCCGGGGCTGCCCAGCTCCCAGCCGGCGGCGTACAGCTCCGCCGCGCGGCCGAGGTCCGCGGCATTGACGAGCTGGACCCCGTCGGTGAACGTAAGACTCTGCGAACGCGACCCTGGAAAGCCCAGCCGCACCTCGCCGCCGGTCTTGAGGTTGTAGACGAGCTCATCCAGCGACCCGCCCTCGCTGCCGGCGACGAGCTCGGCGATCGTCGGAAACTTGCCCTCTTTCATCGAAGCCTTCAAGTCGGCGCGGGTCGTCCGTTCCGAGAGGCGGCGGCGCCGCCGGAGCTCAGTCAACAGCAGGTCGCGCTCCCCGCGGATGGCGGCAAGCTGCTCGTCAAGCGGCCGCATGCGCTCGCGCACGGCCGCCACCCGTCTTTCGATCTCGGCTGCGTCGAGCTGGGTCAGGTCATCCGCCATCTGCCCCAAACCCTACGTCTCGTGCTCGGCGCGACGGTTGCGGAAGGAGGCGAAAAGGGCCAGGTCATAGACGATCTTCAGCCCTCCGCCGGCGAAGAATGGGATGCCGAATGCGGCCGCGCCGATGGCGACACCCGCCAGCGGCGGGCCGAACGCCTGGGCGACGCCCCGCACCGCGCCTGTGACTGCGACCGCCGTGGCGCGGTCCGGGGGCGGCACGATCGAAACGACGTAGGCCTGGCGCGCGGGCACGTCCATCTGGGAGAGAAGAAACCGCGCCAGGAGCAAACCGACCGCCCACCCGAGGCTGGGGCTGAACGCGACCGACAGCAGGAGAAGGTTGCTCGGCAGGTGCGTGAAGACCATCGTGTTGATCAAACCGATGCGTCCCGAGAGGCGGCCCGAGATCTCGTACGAAACCGCCTGGAGGAAGGCGACGGCCGCAAACACGGGCCCAAGCAGCTGCGGCCCGGCGCCGAATCGAACATGAAGCCAGTAGCTGATGACCGCGTTCGCGACGAAGCCACCGGCGAATGAGTCAAGCGCGAAAAGAGCCGCGAGGCCACCGAGCGCGCGCACCGTCTGTGGCCGCCGCAGAGAGTCGAATGCCGGCCCCCTCAGGTCCGACTCGACCCGCCGGCTCATGAACAGAGGCACTGCCGCGGTGACCAGGCCGATGGCCGCATAAAGAAGGAAATAGGCGCGCCCACTCTGCGCTCCGGCGAAGGCAGCGGCCAGGCCTCCGGCCGCGTTGAACAGGCCGCCGCTCAGTGAGTAGCGGGCGAAAGCCAGGTTTCGCTGCTCCCGTGTCGCGACCTCGGCGAGCGCCGCCTGCTCGAGCGGAGCAAAGGGCCCCAGGTCGACACTCGCTGCTCCCAGCATTCCCGTCAAGCCGGCCAGCACCAGCAGCGCCGGCTGCGTGGCCAGTGCGAGGTCGAGGCCGGTGACCGCCATCAGCAAACCGACGATGGCCAGCGTCACGCGCCGTCCTGCGCGCGCCGCGACCGCGACGGCGGCGAGCCCGGTCAGGGAGGCCGCCGCCAACCCGACGCCGAGGGTCACGCCGATCAGGGTCGGCGACAAGCCCGCGCGCTCGAGATGGAGACCGACCAGCACCGCCGAAAAACCAAAGCCGAAGGCCCGCAGGCCGCGCCCTAAGAGGAGAAGGGCTCTGTCTTGCGTCAGGTCCGGCGCCGGCTCGCGGCGAAAAGCGCGGCCGCGAGCGCCGCGAGAAGTGCCGCGCCGATCGCGACAAAAGCCCCGATCGGCGCGTTCGACTGCTTGGTGGCCGCGATCACACCTGCGCTGGACGTCGGCGTCGGTGCCGGACTCGCCGCTTGATTCAGAGTGAAAACGAGGTGACCTTCACCGTGCGCCGTGGTCGGAGTTGCGACCGCGTTCATGACCTGGCACGTGGCACTGCACCGCACATCGATCATCGAGGCCCCGCCTTCGGTTGCGCCAAGCATGTCGCCGTCCCGCACCCCTGCCGCAACCAGGTCTGCGCTCGAGAGGCGGAGAACGTGGTCGGTGCCAGGATGCGGGCTGCCCGCGGTGGCGCGGTCCGAGTAATAGACGTAGCCGCCCTTCGTAAATCCTTTCGGCACGAAGGCCACCGACTCTATGCCGATATCGCCGCCTTTGGGCAGCCCAGAGTTGACGACCTGTTGGCTCGAGCCGTCGGGAGCGATCGCCCAGACGACCCCGCTCAGCTCGTCCGGAGCGATCAACGCGCCGCCGAACGACCCGAACGTCGACGGCGCGACCGCCAGGCCGCCCTCCAATACTGGCGCGGAGCTGGTGACGACCTGGACTGCGCCGGTGCAGTCAATTGCAAAAACCTCGGTCTTGCCGTTCACCGGACCGGCGGCCAGCAAGCGGTGGTCGAAAGAACCGGTCGTGTCAAAGGCGATTCCGTTCAGACCGGGCGCGTTGACGTTGGTGAACGACCCGGTTTGAGTGCCTGTCCTGTCCACCCGTGTGATGCCGATCGGCGCGTGGAGCCGGAGGATGAAGGCGTCGTCACGCGCGAAATCGCAGCCGGCGGCTGCGACGTGCTGCCCCGACGACACGGCCAGGTACGCCTCGGCCGTGGGGTCGTCTCGGTAGCCTCCGCCGCCGCGGGCGAAGGGCTGGAGGTCCCCCGCCGGGTTCAGGGTGTAGAGGGCCGCCGAGCCGGCCACCAACAGCGAACCGTCAGTCCGCGGCCCGCCCAGGTCGAACACGCCGGACACCGACTGCCACGGCTCCCACGCCGGCCCTGCCGCAGCGCCCGAGATGGGCAGCATCGCCACCAGCGCAAGAAGCAGAATTGCCCATCGACGCATCGCGCCGAGCGTACTCGGCGTCCGAACTATATTTCAACGCCCGTGTTGAAAAACTCTTAGACTGGACTCGTGGATTCCAGGCGCGAAGCCATCCTTGCCCTCCTGAAGACGCACGGTCCAGCCACGCTGGCCGAAGTCGCCGCGCACCTGGAAGTGTCCAAGCAGGGGGCGCTACGTCACCTGGAAGCCCTTGAAGCCTCCGGCCTGGCCACCATGGCACCGGCCGAACCTCACGGTCGCGGCCGGCCTGAGCACGTCTACAGGCTGACCCAGGCGGCTGGGGAGCATTTCCCCGATGGCCACCGCGAGCTGACCGGCGAGCTGATCGACTTCATGTCGAACGAGCAGCTCAAGGAGTTCTTCGATCGGCGCGCGGCGCGCCTCGAGGCCGAATATGCGCCCAGGTTGGCGGGCCTAGACTTTTCAGCGAAGGTCCGCGAGCTGGCTCGCCTGGCCACCGAGCACGGCCACATGGCCGAGGTGGTCGAGCTTGGCGAGGGCGGGCTTGCGATCCGCCACTGCAACTGCCCCATTCAGGATGTCGCCGCCCGGACGGGGCTTCCGTGTGTCAGCGAGCAGCAGATGTACGAGCGGCTGCTCGGGACCGACGTGTCGCGCACGACGTGGATGGCGGAGGCTGCGCAGGACTGCACATACGTGACGAAGGAGAACGAGTAGTTGGCTGATTTTGAGATTCGAGACTTGCGCGCCAGCGTCGAAGGGCGCCAGATCCTGAAGGGCGTCTCGCTCAGCATCTCCAAGGGCGAGGTGCACGCGGTGATGGGCCCGAACGGTTCAGGCAAGTCGACGCTTTCGCACACGCTGATGGGACACCCGGGCTACACCGTCGACGGCGGCGTGGTCACCTTCAAGGGGCAGAACGTGCTCGAGCTGGAACCCGACGAGCGCGCGCGCCTGGGCATGTTCCTCGCGTTCCAGTACCCGGTGGTCGTGCCTGGAATCTCGATGACAAATTTCCTCCGCACTGCTCTAAACGCCAAGCGCGGTTATGACGGCAAGGACAAGTCCAAGCAGATCGCGCCAAAGGAGTTCCGCTCGATGCTCAAAGACGAGCTCGACGTGCTGCACATGGACGACTCGTTCCTGCCGCGGTACATCAACGATGGGTTTTCTGGCGGCGAGAAGAAGCGCGCCGAGATCCTGCAGATGGCAATGCTCAGGCCTGAGATCGCGATCCTCGACGAAACGGACTCCGGCCTTGACATCGACTCGATCAAGTTCGTCGCCGAGGCGGTCAACCGCATGCGCGGTCCGGACCTAGGCGTGTTGATCATCACGCACTACACCCGAATCCTCGAGTTCATCAAGCCCGACTTCGTCCACGTGCTCGTGGACGGGAAGTTCGTGCTGTCAGGTGGAGCCGAGATCGCCGACCGGCTGGAGAAAACGGGCTACTCGGAATGGGTCACCGAGGAAGAGCCGAAGGAGGTCGCCTGATGGCCACAGTTCCGAAAGTTGAGGTTGGCACCGACTACAAGGAGAAGTACGGCTTCTTCGTCCCCGAGGAGTATGTCTTCAAGGCCAAGCGGGGCCTGAACCCCGAGATCGTGAAAGAGATCTCGTGGATGAAGCAGGAGCCCGAGTGGATGACGAACATGCGCCTCCGCTCGCTCGAGATCTTCCGCAAGAAGCCGATGCCCAAGTGGGGCGCGGACCTCTCGGTGATCGACTTCGAGAACATCTTCTATTACCTGAAGGCTTCCGACAAGCAGTCGAAGACGTGGGAGGACCTGCCGCCTGACATCAAGGCGACCTACGACCGGCTCGGCGTGCCCGAGGCGGAGCGTAAGTTCCTTGCCGGTGTCTCGGCGCAGTACGAGTCCGAGGTCGTCTATCACTCGCTGCAGAAGGAGCTGACCGCGAAGGGAGTCATCTTCACGGACACCGACTCCGCGCTGCGCGACCACCCCGACCTCTTCAAGGAATACTTCGGGACCGTCATCCCGCCCGCCGACAACAAGTTCTCGGCCCTGAACACCGCCGTGTGGTCAGGCGGCTCGTTCATCTACGTGCCGAAGGGCGTGCGCGTCGACATCCCGCTCCAGGCCTACTTCCGCATCAACGCCGAGAACATGGGGCAGTTCGAGCGGACGCTGATCATCTGTGACGAGGGGTCTTTCGTGCACTACATCGAGGGATGCACGGCGCCGATCTACACGACCGACTCGCTGCACTCCGCGGTGGTCGAGATCATCGTCAAGAAGAACGCACGGTGCCGCTACACGACGATCCAGAACTGGTCGACCAACGTGTTCAACCTCGTCACCAAGCGCGCGATGGCTTACGCCGACGCGACGATGGAGTGGGTCGACGGCAACCTCGGGTCGCAGATCACGATGAAGTACCCGAGCGTCTACCTGATGGAGCCGGGCGCGAAAGGCGACGTGCTCTCCGTGGCGTTCGCCGGCAAGGGCCAGCACCAGGACGCCGGCGGCAAGATGATCCACGTCGCACCGAACACAACCTCGACCATCACGTCGAAGTCGATCTCCAAGGGCGGCGGCCGGACCTCGTACCGCGGCCACATCAAGATCTATCCCGGCGCGAACAACTGCAAGTCGTTCGTCAAGTGCGACGCGCTGCTCCTCGACGACGAGTCGCGGTCCGACACATACCCGTACAACGACGTCGACGCGGAGAACGTGACCCTCGGCCACGAGGCGACGGTGAGCAAGGTGTCGGACGAGCAGCTCTTCTATCTGATGAGCCGCGGCATCCCGCGCGCCGAGGCCGAGACGATGATCGTGAACGGCTTCATCGAGCCGTTCACCAAAGAGCTTCCACTCGAGTACGCGGTAGAGCTGAACCGGCTCATCCAGCTCGAGATGGAGGGCTCGGTAGGCTGACGATGGGACTTACTTCGGAATCCCTGGAGAAGTCGCTCCTCCAGGGAGAGCCGGGTTGGCTGCGCGAGCGGCGGCAGACAGCACTTGCCGCCTACGAGCGGCTGCCGCTGCCGGCCAAGACCGACGAGGAATGGCGGCGCACTGACGTCAGCCGATTCAACCCGGCTGACTTTTCACAGCTGGAGCACCTCGACGGCCTCAAGCTCGAGCGCCCGGCAGGCCTGCCCGCCGGCGTGATCCTCCAACCGCTTCGCATGGCGGCGATGGAGCACCCGGAGCTGATCGAGCCCCGGCTGTTCACCCTTGTGCACGGCGACCGCGATCGCTTCGCCGCCCTCCACGCGGCGTTCTTCACGGGCGGAACCTTCCTTTATGTACCGGACGGAGTCGAGATCGACGAGCCCATCCTGGGCCAGCACTTCTCGCACCACGACGGCACAAGCGTTCTGCCGCACACTCTGATCGTCGCCGGCCGCGGCGCGCGGTTCAACTACCTGGACGAGTACATCGCCGACAACGAGAGCGAGACCGGCCATCGCAGCGGGTCGACGGAGATCTTCCTCGGCGAGGGCTCACAGGTCGGCTACGTCGCCGTCCAGAAGTGGGGCCGCAACGTGTGGCACTTCGCCGACCAGCGCGCCGAGCTGCAGAAGGACTCGACGCTGCGCCTCTTCAACGTCACCCTTGGAGGCAAGTTTTCCAAGACGCGCGTCGAGGCGTCGCTCGCCGGCGAGGGTTCGAACGCCGAGCTGAAGGCGATCTACTTCGCGTCAGCCGATCAGTTCTTCGACTTTCATACGCTGCAGGACCACCGCGTGGGCAACACGCGCTCCGACCTGCTGTTCAAAGGCGCTCTGCAGGACGTCTCGCGCACGGTGTATGCGGGCCTGATCCGGATCGCGAAGCACGCGGCGCGGTCGGACGCCTACCAGGCCAACCGCAACCTTGTGCTTTCCGACAAGGCGAAGGCGACCTCGATCCCGATGCTCGAGATCGACAACAACGACGTTCGCTGCACGCACGGAGCGACCGTCGGGCCCGTCGATCCAGAGCATCTCTTCTACCTCCGCTCGCGCGGCATCCCCGAATCCACCGCCAAGCGGATGCTCATCCAGGGATTCTTCGGCGACGTGCTGGATCGAATCCCGTTCGAGCATGCGCGCAAGCTCGTGGAGGCGGAGCTGGAGTCTCGGATTGGCTAACCACCGCATCGCATCGGTTGATGAGGTGCCCACCGACTCGATGAAGCATGTTGAGGCCGGCGGCACTCCGGTCTGCCTCGCCCACGCGGAGGACGGCAACTTTTACGCCCTGAACGACGTGTGCACGCACGAGGAGTTCTCGCTTTCCGATGGTGAGCTGTGGGGCATGGATGTCGAGTGCCCGCAGCACGGGTCGCGCTTCAACCTGCAGACGGGCAAAGTCACCGGCCTGCCCGCGGTCATCCCCGCGAAGACGTACCCGGTGAAAATCGAGGGCTCGGACATCTATATCGAGGTACCCGACTGATGGCCATCCAGACCTTCGACGTGGCCACGATCCGGAAGGATTTCCCGATCTTCGAAACGGGCATCGCCTACCTCGACTCGGCCAACACTTCGCAGCGTCCCCGCCAGGTGACAGGCGCGATGCTGGAGTACTTCGAGAAGTTCAACTCGAACATCCATCGCGCCGCCTATCGCATCGCAGAGGAAGCGACGGTCCGCTACGAGGCGACGCGGGAGAAGGTGCGGGCGTTCATCAACGCCGCATCGACCAAGGAGATCGTCTACGTGCGCGGCACGACCGAGGCGATCAACCTCGTCGCCTACTCGTGGGGCCGCAAGAACATCAAGCAGGGCGATCTCATCGTCCTCACGATCCTCGACCACCATTCGAACATCGTTCCGTGGCAGATCCTCGCCGCCGAAAAGGGCGCTCAAATCGAATACGTCGACATCGACGAGAAGGGCGAGCTGCGGCAGGACCAGCTCGCCGAGCTGCTCAAGCGCGGGCCGAAGCTGGTCGCGTTCAACCTGGTCAGCAACGCGATGGGCACGATCAACCCCGCGCGCGAGATGGTGGCCGCGGCAAAGAAGGCCGGCGCCACGGTGCTCGTCGACGGAGCGCAGAGCACGCCGCACCAGCCGGTCGACGTGCGGGCGCTCGGCTGCGACTTCTACGCGTTCAGCGGGCACAAGATGCTGGGCCCCACCGGGGCGGGCATTCTCTACGGCCGCCGCGAGCTGCTGGAGGCGATGGACCCGTTCATGGCGGGCGGGGACATGATCAAGACCGTCCGAATCGAGGGAACCACGTACCACGACCTGCCGTGGAAGTTCGAGGCCGGCACCCAGGCGATCGCCGAGGTGATCGGACTTGGCGCGGCGGTCGATTACTTGGGCGGCCTCGGCATGGACGCCGTTCGCGCGCACGAGCTGGAGATCACCGAGTACGCCTACGAATCGCTGAGCGACATCGATGGCCTGACGGTCTACGGCCCACCCCCGTCGCGCCGAGCTGGTGTCATCTCCTTCGCGCTCGAGGGAATCCATCCGCACGACCTGGCGACGATCGCCGACCGCGACCAGGTCTGTCTTCGCGCCGGCCATCACTGCGCGATGCCGCTGATGACCCGCCTGGGCATACCGGCCACGGCGCGAGCGTCTTTCTACGTCTACACCCAGAAGGATGAGATCGACCGGCTCGTAACCTCCATCAAGGAAGCGCAGAGGATCTTTGCTTGATGGCAACAGCTGACGACCAGTTCTATCGCGAGTACATCCTCGACCACTACAAGAACCCGCGAAACTACGGGCGCCTCGAGCACCCCGACATCAGCCACGAGGAGGACAACCCGCTGTGCGGCGACGTGGTCGGGATGGACTTCCGTGTCAGCGACGGCGTGATCGAGGACATTCGATTCCACGGCCGTGGCTGCGCGATCTCGCAGGCATCGGCGTCGCTGCTGACCGAGCGGTTGAAAGGACTGCCTCTCGAGGAGGCGAAGAAGATCAACAAGGACGATGTGCTCGGCGAGCTCGGGATCGAGATCTCGCCGGCCCGCATCAAATGCGCTCTGCTTTCGCTGAAGGTCTTGAAAGTCGGAGCTTATGGATTGGCTGACGAGGACGAGGAGTAATAGAGGTATGGCGCAACAGGAAACGTCGTTTCGCGATCTCCAGCTGGATGAGGTCAAAAAGCTCATCGACGACGGCTACGACGTGGTCGACGTCAGAGAGGACTGGGAGTGGAACAAGGGCCACGTGCCAGGCGCGAGGCACGTCGTGCTGAGCTCGATCCTGGCCAACCCGACAGGTCAGAAGTTCGAGGACCAGACGATCTTCGTGTGCCAGGCCGGCGAGCGCTCGGCAGTCGCCTCCGAGATGGCGGTTGCGCTGGGCGTCAAAGACGTCGTCAACTTCCGCGGCGGCACGAAAGCATGGAAGGACGCGGGCCTTCCACTGGACAAGCCATGAGCGAGCAGCCGGCGGTGACGACCGAGACCGCCCCCGACGCCACGGTGAAGCCGGAAGACGTGATCGAGGTCCTGCGCCAGTGCTTCGACCCCGAGATCCCGGTCAACATCATCGACCTCGGCCTGGTCTACGACATCGCGATCAAACCGGAACGAGTCGACGTGAAGATGACACTGACCGCGCTGGGATGCCCGATGGCCGCGGACGTGATGACAGACGTCCGGGACCACCTGCTTACGCTGCCCGGCATCTCGGACGCAAGCGTCGACATCGTCTATGAACCGGTCTGGACCCCAGAGCGCATGTCTGAAGAAGCGCGCTGGGAGCTGGGGATGGTCTAGCGCCGGCTCGGGACCACGACGTTCCGGGCCCACTCCCCGGAAGCTTGTACGTGCCGCGATTCGAGCTCCGGCGGCGCCTTGCCCAGGAGTGGATAGGCCTGGACCACGAACCAGTAGGAGACGACCCCGACGGGAAACCCGATGGCCAGCAGGACCGCGACCTGCCCCCAGCCGACGAGGCTGGCGAGAGCTGGAAGCGCCGTGTACCTCTCATCGCTGGCCGCGCGAACCAAAGCGGGTAAGGCAAGCGCGCCGCTGTATGCACCCGCCGTGGTCGCCAGCAAAACACTCAAGGCCAACGAGAGGGCTGCCGCGTCCTCCACGGGGCGGCGACGAAGCACCCAGACGCCTGCTCCGGCTACCGCAAGCTGTGCGGCCGCGTACGCGATCGGCCCACCGCTATTGAGAAGGTGCGGTCCCAGGCCCGCCCACCCGCGGTACACCGGAAGTACCTGTAGGTAGACGCTCAACCAATCAGGCTGGACCACAAAGGCCAGAGCGGTCAGAGGAACGATGAACAGTGCCGCGGCGACAACAACGTGGACTAGATCCCGCCACCGCCATCCCGACAGCAAGAGCACAACCAGGGCGGGCAGACAGTTGGTCGGCCGCCAAAGGCTCAGAGCGACGCCAAGTCCGACCAGCGGATGGTGGCCCGCGCGCTTTGCCCAAGTGGCAAGGCCCAGCCCGAAGAGCGAAACGGCGCTGTTGAAGTTCGAGTTCACCAGCACCCCGACTCCCACGGGAGAGAGAAGCGCAGCCCCGATGACCCAGCCTCGTCGAGCACCCCAAAGCCAAAGCCCCGAGGCCAGAAACGCGAAGCACACGATGGGCGCGACGAGCTGTGGCAAGCTGCCTGGCAGCAGGCCTAACGGGGCAAATGGCAGGTAGATTGGCAGTGGGTACGCGAATATGAAGCTGGTGCCATATGGCACGTGTCGTTCGATGGCGACGGCGGGCCAATAGTCAAAGCCAGAGCTGAGGCGAGAGGCGCAAAGCACAAGCAAAGGCAAGCTCGCCGCGATCGCCAGCCAGGCCAGCGTCGGACGCGAGACGCGGAGCCCCCAAGAGCTGACTGGTCCTCTCATATTGATGGTGGCTGACGATACTGTCTGCACGCAGCAGCCGGTGACGGTTAAGCGCACCTGTTGGTTGCCGGCGGGCCGCTATCTCCCCCGGGAGCCGAGCCGCCCTGCGAACTGTAAACCGGTGAAAAACCTGCTCTATCTACACTTAATCTCGAAGTGGCGGAATTCAGCCCCGGGCTGGAAGGCGTGGTTGCTGCTGAGACCGCCGTCAGCGAGGTCGACGGCGCCAACGGCCGTCTCATCTATCGCGGCGGATACCTGATCGAAGATCTCGTGCCGGTCGTGAGCTACGAGGAGGTCGCGTACCTCCTCTGGCACGGCGAATTGCCCAACGAATCCGAGCTTGATGCTCTCCGTCAACACATGGCGGCCGTCCGCAACCTGAACAAATCCGCCCGCGGAACCTTGATGGCCATCGATCCCGCGACCGACCCGATGGACGTCTTGCGCACGGTGGTCTCGGCGCAGGGCGCGAGCAAAACGCTGGCCAAGCCCACGCTCGAGGAGGCCATCGCGCTGACCGCCGTCTTTCCGACCATCGTCGGAGCCGCCTACCGCCGGCGCCAGGGTAAGGAGCCCATCGAGCCGCGCGACGACCTCGGCCACGCGGCCAACCTGCTGTGGATGATGGAAGGCACGGAGCCTTCCGCCGAGAAGGCCCATTGGGTTGACACTTACCTCGTCCTGCTTGCCGACCACGGCCTCA
>VBDS01000152.1 GCA_005889085.1 Chloroflexota bacterium | reverse complement strand
CCGTCCATCTGGCGGCCGTCTAGGTTCCGGAGCCGCGCCTCCACCTCGAGCCGGCCGTCACCCGCCTCGAAGGTTGGCTTCAAGCGCAGCCAGTCCACCGCGATGGGTCCGACATATTCGAGCTGCACGGGCTGCCACAGGCCGAGCGGCACCTCGACGCCGTAAGGCTCAGGCAGGCTCGAGTAAGCGGACGCGGGGTAGGGTTTCAGGTCTCCGTCGTTGAACAGGCCCATGATGTGGCGCTTCTTCTCTGGCTGCGTCTCGACCGCAGATTCGCAGCAGATCACGAGCATGTTCTCGGGCTTGAGGTACGGCGTGAGGTCGAAGCCGAACGGGGCGAAGTAGCCGTAATGCGAACCGAGCAGGCGTCCGTTCAACCAGACATTGGTTGCGAGGAACGCGCCGCCTACGCGCAGCACGACTCGACCCGCGTGGTCCGGCCGCGGAAACTCCACCCGGTACCACACGGACTGGCGCCCCTCGCGCGCGGCGAGCTGGCGCGGCACCTCGATCGGCTTCCAGCCGGTCCCGCGCCCGATCGTCAGGCCCTCTGCCTCGCCTTCGCCGAGCGGCACCCACACCGCCTCCCAGCCGCTGAGCTCGCGCCGCCCCGCGGCCCGCTGCGTCAGGGGCATGAACAGCGAATCGCTCATAGCGGATTCAATCTGGAGGGCGCCCTGCGCGCGCCGGCGCGAAAGCGCCGTCAGCCGTCGAGCAGATGAGCACGGGTCTGCCCAGGACCGCGACGAAAGGCTGCGTCTTGGTGCGGTCGAGCAGCGCCAGCATGCTGCCCCCAAAGCCCGCCCCCATGATGCGCGCGCCGTAGCAGCCGTCGATGGAGCTCGCACGCTCCACCAGGGCATCGACGTTTGGCGTCGAGACTTCGAAGTCGTCGCGCAGGCTCGCGTGCGACTCCTTAAGCAGCTCGCCCAGGCGGTTGAAGTCTCGTTCGCGAAGCGCGGCGACGAAGGCGCGGACCCGCGCGATCTCCGAATGGACGTGGCGCATGCGCTTCGGATCGCCCGCTTCCGCTTCACGACGCCGCTGGTTGTACGGCGTCGCGGCGAGCGACCGGTGCTCACCGGAATCGATCACCGCAATCGCGACCTCGTCTGGAAAAGGGACCAACTCATACTCCAGGGTCGCGCAGTCGAGCAGCAGCGCGTCGCCCTGGCGCCCGAGCGCCGATGCGAACTGGTCCATCACGCCAACGTGGACTCCAGTCGCTTTCTGCTCCGCACGCTGGCACGCGAGTGCGGCCTCTCTTCCATCCATGTCCGGCCTCAGGCCGGCGGCGACGGCGACCAGCAGCGCCGCGGAGGAGCTGATGCCCGCGTTGGGCGGAATCTGGGAATTGACGTGCACGTCCTGGGGCACGACGCCAAGCTCCTCGCCCACAGCGCGCACGTAAGCCAGCCCGCCCTCGACGTCGCTCGCAATCGACCAATTCGCCGACGCCTGACCCGTGACCTCGGTGAAGCGGTCCACCGCCGCGGGCAGGACGATGCCACCGAGGTAGTCGACATGCTCGCCGATGAGGTTCACCCGGCCGGGAGCCTTGCCGTGCCACGTCGACTCAGAGCGCACGCAGCTCCGCCGCCGTGTCCTCGGCCCGAGCGTCGAGGACGAACGCGCCGGCTCCGAGCTCCGAGCCGGCCAGGTACTTCAGCTTGTCGAGCGTGCGGTTGGGTGGATAGAACTCGATGTGGAAGTGGTGGTGACGCCCGCCGCGTCCGGGAGGCCTTTGGTGCATCGCCATCACATAAGGAAGAGGTTTCTCGAACAGCCGGTCGTACTTCTGGAGGAGCCCTTTCAAGCACGCCGCGAACGAAACATCGTCTTCTTCGTCCAGGTCGATCAAACCGCCCCGATGGTTAGTCGGCGCCAGGTGCACCTCGTACGGCCACCGCGCGAATGGCGGCACGAAGGCGATCCAGCGCTCGTCTCGCAGCACTGTACGCACGCCGTCCTTCTCCCCGTCGATGACGTCGCAGTACAGGCACCGTCCGGTCTTGCGCATGTGTCGTGATTCCGCGGCGAGCTCGCGCTGCAAGACCGGGGGAAGGAATGGATACGCATAGATCTGGCCGTGCGGATGGCTCAGCGTGACGCCGATTTCCTCACCGCGGTTCTCGAATACGAACACATATTTCACATTGGGCAGGCGGCTGAGCTCATTGGTGCGGTCGCGCCACACCTCTATGAGGTCGCGGATATGGTCGACGCTTTGCTCGCCAAGCGACGAGTCGTGATCGGGCGTGTAGCAAACGACCTCGCAGCGTCCCTGCTCTCCCGTGTAGGAGGGAAAACGATTTTCGAAAACCACAATGTGGTAATCGGGTTCCGGGATCTCCGTCTCCGGCTGCCCAGGTCGCGTCGGGCATAAGGGGCAGTGTTCCGCGGACGGGTGATACGTCCGGTCCTGGCGCCACGGAGCGACGGTGACCCATTCTTCGAGCAGCGGATGCCAACGTAGTTCCGACATGACTATGAAGTCACCCTGCGCGCGGCCGGCGTCTTCTCGAAGTAGATCAGGTAGCGGCCATCGGCCTTCTGCGCGACCCGCTTCGTCACTCTCCCCTTCCCCGCTCCTCCCTTCCCCGCTTGCCGGGGAAGGTGGTCCCGTCTTCCCTTCCCCACTCGCTGGGGAAGGTGGTCCCGTCGCGAAGCGACCGGACCGGATGGGGGCGTACGCATTTGCTCAACCTCCGATGGCACGTTTCACCGCTTCAGCCGGCGTATCCACGACCTCGAGGCCCTGCACATCCCACGTGTCGAGCGCGAATACGGAACGGCCGAGCCTGCGCGCGTGGGCGATCTCGCTCAGGGTCCCCCATCCCCGACCAATCGCGATCACGCTCTCGGCCGCGGTGACGATCAGAAGATTGCGTCCTTGTCCCAGTCCGGTGGGCAGGGAGATGGTCAGGTGTTGGTTCGCGCCATCGCGATCGCCCTCGGAGAGGAGACCGACCACGGTGCCGCCTTCACTCGCCGCGCCTTCACTCGCCGCACCCGAAACCCCACCGTACCCGCCGTTGATCAGGATCGCGCCCGACCGTGCAAGGAGCTTGCCCACCTCACGCGCCGCGTCGAGCTGCGACGGCGTCGCCTCGTTCGCGCCGCACACGGCGACATATCGGATGGGCATCTCGGGAAGTTTATTCGGTACACTTTCCGACGAAGTTCAACGCCCGTGGGGCAAGGAGGTGAGGCGAAGCTTGGATAAACCGAGTCGTGGTGCCAGCCGCCTCGTTTGCCAGCCGGGAGCTCGGGAGGAAGGCAGCTTCTAGCCTCTAGGGCTTCCATATCCAAATCCGGCTTCTGGAGTCGGAGGTGGTAGCACTGCGAACGTAGACGCATGAGGGCCCGGCTTTTGCCGGGCCCTCAGCATTTAGACAGGTCGGCCCGGCTTTGCCGGGCCCTCAGCATTTAGATAGGTCGGCGGGTCTCCCGGCCCTCACTTTTTTCCTGTCACTAGGATTGGCCTCGTGGCCGACGACTTCGCGACGCAGATGAATGCGAGACGCGAGGGCTGGCCCGAGGCGATGGGAATGAAAATTACCTCGGCCACCAAAGACGAGGTCCGGGCCGAGATGACCATCGGACCCCAACACCTCCAGGCCTACGGCATCGTCCATGGAGGCGTGCACTGCGGAATCATCGAGACGCTGGCCTCGATAGGCGCGTACCTCGTCGCTCGCGAGCGCGGCCAGCACGTGGTCGGCCTCGAGAACAACACGAGCTTCATCCGCGCCGTGCGAGCGGGCACCAGGCTGCGAGCGGTCGCAACGCCCGTCACGCGCGGAAGGCAGACCCAGGTCTGGGCGGCCAGCATCGTCGACGAAGAGGATCGCCTCGTCGCTACGGGACGGGTCCGACTCCTATGCCTGGCTTCCGATCAGTCCCTGGCCGGCGAGCAGGTCAAGGGAGCCCTGCACTCAGGCAGCTAGCCCCCGGTCGCGTAGCTGAAGATGATCTCGTCGATCAATCGCTCGACCGGCGCGAGATCGTCGGTGAAGACCTGGTCGTGGTACGGCGAGACGCGCAGCTTGCCGTCGTTGAGGACGCTCTGGGCCACGGACTGCGCCAGGGGCTCGTTGAGCAGCCCCAGGTTGTGCTCGACGTCGGCGACCGTGGTTGGCTCGGTCGATCCGTAAACGAGCG
>VBDS01000227.1 GCA_005889085.1 Chloroflexota bacterium | reverse complement strand
AGGTTGCGCTCTACCAGGTGAGCTACGCCCGCTCGACCGAGTAAACGATTTTAGGTCTCGACAACAGCCTCGGCCTGCGGCGCTGCCTCGGCAACGACCGACCGTACCAGCTCCGAGTACTCATCCACCAGCCGCTGCGCGTGGCCCGGATCGAGTGTCGAGGCGATGATGTAGTACTCGGGGCGGTCGGCGTCGGGCGCCACCAGCACCCAGCCGTCGTCGACGAACACCTTCACACCGTCGGTGAGGTCGACGCGGTCCTTCAGGTGCTTTTCCATCATCGTGCGCATCACGCGCCCCTTGACCTCCCATGGGCAGAACTCGACCGCGGTGCGGTGAGTCACCCGCGGTATGCGAGAGCGAAGCCCACCGAGCGACGCGCCGCCCTTGGCCAGCAGTTCGAGCACGCGCGCGATGGTGAAAATCGCGTCGAACGAGATGGCGAAGTCGGGCCAGCAGTAGCCGCCGTTGCCATCTGATGCCAGCACCGCTTCCGCATGCTGCGCGGCGCGCAGCACAGCGCCGGGAGTGATCTTGGTCGGGACAAACCGGCTGCCCATCTGCTCGCCGATCATCGAGAAGGCGAGGGACGACGACGCCGGCCCGAGGATCATGCCGGGCTTTCCGGTCAGCGCAAGCTGCGTCAAGACCGCAAAGGCCGTGTCGTGGTCGAGCACGGTCCCGGTTTCATCGACGATGAAGCACCTCTCCCCCGGCGTGTCGATGAACACGCCCAGCTTGGCCTTGACCGCCGCGGTGATCACCCCCATCTCCTGGAGGTGGCCGCGAAAAGTCGGGTCGTCCTGCTCCAGGACGATCTCTGCCGGCGCCGCGTTCAAGGGGATGACCGAGCAGTTGAGCTCACGAAGTATCTGCGGCAGGACCATCGCGGCCGCGCCGTTGTTGTAGTCGATCACCACCTTGAAGGCGGCACCGCGCACGACCTCCAGGTCGATCTTGGCGAGCATGTCTTCCATGTAGCGGTCGGTCTGACCATCGCGTCGCGTGATGCGTCCCATCTCGTAGTGCGAAACGCGGCGGATGTCCTCGCGGAAGAACAGGCCCTCGAGCCGCCGTTCGCTTCGCTTGTCGACGTCGAGGCCCAGGTCGTCGAAGATGCGCACGTCCGCCGATCGCGGGTCGACCGGCGAAGTCTGGACGTGGATGGCGGACACGTGGTTGTGGCGCGCCCAGTAGCGGCATACAGGCGCCGGCAGGACGGACAGGTCGATGACGTGCGTGCCCGACGAGATCATCCCGGACATGAGTGCGCGGCCGATCATCCGCGCCGAGCGCGTGTAGTCGCGCGAGATGGCGATCTCGGTCCCCTTCGGCGTCAGGGCGCCGATTGCTGCGCCCAGCCGGGACGCGAACTCGGGCGTGATCTCGATGTTGATCAGGCCGTTGAGACCATATGAGCTGAAGAGGCCGCGCTTCCATGACCCGGCCCAGATGATCGATTCGTGTACGACGGCGCCCGGCTCGACTTCCTTGTTCGGCCAGATACGCACGTTGGCGTTGACCGTCGACCCCGCGCCGATCGTCACGTCGCTGCCGATCACGCTGCCCTCTTCGAGCAGGCATCCGTTCTTGAGCGTCACGGACCGGCAGACGACCGATCCGCGCAGGCGCGAGTTGAGCCCGATGTAGCTGTGGTCCCAAACGATGGAGTTCGAGAGCTTCACCCCAGAATCGACCGTCGTGTACGCACCGACCACCGCCGGCCCATTGACCCACGCGCCCGCTCGCACCTTCGCGCCAGCGCCGATGAAAGCAGGCCCGTCGACACGGGCGCCCGCATCCACTTCCGCGTCCGAGTGGATCCAGGTGGTGTCCCCCACGCGGTCGCCGGGGATCTGCACCTTGACCTTGCCCTCGAGGCAGTCGAAGTTCGCCTTCACATATGCGGCGTGGCTCCCGACGTCCTCCCAGTAGCCATCCGCGATCCAGCCGAAGACGTGCTCGCCCTCCTTCAACAGCTTGGGAAACACGTCGCCTGACCAGTCGGTGACCTCACCCGGCCGGAAGAAGTCGAAGACCGCCGGGTCGAGGATGTAGATCCCCGTGTTGGCAAGGTCCGAAATGACCTCGCCCCAGCTCGGCTTTTCGATGAAGCGCTGCACCGCCCCGCCTTCGTCGATGACGACGACGCCATACTCGAGCGGGTTCGGCACCGGCTTCAACACAATGGTGGCGATCGCCTTCCGCTCACGATGAAAACGCGCCGCCGCACCGAGGTCGATGTCGGTCAGCGAGTCGCCGGAGATCACGACGAACGTTTCGCTCAGCTGCTGGCGCGCAAGCATCACCGAGCCCGCGGTGCCCAGCGGCGAATCCTCCACCGAGTACGTCAACGCCACCCCCTGCTCCGATCCGTCGCCGAAGTAGTTGCGGATCGAGGCGCCGAGGTACTGCACCGTGGCCACCACGTCGCGCAGCTGGTGGCGCCGGAGGTGGAGAAGGATGTGCTCCATGATCGGGCGGCCTGCGACTGGGACCAGCGGTTTGGGCATGTTGCTGGTGAGCGGGCGCAAGCGCGACCCCTCGCCGCCGGCCATCACGACCGCCTTCACTTCCCCAATCCCCATAACATCGTAGTTCCGTGCTCGAAGAACTAAGCGAGTTCGCTTACGACCTGCTGTGGACATGGCAACCCCGCATCGAGGCTTTATTCCGCACGATCGACCCCGAACTCTGGAAGTCGACGCGCGAAAACCCGGTGCTTCTCCTCAATCAGCTAGGCGAGGAAGGCCTGCAGAAAGCATGCGAACGCGAAGAGGTGCGCAAGGCGTTCGATGGCGCCAAAGCTGCTCGCCGCGAGTACTACGACCGCAATCCCCGCTTCATGGACGCCCACGCCCCGCTCGCGGTGGCCTACTTCTCGCTCGAGTTCGGGTTGACGGAATGCCTCCCCATCTATTCGGGCGGCCTTGGCGTGCTCGCCGGCGACCACCTGAAGGCGACCAGCGACCTGGGCCTACCCCTGGTCGCGGTCGGGCTGCTGTACAAGCAGGGCTTCGGGCGCCAGGACATCGACGCGAGCGGCCGTCAGTTCGAGGTGTACTCCGAGAATCGCGGCGACGAGCTGCCAGTGCGCAAGGTCGAGGGCCTGGAGGTCGAGGCCCCGATCGGAGCCCGCAACGTGAAAATCGCCGTCTGGCGGGCGCAGGTCGGAAGGGTCCCTCTGTTCCTTCTCGATACCGACCTCGAAGCGAACCCGCTCGACCTCCGCAGCATCACCGACCGCCTCTACGTGCCCGAGCCAGATCGCCGTCTCAGGCAGGAGATCGTGCTCGGCATCGGCGGCGTGCGGGCTCTCCGGGCGCTCGGCATCGACTCGGGTGTCTTCCACCTGAACGAGGGCCACAGCTTCCTCTGCGCGATCGAGCGCATCCGCGAGCTGCGCGCCTCACGCCAGATGACGCTCGAGGAGGCTCGCCTGGTGGCGCGGGCGGGCATTGTGTTCACCACCCACACGCCGATCGCGGCCGGCAGCGACTATTTCGACGCCGGGCTGGTCTGGGATCAGCTGGGACCATACCTGACCCAGGTCGGAATCTCCTTCGACCGCTTCATGGACCTGGGCCGGCAGCGCCCAGGCGACCCCCGCGAGCGGCTGTGCACGACTTACGCGGCACTCCGCCTGGCCGACCAGTCGGTGGGCGTGAGCCGTCTCCACGGCGCAGTGTCAAGGCGGCTGTGGAAAGACGCCTGGAAGGGACTACCCGAGAACCAGGTCCCGATCGGCTCCGTGACCAACGGCGTGCACATGCCGACGTGGGTCGCGCCGGAGATCGCCGACCTCCTGACCCGTTTTGTCGGGCCCGACTGGTGGGACCTCGATCCCGCCGACGGCCGCTGGCACGCCGTCTACGAGATTCCAACAGCCGAGCTCTGGGCGATCCACGGCGAGCTCAAGGGCAAACTCCTCGAGCTGACGCTGGAACGCGCCGAGCATCCGCACGAGCTCGACCTCAACGCGTTGACGATCGGTTTCGGGCGGCGCTTCGCGCCGTACAAGCGCGCGAACCTCCTCCTCAGGGACAGGCCCCGCCTGACGCGCCTGCTGCGCAACTCGCGGCGCCCGGTGCAGATCCTCTTTGCGGGCAAGTCGCATCCCGCCGACCAGCCGGGCAAGGAGATCGTCGCCGGGATCGTCGGCCTGGCGCGCGAAGAACCGCGCGTCGTCTTCCTCAAGGACTATGACATCACCCTCGCGCGGCACCTCGTACACGGCGCCGACGTGTGGCTCAACAATCCCCGCCGATTCCTCGAGGCGAGCGGCACAAGTGGCATGAAAGCGGCCGCGAACGGCGCGCTCAACGTGAGCATCCTCGACGGCTGGTGGGACGAGGCTTACCGGCCTGAACTGGGCTGGGCGATCCCTTCAGGCACCACGCTCGACCGGCAGGACGTTGATGACGTCGCGGAAGCGGAGGGGCTGTACCGACTTCTCGAACGCGAGGTTGTGCCGGCTTTCTACGACCGCGATGAGGCGGGCGTCCCGCTGCGCTGGGTCGAGATGATGAAGGCGTCGATCCGCAATGTGGTGACGCAATTTGCTGCGCGCCGCATGGTGATCGACTACTTCAACGCGGCGTACGCGCCCGGGGCGCGCCGCGTCGAGCAGCTGCGCCTGCTCCCCGACTGGGGTGGCTAAAACATTGCTGACGATGCCTGGGCGGCCGGGTTTAACCCGGCCGCATCCCGCGTCTCCTGAACGCCACCCAATCGTGGCCGAGGAGTGGCAATTCAATTAATCCGAACGTCATACCGGAAGGAGAGCAGCGCCGCCTTAGCGGCGCGATGAGAGGAAACCATCCGGG
>VBDS01000226.1 GCA_005889085.1 Chloroflexota bacterium | reverse complement strand
GCTCGTTGGTGGTCAGTCCATGACGGCGGCCGCCCACATCCTGCTGCACGGCTTCGGCCAGCGCTTCGACCTGCAGGCTCCGCTCGCCATCTACCTCTACGCGGCGGGCGGCGTCGTGTTTCTCTCCTTCGTCCTCGTGGTCCTGTTTGCAGGCGACATGGTCGGCGATCAGGCGACGATCTACCCACGACGCGCGGTGCCGTGGCTCGTGCCCATCGCGCGGTCGCCCTGGCTCCGGCGCATAGGCGGATCGATCGGCATCCTCGCCCTGCTGATCGTGGTCATCAGCGGCTTCTTCGGCTCGACCACGGCCTTCTACAACCCCGCGGAATACGTCGTCTGGATCTTCTTCTGGGCGGTCACGGTGATCCTGTCCGGGCTCGTCGGCAACCTGTGGTACCTCCTGAACCCATGGACCGCGACCTTCGACGCGGTCGCCCGCGTGATCCACGTCACGCCGCGCCGGAAGCTTCCCGACGTCGGTCTGTGGCCCGCCGCGGCGGCTTACTTCGTGTTCGCGTGCCTGGAGCTGACCAGCGGCATGGCGAGCCGGCCGACGATCGTTGCGCTCGCCGCGATGGCCTATACGTTCATCACGCTCGCCGGCATGTTCGCCTTCGGGCGCGACGAATGGCTCGAGCACTGCGAGGCCTTCACCGTTCTGTTCGGCATCGTGGGCAGGTTCGGCCCGATCGAGGGCGAACGCGACGAGAGCGGCAAGTTCCGCGCCGTGTACATCAGGCCGTGGGGAGTGGGGCTGCTCCAGCCCATCGGCACGGGATGGGATCGCGTCCTTTTCGTGGTCCTGATGCTGAGCACGCTTGCGTTCGACGGGGTCTCCGCCACGCCGGCCTGGCAGGACTTCACGGCGACCCTCGCGCCAGTGTGGGCGCCCCTGGGACCGTTTGGACTGTTCTTCATCCGCACGACAGGTCTCGTCCTGCTCACCGTCGCGTTCCTTCTCATCTTCATGGCCTTCATGGAAGCGGTCATCTACTTCGGCCGCCGCAAGGTCGACGCGAAGACGACGATCTCGCTTTTCGCGCTGACCCTGGTGCCAATCGCGCTGGTCTACAACGCCGCGCACAACTACAGCTACGTGGTGGTGCAGTCGCAGTACATCGTCCCGCTGCTCAACGATCCGCTGCAGAAGGGATGGCACCTGTGGCCGGCGGTCGCGAACTTCAAACCCAGCTTTGCGCTGGCCCAGGCCGCGACGGTCTGGTACGCGCAGATCGTGCTGATCGTGCTCGGTCACATCGTCGCCGTGTTCCTGGCCCACCTTCGCGCGGGAGAGCGGTTCCGGACCGCTCAGCGCGCGCTGCTGAGCCAGTACCCCATGCTTTTGCTGATGGTCATGTACACGATGACGAGCCTGTGGATCCTGGCTCAGCCCATCACCAAGGGCGGCTGATGAGCGCCAAGCGCCCGGTGCGCAAAGTGGCGTCGCGCGCTCCCATTCGCAAGCCGGTCGCGGGGACCCCGGCATGGGTCATGCCCGCGGCGGTCGTCGCCGGGCTCGCAGTGCTGGTCGCCGCCTTTCTGCTCTATCGCTGGTACATCACGCCGCTGCCCCCGCCGGCGCCAAACCCCAGCACAGCGGCGCAGATCGTCTCCACGATCACGAGCCTGCCGGCCTCCGAGTTCGACGCCGTCGGCCAGGGGACGGCGAACAACCTGATCAAGCCAATCTCGGGCACAGCGCTCACCGGCTCGACGGGAAAGCCCGAGGTCTTTTACTACGGCGCCGAGTTCTGCCCCTACTGCGCGGCGCAGCGATGGCCGTTGATCATCGCCCTGTCGCGCTTCGGCACCTTTTCGGGCCTGCAGACGACGACCTCGTCGTCAACCGATGTGTTTCCCGACACGGTGACATTCACATTCCGCAGCGCGAGCTACACCAGCCAGTACGTCGACTTCCGCGCGGTGGAGACCACTGACCGCGACCAGAAGCCGCTCCAATCGCCGACGGCGGCAGAGCAGCAGCTCGTCAGCAGCTACGACCCAGCCGGCACGATCCCATTCATCGACTTCGCCAACAGGTACATGGCCACCGGCGCGATGTACTCGCCCGATACGGTCGGCGGCATGAGCTGGCTCGCGGTCGCCGACGCGGTCAAGCAGGCCGACTCGACGCAGGCCAAGGCGA
Source organism: Chloroflexota bacterium (assembly GCA_005889085.1). Taxonomy (GTDB): domain Bacteria; phylum Chloroflexota; class Dormibacteria; order Dormibacterales; family Dormibacteraceae; genus 40CM-4-65-16. Next base: position 2,702 of record VBDS01000226.1, on the reverse strand, counting down.
TCATCGGCTCGGCCAACCTGATCACCGCCGCCGTCTGCAAGGTGACCGGCGACAAGCCCGCCGAGGTGTGCTCCAGCGCCACGATCCAGAGCCTCGAAAAGAACCTGAAGTAATGTCTCGGGTGCAGCTGGTCGCGGTTCTCGTCAGCCTGGCGGGAGTCGGGGTCTCGATCTACCTCACGGTCCTTCATTACGCGGGCTCGGTGCCCGGATGCCCGGTGACCGGGCCGATCAACTGCGAGGCAGTGCTCTCCAGCCCCTACGCGCTCATCGCGGGTCTTCCCGTGCCGACCTCAGCGGCGGGCATCGCGTGGTTTGGGGTCAGCGCCGTGCTGTGGACGCGCCAGCTGCACTGGATGCATCCCGTGTGGGCGGCGATCGGGCTCCTTACGGTCGTCTACCTGGTCTTCATCGAGATCGTGCGTGTGGGTGCGATCTGCCTGTGGTGCACGGCGGCGCACGTCCTGGTGGTCGCCATCGTGCTGATCACCGTGACACTGTGGCCGGCGAGGGATACGGTCAGGGCGTGACCGGAATCCCCACGAAATCTGAGGCTACGCCGTGATTTCGTGGGGGCCCCTGACGACGTGGCCGTTCGACCTGACCGTGTACGCAGGGCTGGTCCTGCTGTACTTCGGTCACGCCTGGCTGGCGCGTGGGGCGCACGACGCCGAGCGCAAGCACACCGTCTACTTTCTCGCCGGGCTGTTCACCCTGTGGGTCGCGCTCGAAACGCCAGTCGACCCCCTCAGCGACTACTACCTGGACAGCGTCCATATGCTCCAGCACGTGCTGCTCGGGTTTGTCGCGCCACCGCTCCTGCTGCTCGGCCTTTCGCCGGGCATGGTCGCGCGCCTGGTCCGTGTCCCGGGGGTCCGCGCAATCACCGAGCCGATACCGGCGCAGGTGATCGCGGGCGTGGTCATGGTCGTATGGCACCTGCCGCCGCTTTACGACGCCACGCTCCACAACGAGGGGCTGCACGTGCTCGAGCACCTGACATTCATCGCCGCCGGAGCCGCCCTCTACTGGCCGATCGTCGATGCGACCTCGGCCCACGCTCGCTGGCAGATGTCCCCAGGCGCCAAGCTCGTCTACATGCTGCTCGCGACGCTGCCCCAGGACGGCGTCGCCCTCGCCCTGATCTTCTCGCGCGTCCCTTTCTATGAGTTCTACACGCACGCGCCCCGCCTGATCGCAGGCTTCACCGCCCTCATCGACCAGACCATCGCGGGGGCCGTGCTCATGGTTGCCGGCAAGATCACGCTGGCCGTCGCCGCCATGGTGATCTTCTTCCGCTGGTTCGGCGCCGAGCACCGCGCCGACCGAGGGCTAGAATCGCCGGGAAGGGGTGCGGTGAGCTGAAATATTCCGAGAGCATCCTCGACCTCGTCGGGAACACCCCGTTGGTGCGCCTGCACAAGGTCGCGGCAGGAGTGAGGCCCGCGATCCTCGCCAAGCTCGAGGAGCTCAACCCCGGCGGCAGCGTCAAGGACCGCATCGGGCTGACCATGGTCGAGGAGGCCGAGCGGACGGGCCAGCTGCGGCCGGGCGGCACCATCATCGAGCCGACCTCGGGCAACACCGGACACGGCCTGGCGATGGTCGCGGCGATCAAGGGCTACAAGATGGTCTTCGTCATGCCCGACAAGATGTCGGCCGAGAAGATCAGCCTGCTCAAGGCGTACGGGGCCGACGTGGTGATCTGCCCGACCAACGTCGAGCGCGCATCGCCGCAGTCCTACTACTCGGTCGCCGACCGCCTGGCGCGGGAGATCCCCGGCGCGTTTCAGCCGAACCAGTACTTCAACCCGCGCAACCCCGAAGCCCACTACCAGACGACAGGTCCGGAGATCTGGGAGCAGACCGAGGGACGCGTCGACGTGTTCGTCGCCGGCATGGGCACGGGCGGGACGATCACGGGTGTCGCCAAATACCTGAAGGAGCGCAAGCCGTCAGTCCACATCGTCGGCGCGGACCCCGAGGGCTCTCTGTATTCAGGTCCCATCGCGCCCTACAAGGTGGAGGGGGTGGGCGAGGATTTCATGCCGGGGACGATGGACATCGGCATCGTGGACCAGATCGTCCAGGTCACGGACAAACAGTCGTTCACCGCGGCGCGGCGCCTGGCGCGCGAGGAGGGCATCCTGGTCGGAGGATCATCCGGCCTGGCGCTGCAAGCGGCTTTGATCGTCGCGCAGGACAGAGGACCGGACGAGGTGATCGTCGTCCTTTTTCCCGACACAGGCCGTAACTACTTGAGCAAGTTCTTCAACGATGAGTGGATGCGCCAGAACGGTTACCTCGCGCGGCTTGGCGCTGTGCGGATCCGCGAGGTCCTCGCGTCCCATCCCAAGGGGCTGCCGCAGCTCGTGACGGTCGAGGCGCAAAAGTCGGTGGGCGAGGCGATCGACCTGATGCAGCGCTACGGGATCTCGCAGCTGCCGGTGGTCGAGGACTCGAACGGCCGCGGCGTGGTCGGCACGCTTCAGGAGCGCTCGCTGCTCGACCGCGTGTACCGCGACCCCGCGGTCGTGAGCACCGCCGTGTCGGCGGCGATGGACGCGCCGATGAGCCAGGTCGCGGTTGACTCTTCGCTCGACGATGCATTCGAGCCGCTGCTCCGCGGCGAGCAAGCGGTTCTCGTCGTCGACGGCGAGACGCCGATCGCGGTGATCACGCGCGCGGACCTGCTCGAGTTCG
>VBDS01000040.1 GCA_005889085.1 Chloroflexota bacterium | reverse complement strand
CCTGGTGCGGGCCATCGCGGACGGGCTCGATCCGCAGCAGGCGAGAGCGGATCTTGTGATGACTGCGGATCCGGCGACGGTCGATGTCGATGAAGATGTCGGAATGGTGGCAGTCAAGATGATGCGACTAGGCGTCAGGCATCTGCCGGTGGTCAACAAATCGGGGAAGGCCATAGGCCTGGTGTCGGCGCGCAACCTGGTCGCGGTCCTGGAACAGGGCAGCGACGGATGACACGATAAGCACGTCAAACGGCACGTTTGCCATCCTCGGGTCGGGAATGTCCGGGGGCGTCGCCGCCAAGACCCTGCGCGAGGAGGGTTATGCCGGTCGCATTGTTCTGATCGGCCACGAGCCGACTCCACCCTTTGGCCGCCCGCCTCTTTCCAAGACCTATCTGCGCGGTGAGGAGACGCTCTCGGGGTGGCTCGTCAAGCCCGAGAGCTGGTACGAGGAAAACCACGTCGAGCGGGTGAACGCCACCGCAACTCGTGTCGACATCAACTCGCAGCTGGTCGAGCTGGACAGGGGCAAGTCAATCGCGTATGAAAAGCTGCTGATCACGACGGGCGGCGAGAACAGACGCCTGGAGGTCCCCGGTGCAGACCTGCCCGGGGTCTTTCAGCTCCGGACGGTGGCCGACTGCGACGCGATGAAGCAAGCCGCACGGCCGGGTGCGCGCAGCGTCGTAGTTGGCATGGGGTTCATCGGTTCGGAGGTCGCGGCTTCATTGACCCAGATCGGCGTTCACGTGAGCGCTGTACTTCCTGGACGAGCTCCGCTCGAGTCCGTCCTCGGCCCGGAGGTGGGCGAGGTCATGGTGGGCATCCATCGCGACGCAGGGGTCGAGCTCGTGGCCGGCGACGAGGTGGTCCGGTTCGAAGGTGCCGGCCGGATCGAACGCGCCATCACGAGGAAGGGACGAGAGCTGGAGTGCGAGCTGGCGGTTGTAGCCATCGGCATTCTGCCGGCTGTGGGAATCTTGCAGGGCACCGAGATAGCGGTGGACAACGGCATATTGGTCGACGCCGCCTGCCGAACCAGCGTGCCGGGAATATTCGCCGCCGGCGATGCGGCCAATCACATGCATCCCCTGTTCGGCCGGATCCGCGTCGAGCACTACAACAACGCCGAGAAGCAAGGAGCGGCCGCGGCCAGGTCAATGCTGGGCTCGGAGGCCGAGTACGGATACGTTCACACGTTCTGGTCGGACCAGTACGAGCACAAGATGGAGTACGTCGGCCACGTTCGCGAATGGGACCGCTTCGTCTTGCGTGGTTCGGTACGCGACCGCAAGCTCATCGGCTTCTACCTGGCGCAGGGAGTGCTGCGCGCGGCGGTCGGGCTCAATCGAGGCGGCGATCCAGAGCTGGACCTCGACGACGAGATGGCGGCGGCCGGGCGCCTTATCGCCAAGCAGTCGCGGCCGGATCCCCGAGCGCTTGCGGACGAAAAAGCACCGCTGACTTAGGAAGGTGACATCCGCCAGCTGAGTCGAAGCCAATCCGGGTGCTTAAAGCGAGCGCTTGATGGGTCCCGGGAATACAGTTCGCACGTGTTAAGTGGCGGATCGGAGCCCCCCGTGGGGTCCCCCGTCGACGATCCCGGTCCGCTGGCGGCAATCGCGGCAGCGTCGGAGGCCTTCAGCGACGCCGTTCCGAACGTCGACGCCTTGCTCGCCATCGTCGCCGAGCACATATCGCGCGCGACCGGGGACTTCTGCGCCGTGGTGCTGCTGTCGGCGGACGGCCGGTATATCGAGCCGGTGGCGGCCTTCCACCCGGATCCAGAGGTGCTGCGAGACGCCAGCGCGTTTCTCGGGGTCCCCATCGAGCTCGACGCCGCGGGACCCTGGAAAACGGTCGTCCAGGAGCGACGGCCTCTCGTGCTCAAGATCGATCCCGATAACCTGCCCCCGAATATGGCCCCGCATCAGGCACGACATATGCGGAAGTGGCGGATCAATGAGGCGGCGATGATACCGATGGTCGCCGAGGACAGAGTGGTTGGCGGACTCAACCTCAATCGCATGGAGGGGAGTGTTCCGCTCGGCGAGGCAGGTCTCACGCTTCTCGAAAATCTCGCCACCAGGGCGGCCCGCGCCATTTCCCTCGCGCAGCTGATGCGAGACCAGAAGCTGACGACGAGCGAACTCGAAAGCAAGGTGGCAGAGCGAACCAAGGAATTGACCGCAGCCAACCAATTCCTGGACTCGGTGATTGAAAACATCCCCAACATGATCTTCGTCAAGGAAGCCGAGAACCTCCGCTTCGTTCGCTTCAACCGCGCGGGTGAGGAGCTGCTCGGGTTCTCGCGTGCAGACCTGATCGGCAAGAACGACTTCGACTTCTTTCCTGCCGACCAAGCCCTGGAATTCACCACGGCGGATCGCGAGACGCTGGGCGATCGGCGCCTTGTGGACATTCCCGAGGAGACCATCCAGACCAAACGAAAAGGGCAGCGAATACTCCATACGAAGAAGATCCCGATCCTCGACTCAAATGGCGAACCGGCCTTCCTGCTCGGCATCTCGGAGGACATCACTGAAGCGAGGAAGGTGCAGGAGGCTCTGCTGCACGCGCAGGAGGAGGCCGAGCGAGCGAACCGAACGAAGAGTCAGTTCCTGGCCAGCATGAGCCATGAGCTTCGGACTCCGCTAAACGCGATTCTTGGATTTTCCGAGCTGCTCGGCGACGACCGGAGCGATCGTTTTGACGAAGCCACCCGCACGCGCTTTCTCAGCCAGATCCACAGCAGCGGCCAGCATCTGCTCCAACTCATCAATGACATCCTCGACCTCTCCAAGGTCGAGGCCGGACAGATGGAGCTCCAACTTCAGACTGTCGAGCTTGGAAGCTTGACCGATGAAGTCCGGTCCAGCGTTGAGCCTCTGGCTCGGAGCAAGACCATAACCCTCTTCACGGAGCCTTCCCCGGAGCTCCGCCTCGTCGCCGATGCCGGGAAGGTGAGACAGATGCTGCTGAACCTGGTCTCCAACGCCATCAAGTTCACACCCGCCGGCGGGCGGATTCAAATTCGCAGGCGCCGGGTCGATTCGTGGGTGGAGATCGCTGTCAGCGACAACGGCATCGGGATTGCAGAGGCAGACCTTGGTCGGCTCTTCACCGAGTTTCACCAGCTGGACAGTGGTCTGGGACGGCGTCAGGAAGGGACCGGACTTGGCCTGGCCCTGACAAAGCGTTTTGCGGAACTGCATGGCGGCCGCGTCAGCGTTGAAAGCGAGCCTGGAAAGGGAAGCACATTCACTCTGCGTTTGCCGCTCGAAGGGCCAGCCGTTCGAGCAAGTGCGGTGGCCGCGCCACTCCATATCGCCACACGTGATCTAACGCGACCCCTGGTGCTTGTCGTGGAAGACAACCCACACGCGGCCGAGATCCTGGCGCGCCATCTCGACAATGGCGGTTTCCGAATCGAAGTGGCGCGGTCCGGGCCTGAAGCGTTGACAATGGCTCGCGACTTGAAGCCGGTGGCGATCACGCTGGACATCCTCCTGCCCGGGGTCGACGGTTGGGAGGTGCTCAATCGGCTCAAAGCGGACGAGGTCACCAGGAACATCCCTGTTGTAGTGGTCTCGGTCGTCGACAACCCGGCACTTGGCCGCGCCCTGGGCGCGTTCGACTACTTCGTCAAGCCGGTGGACGGGAGGGCCCTGCTGTCGCGACTGAGTGAATACACATTCACGACCCAATCGAAAGCGGAACCGGTTCGAGTCCTGGTGGTTGACGACGAGCAAGCAAACCTGGATCTGATGGAGGCTCTGCTTACGCCGGAGGGTTTTAGCGTCCTCACGGCCAGCGGCGGTCGCGAAGGCATCGTCACGGCCAGGTCTCAGATGCCCAATCTGATCCTGCTCGATCTGTTGATGCCGGGGGTCACAGGATTCGACGTCGTTGAGGCCCTTCGCGCGGAAGAGGCGACCCGCTCGATTCCGATCATGGTCCTGACCGCCAAGGCAATCACTGAGCAAGACAAGAGGGTCCTCAACGGTCAGGTGGCAGCGATCTTTCAGCGCAACTCGATGGCCGGACCCGAACTGACCGATTGGCTTCGACGGATCGTGGCCAAAAGAAAAAGCTCCTGACGTTCGCGCCAATCAGTACCAGTACGTGGGGCCTTCCGAACGTGATGCGCCCGACGGTTCGACCTCGACTCCCTTCGGCCCCGCCAGCATGCGCACCATCGATTCCACCCTGGCGATAAAGGCGTCGTAATCCTCACCTTCAGCCGCGCTGGTTGGTCGTCCAAAGGTCACCGTGACGCTGCCCGGTCTCGGGACGCGGCGGAATCGAGGCATCACCTGATACATGCCATCTACGTAAGCGGGAACAATCGGGACTCCCGCGTCCATCGCCAGGATCGCCGCCCCCTTGCGGAATGTGCCGATCGCGCCGGTCACCGTTAGACGTCCTTCAGGAAAGATGATCACCGACCAGTTCTTGCGCAACAGCTCTTTGAGGTAATCGAGGTGGCCCCTCGCCCCGCCGCCACGCGGTATCGGAAAAGCGTCGACTGTCACCTGCGCCAGACGCGCTTCCCATTTGCGCTTGAAGATCGAGTCGGCGGCCGCGACGACAACTGAACGATGGCGATATCGAGCAGGCAGCGCTTCCGCCATCACCACGGCATCGAGTGGGCTGACGTGGTTGGCGACAAACACGGCCGGCCCGGCGAGCCCGCCAAGCAACTCACGCTCGCGCACACTGAGCTGACAGAAAGTCGAGAGGGCAGGGAACAAGAGGCTGGACTGCAGAGCGGCGCGCATCCGCCTCATGCCGCGCGTTCGCGCCCAGAGAGCGGTGTCCACGTCCTGTGGTTCGATGGCCGGATGAGTCTATGCGGAGATCACAGCCGGCGCCAGGACCCGTTTGCTCGGGCCGCGGTTCCAGCAGTCACGGCCGTCTAGGCAAGCCACACCAAGGCTGCCGCGATGGCGGCGGGCAGTGCTTGAACAATCAAGATCCGGCGGTTGACAGTTATCGCGCCATAGACGCCCGCGACGATGATGCAGGCCAGGAAGAAGGTGAGGATCGGGCGACCGCCGATGACCCCGTACGCGCCCAGGCCCCACAGCAGGCCTGCCGCGAGGAAGCCGTTATAGAGACCTTGATTGCCTGCAAGAACGGCAGATGACTCGGCTGCTTCCGAGGTCGTACCGAATGTTCGACGCCCAAACGGCGTGCGCCACAGGAACATCTCGAGCACCAGAAAGTACAGATGCAGGGCCGCGACGAGGGCAATGAGGACAGTCGCCGCCAATCGCACGGCGATAGGTTAGGTCAGCCCACCACTCTCCGCCGGGGATCCAATCTCACCACCATTTGCCTTCGACGGCGCGTTCGGTGCCATTCGTCTCATCCAGTGCGTCAAGCTCAGCCATGTCTGGGTCTGAAAGCGTGAAGTCGAAAACACCCGCATTCTCTGCGATGCGGTCGCGGTGGGTCGATTTCGTGATGACGACCAATCCGCGCTGCAGGCACCACCGCAGGAGCACCTGCGCCGGGGTTCGCCCAGCGCGCGACGCCAACCGTTTGACGACCGGGCTCGTCAGATGGCGTCCGGTCCCCAGCGGGCTGTACGCCTCCACGGCGACGCCCTGCTTCTCTGCAGCCGCCAGCAGCTTGCGGCGGAACTCAAAGGGGCTGAACTGCACCTGGTTCACCACCGGCTTGTCGTGTGCCGCGGCGATCACCTGCTCCAGCTCGTGAACGTCGAAGTTGGACACGCCGATCGAGCGGGCGTGGCCGAGCTCACGAGCCCGTTCCATCCCGGGCCATGCCCAGGTCGGACCGCCCTGCGGCCAGTGGATGATGTAGAGGTCGACGTAATCGACGCCGAGGCGCCTGAGGCTGCCCTCAAGCTCGGCGACCGGGTCTGTGCTCCCTGGATAGAACTTCGTGGTGATGAACACCTCGTCGCGCGGCACTCCGCTTTGCTTCAAAGCACGCCCCACGCTCTCCTCGTTGCCGTACGCCTGGGCGGTATCGATATGCCGGTATCCGAGCTCGAGCGCCCAACGAACCGCGTTGACGGTCGTGACGCCGATCGGAACCTGCCAGACGCCGAGGCCAAGCACCGGGATCTGGTTGCCATCCGCGAGCGATCGCAAGGGTTTGTCTGCGGTCTTTGAGCTCGTGGTCATGAACTTTGCAACCTGTTCACCCAGTTCTTTATGCCTCACGGCTTAAGTGATTGATGCGTCAACCATCTGGGTAGAATCGGAGTGTGTCAGACAGGTCGTGGGCGTGGCGGTCGGCGAGATAACACCTGTGGCGGGTGCCTCGGGGGTCCGCCGGCGGATGACCTCGCGCGAGCTGGCAATCTGGCGGTCGCTGCTCGACACCACGATTGAGCTGCGGAGGGTTCTGGGCGGCGAGCTGCAGGAGCTGAGCCTTTCACCAGCTGACTATCAGGTGCTGCTGGCGCTGAGCGAGGCCAGTGGGAGGCGCGTGCGCCCCTCCGAGCTGGCGAGCGCCATCGATTGGGAGCGAAGCCGGCTGTCCCATCACCTCAAGCGGATGGAGCGACGGCACCTGATCCGCCGGGAGGACTGCCCCACCGACAACCGGGGCGCCGAGGTCGTCCTGACAGCGGAAGGAGCGCGGATTTTCCGGCGTGCGACCGCGCCCCACATCAGATCGATCAAGAAGCACTTCGCAGACGCACTGACGCCAGAACAGTTCGATGCGCTCGCCGACGTTCTCGCGGCGCTGCAGAACCATGCCCGGAGGGAGCGAGCATGACGCGGCGAATCGCCGTGGTCGGCGCGGGCCACGTTGGACCGGTGATCGCGAGGATCGCACTGGACGCGGGGTACGAGGTGGCGATTGCGGCTTCAGGCAGCCCCGCGAAGATCGCCCTCATCGCTCAGGTGGTGATACCGGGAGCCGAGCCACAATGGGCATCGGGTGCCGTCGAGGCCGCCGACATCGTCGTGCTGGCGATCCCGCTGCACAGGTTCGTGACCTTCGACCCGGGCCTGCTGGCAGGAAAGGTTGTCGTTGACGCGATGAACTACTGGCCCGCGGCTGATGGCGTCCTGGATCTATTCCGGGACGGCCGCCACACCAGCAGCGAGGTGGTTCAGCGCCGTCTTGCCAGGTCGACGGTGGTCAAGGCCCTCAACCACATCGGCTACCAGGACCTGGAAGAAGCTCGGCGCCCTGCGGGGTCGTCTGAGCGCAGCGCGATTGGGGTCGCCAGCGACGATTCTCGCGCGGCGAAGGCGGTGGAGGAGATGATCGAGCGCATCGGCTACGACCCTGTCGTCATGGACAGCTTGAGCGCGGGGCGCGTCCTCGAGCCGGGGGGCCCGGTCTTCGGCGCCTTGCTGCGCCGGCCAGAGTTCAAGCTGGCGATTGGCGCCAGAGCGGAAGCGTCCGCATGAGCACAACACCCCTGCAGTCCGAACGGGGTTCCGCAGCCGGACCTGCTGGATTCCCGCTCGTCTTCGGCCTCGACACCTTCGGCGACGTCACACATGACCCTGACGACCGCCCGCTTTCGCACGCCCAGGCCATCCGGAACGTCGTCGAGGAAGGTGTCTTCGCCGAGCAGGTAGGGGTCGACTTCTTTGGGATCGGTGAGCACCACACCGACGACTTCCCGATGCCGGCCGCGGACGTGGTGCTGGCCGCAATCGCGGCGCGCACGACCCGAATCCGCGTCGGTTCGGCGGTGACCGTATTGAGCTCGGATGACCCGGTAAGGGTGTTTCAGCGTTACTCCACGCTCAACGCCATCTCGAAGGGTCGGGCAGAGGTCATCCTCGGGCGAGGTTCGAGCATTGATTCGTTCCCGCTGTTCGGCTACGACCTCGCCGACTACGAGGAGCTCTTCGAGGAGAAGGTCAACCTGTTTGCCGAGCTGCTGAAGGGTGAACCTGTCACCTGGCAGGGCAGGACTCGCGCCTCGCTCATCAGGCAGGATGTCGTGCCGCACACGGAGTTCGGCCCCTTCCCGGCATGGATCGGTGTGGGTGGAAGTCCACAGTCCGTCGTGCGGGCAGCGCACTATGGATTCGCGCTGATGCTCGCGATAATCGGCGGATCGCCGGCGCGCTTCGCACAGTTTTCCCGGCTGTTCCACCTGGCCCTGGAAAGGTTCGGCCGGCCGCCACTCCCGATCGGAGTGCATTCGCCCGGCCACGTTGCGGACACTGACGAGAAGGCCCGCGAGGAGTTCTGGCCGCGCTACCTGCAGATCATCACTCGCGTGGCCGAGACTCGAGGATTCGCGATCCCGACGAAGGCGTCGTTTGCGTTTGAGGTCGGGCCGCGGGGAGCACTCTACGTCGGGTCACCGGACACCGTCGCGCAGAAGATCGCGACGAATCTGACCGCTCTCGGCGCGAACCGCTTCGACCTGAAGTACGGCATGGGCGGCCTGTCGCACGAAGCGCTCATGCGAAACATCGAGCTCTACGGCACCCAGGTGATCCCGCGTGTCCGGGAGCTCCTGGCCCAACAAACCAGTCCTGAGTCGAAAGAGGCCTCCTAGACCTCGACCAGTCCCTTCTTCACGGCGTAGAGGACCGCCTGCGACCTGTCGTAGATCCCGAGCTTCTCGTACATGTTGCTGACGTGGTTGCGAACCGTCTTCTCGCTGATCTTCAGCCTGTAGGCGATCTGCTTGTTGGCCATCCCGTTGGCCAGCAGCTTGAGGATCTCAATTTCCCGGTTGGTCAGCCCGTCGTAGAACTCCTTCGGAGTCGCCGTGCCCGTGAGCATGTCGAGCACGCGATTTGCGACGGCGCTTGCCATGACCTTCTCCCCGGACATCACGGCCACGATGCTGCTGACGATCGCAGCCGCGGAGGAGTCCTTGAGGACATATCCGCTTGCCCCGGCCTTCAAGGCCTGGATCACCTGGCTGTCCGTTTCGAACGTGGTCAGGATCAGCACCTTGATGCCCGGCACCAGCTCGACGATCTGCCGGGTGGCCTCGATCCCGTCGACGTTGGGCATCTTGATGTCCATGAGCACGACGTCGGGCTTCAGCTTTGCGGCCTGCTTGACCGCCTCCGCGCCGTCGACCGCCTGCCCGACGACCTCGACTCGCTCATCCTCGCCGAGAAGGCTGGTCAAGCCGGTCCGGAACAGGGTCTGATCGTCGACCACAAGTACGCGGGCGGCTCTGGTAACTACGCTCATGCGCTTCTCCTCTTTGCAACGATGACCGATTCGTGCGGCACGAGCAGGTCTTTCGGAAATACGGCACGGACAATCGTCCCGTGCCCATCTTGGCTTTCGATCCGGACGTGTCCACCCAGGAACATGGCCCGCTCCCGCATTCCGATCGTCCCCAGACCGACCGGGCGCGAAGGGTCGGTGTCGAGACCGCGGCCGTCGTCCGAGATCGCGATGATCAGCTCGCTCTCGGCGTGGGGCCCTACGACGATGCGCACGGTCCGGGCGCCGCTGTGCATTCGAATGTTGGACAGCGCCTCCTCGATGATCCGATACAGGTTCAGAGAGGCTTGTTCTGTCAGAGCCTGGGGCCATCCCTGGGTGACCTCAATCTCGGTGCGAATCCCGTTTTTCTCTTCAAAACGGGTCAGCAGCGTCTGGACGGCATCGACGAAGCTGCCGCCGAGCGGCTCCTCGCCGCGCAGATCGTGAAGAAGCTGGCGGATGCTGGCAAGGACCTCGCGTGTTGAGCTCTGGATCAGGTCGAGCTGCTCGACCACATCCTGCCAGCCAACCTGCTCCGATTTGAAATTCTCGACATCGACAAGCATCCCGGTGAGTGTTTGCGCAACCCGGTCGTGCAGCTCCCGCGCGACCAGCCGCCTTACTTCGTCCTCAACCTCCGCCTGTTGAGTCTCTGTCCCCAACCGGGGACCCGCGAGCACAAGCGGAATAGCCAACCCCTTGGTCCCTCCCAATGACAAGTCCAACACGCGCTAAGGGGATTCCCAACGACAGCGGAACCCAGCCGGGACATGTCCGCTCTTCCCAGGGCAACCTTCCCTCAACTGCCCCGGGCAACGACGTGTCCATGAGGCTAACTGCCTACGGCCACCCGGTCAATGGTCTGAAATGACCATTTCTTTCAGTGATCGATAAGTGTGGTTGTGACGAGAAGGTCCTAGCGCCGGCGGCCCGCGACCTGCGTCCAGGGTTCGGCCGTGACCATGGCCACCGCCTGAGAGCGAGTGCTGACGTGAAGCTTTTTGAGGACTTGCTGGACGTGCTTGTTGACCGTCGTGATCGAAACGCCCAGGTGAGCGGCGATCTCCTTGTTCGAACGGCCACGGCGGAGCTGGGAAAGCACCTCCTGCTCCCGCCGGCTCAACGCACGCTGCCAGGCCTGGGAGGCCGCGCTTCCGCGCGACCGCACCTCGAGCAGGTCCCTGAAGCTGTGGCGGCCGAAGTTCGGCGATGCCAGACCACGGATTGTTGCCACCATGTCGGCGATCGAAAGGTCCTTCGGGAGGTAGCCGTTGGCGCCAGCGGCCCGTGCCGCGGTCGCCGCCTCGAAGTCAAGGGACGCCGAGACGACGATCACCTTGACCAGCTCATATTTCTCCCTGATATTCATGATCGCCGCCAGGGCGTCCTGGCCAGGACCCAGGCTCAGGTCCATCAGCACCACGTCGACCGGAAAGCGGTCGAGCATGGTGAAGAGCTCGGTCTCTGCTGGAAGCTCCCAGAGGACGGACAGGTCCGTTTCGCGCTCAAACGCGCGAATCAGACCCAGTCTGAAGACTGGATGGTCGTCAACGATGCCAAGACGGATCAGGCGGGCTGCCTCCGTTTCATCCGAGTCCCCTCGCTCGGTTTGTCGGTGGGCAAGAATACACCGCTACGTAAGCCAACGCACGCATGGGTTCACTGGCCACCGGTGTCATGAGAGTACTAACGCCGCAGGGGGCCAGCCGGATTCCGTCGATATCGGCCGGGCTAACGCCGCTCCGAGCTGGGAACCGCCTCCTCGAGCGATGACCTCAGGCTGCGCAGGGCCTCGGGGGGCACGGGCGCCTCTTCGATCCAGGCGAAGAATGCGTCTGCGATGCGGCGCCAGGTGGCCACCTGCCGCGCCATGCTCCGATGCCAGTAAGACTTGGACCAGGCCGCCGCCGCCAGCCAGCCGGCGATCACGCAGCAGAGGGCTCCCGTGCCCACCTGCAGCCATTCAGGCCAGCTCGCCGGATGAAGGCCCGTCAGAATGAAGACCCCCAATCCGAGGTTGGCGAGCACGCCCAGCGGCAAGAACATCGCGTAGAAGAACCGCTGGCTTCTTGTTTCCCTAAGCCGCTCAGGACGCATCCAATTCACCCCCATTGGTCACTGCCAGAGAGCTTGGCACGTCGCCGTGGCATGTCCAATAAGACAAATGTCCCGACAAGGGAAAAGTCGACGGTCCTTGAGTCCGCCGCCGAACTCCAGCAAGCAAATAGTTGGTGTGCAGGTGGTCGACTTTGGACGCTCGCCGACGTCCGATTCTCTGCCGATGCTTGATCGCGGACCAGCCCAACGTCGGCCCGAGCCTCGCGAAGTGGTTGGATTTTCAAAGGATGTCCCAGGCGCACCGTGACATCAGTGCCTGCAAGGCACCCTGGGGGTCAGGGCCGCCGGCGCACGCTCGAGCAACCAGTTCAAGTCCCAACCGATACGACCTCGGTGTCTCGGTAGTGGTACTACGATCCCATTACCCTCACGACGGACTGCCCATACAGTTCGAGCATGATCGTAGTCCCGGCGCCTTCCCCCAGCCCAGGCATCGAGCTGCAGGCTGTCGAGCGGGTCGAGGCATTGATCATCGACAAGCAGCCGCTCTTCCTTGCTGCCCTGGCGAACCTGTTGGAGGCGCCGCCCCTTTCCGCGCGCGTCGTCACCGCTTTGAGGTCCGACGTGGGGTTGGATATTGCGCGGACGCAAGCCATCGGCGTCGTCTTCTGTGAGCTGCGCGCGGAGCCCATCTCCGGGGTGGAGCTCGTCCGCATGCTCGCAACAGAAGGATGTGCCACTCCTGTGGTTCTGCTTGCCGACGACGGGGACGAGCCTCAGCTCGCGGCGGCTGTTGCCATGAACGTAGCCGGAGCGTTCAGCAAGAGCTCGCCCCTCGACGAATTCCTTGTGGGTGTGCGGGCGGTGGTGTCGGGCCACCGGGCGATCGGCTCCGGTCTTCTCGTCCACCTGATCGAGGCATCCACCGCATCGCGTGGATACGAGCCCAAACGTTTTGCGGGCCGGCTGTCCCCGACGGAGCTCGCGATCCTTGGCATGATCGGACAGGCGCTGTCGATTCCCGACATCGCGGCGAATCGAGGAATAAGCCATAAGACCGTGCGCAACCACCTGGCGAAGATCTATCGCAAGCTGGAGCTGCACGGCAGAACGGAGGCAATGCTGTGGGCGGCGCGAATGGGACTCACGGGAAGCTAGCCGCGCAGGCTGCTCCCCCAAACGACTCTCCGACAGAAAGCACGGGTGACGCTCATGAGCCGACGGGGCGGGATCGAAGCGACCTGAAGTCGGGACAAACTGCCCATGGGGTTGGGCAAATCCCTATTACAAAGGATGACCCGAGCGGGCACCATGGCGGCATGGCAGTCGAGGCGAGTGCCCGCCCGCGTCAGACGCCGGGGCTCCAAGACCGGATCGGCCAGGTCCTCCTGGCTGAGGGGCTGATCACTGAAGAGCAGCTTGTGCGCGCGCTCAACGCGCAGCGCATGGCATACGCTCCGCTGGGGACGGTGCTGGTCAACCAGGGCGCCGTGCACGAGGACCACATGACCGTGGTGCTGAGCGCGCACCTGGAGATTCCGGTGGCCGACCTCAAGCACACAGACGTCGATCC
Organism: Chloroflexota bacterium; assembly: GCA_005889085.1. Taxonomy (GTDB): domain Bacteria; phylum Chloroflexota; class Dormibacteria; order Dormibacterales; family Dormibacteraceae; genus 40CM-4-65-16. The sequence continues at coordinate 4,965 of VBDS01000040.1, read as the reverse complement.
CGACATTGCGCGGCTCGTGCCAGAAGACTTCGCCCGTCGCAACCTCGTGCTGCCGCTTCGCCGCGACAACGGTCACCTGGCCGTCGCCATGAACGATCCCAGCAACCTGATGGTGATCAACGACATCCGCCTGATCACCGGCCTACCGGTGGCTCCTTACATCGCGGCGCCGTCGGACATCTTGCTCAACCTGACGCGGATCCACGACATGCACCCCCGGCTCAGCGTCGCCGCCAAGACGCTCAACGAATCGCGGCCGCAGGCGCAGTTCGACCGTGTGATGACACTCGAGCTTTCTAAGGTCACCTCGAACTCACCCGCGGTCGAGATCGTGAACCTCCTCATCACGCAGGGATTGCGCGACCGCGCCTCGGACATCCACATCGAACCACAGAAGGATTACCTGCGAGTCCGCTTCAGGATCGACGGCGTGCTGCAGGACATGGCTCACCTGCCCAGCGCGACCGGGGCAGCGCTCTCTTCCCGGGTGAAGATCATGGCCGGCATGAACATCGTCGAGCGCCGGCGCGCTCAGGACGGGCAGATCAGCGTCAACGTCGACGGCCGGGAGCTCGACGTCCGAGTCGCCACCATGGAGACGATCTGGGGCGAGAAGCTCGTGATGCGCTTGCTCGACCGCGGTCGCTCGCTCATCACGCTGCCTCAGCTCGGCTTCTCGCAAGGCGCCTATCGCGAGTATCACCGCCTGCTCCACTCGCCGTACGGAATGATGATCGTCTCGGGCCCAACCGGCAGCGGCAAGACGACCACGCTGTACGCCTCGATCCACGAATTGGACAGCCAGGTGCGCAACATCATGACCATCGAGGATCCGGTCGAGTACATGTTCGACCACATCAACCAGAGCCAGATCAACAAGCTGGCCGACATCAGCTTCGCGAACGGTCTTCGCGCAATCCTTCGGCAGGATCCGGACATCATCCTGGTCGGCGAGATCCGCGACCGCGAGACGGCGGAGATTGCCGTTCAGTCGGCGCTGACCGGGCACCTGGTGCTTTCGTCGCTCCACGCGACCGATGCCGCGGGCGCGCTGCTTCGCTTCGTGGACATGGGGATCGAAGGATTCCTCATCGCGTCATCGGTCATCGCAATCGTCGCCCAGCGCCTCGTGCGCAAGACCTGCGACGGCTGCAAGGTTGCGTACACGCCCAACCCGGAGGACATCGACTTCGCCATCTCGGTGGGCGCGCCGGCGCCCGACCAGCTCTATCGGGGACAGGGCTGCAGCCGGTGCAACGGCACCGGTTACTTCGACCGCATCGGCGTCTTCGAGGTGCTGACGATGTCGGACGAGGTCAAGAGGCTTGTGATCGCCAAGGCGAGCCACGCCGAGATCATGAGCGCCGCGTTCGCAACCGGAATGCTGCCGCTACGCGCCGACGCCTGGGCCAAGATCTCGGCCGGTGTGACGACCGTGTCTGAAGTCATGCGCAGCGTCTACATCATCTGATCGGAGGGGACGTGGTCAGCCGGTTCACCTATCGAGCTTATTCACCTCGTGGAAAGCTGGAGGAGCGGGTCGCCAGCGGCGAGTCGGCCGCTGCGGTGCACCGCGACCTCATCGATCGCGGATTCCGGGTGGTATCCGTGCGGCCGGCTCGCAGCGGATGGCGCTGGATCTACCGCCAGTTTCCGACCTTCTTCCATGTCAAGACCGCCGACCTGATTCTCTTCTCGCGCCAGCTCGCCACGTTCATCAGGGTCGGCGTCCCAATCACCGACGCGATCAAGCTCCTGCAAGGAGCATCCGCCTCGGGGGCTTTTCGGGCGGCGCTCGACGACATCTTCAACGACCTGGAGGCCGGTGAATCGTTCTCGTCCGCCATATCCCGTCACCCGAGCGTTTTCAACGAGCTGTACGTGGACATGGTGCGGGCGGCCGAGTACAGCGGCACGCTCGACCGGGTGCTCATTCAGGTCGCCGCCTACCTGCAGCGCCAGGACACCGCGCTGAAGAAATTGCGCAGCGCGATGATCTACCCCGCGGTCATCCTCGTGCTCGCGGTCGGCGTTTGTACTGTTCTGGTCGTTTTCGTGCTCCCGAACTTCGTGTCGATCTTCAACGAGTTCCATGCGACGCTTCCATTCCCGACAAGGGTCCTGCTTGCGGTGGGCATGTTCGCCCAGACGTGGCGGATCGAGATAGTGATCGGGCTGTTCCTGGTCATCGTCGCGATCCTGGGCGCCATGAGCAGCCGGCCCGGCAGGGTGTTCTGGGACCACTTGATCCTGCGCCTGCCGGTGATCGGCACGATCGTGACCTACAGCATCATCGAGCGTTTCACCCGGACTCTGTCCACCATGCTCTCGGCGGGCATACCGATCAGCCAGACGTTCGAGGTCGCGATCGCCTCATCCGGCAACATCCGGTATCGCCGCGGCCTCGAGTCCGTCAAGGAGCGAATGATGACCGGCGACGGGTTCTCCGCCCCACTCGATGCGACCGGACTGTTCGCTCCGATGATGATCCGCATGATCCGTGTCGGCGAAGAGACCGGGACCCTCGACTCGAGCCTCGAGCAGATCGCCGACTTCCTGGCGGAAGAGATGGATTACAAGGTCCGCAACATGATCGCGCTCATGGAGCCGTCCCTTGTGATAGCAGTCGGCGGTGCGGTGGGATTCGTGGCCATCTCGGTCATCCTGCCGATGTACGGGCTGCTCAAAGCAGTTCACTGATGCCGCGAGTGAAGGATCGCCGCCGGGCACAATCCGGCGCGACCCTGGTCGAGCTGCTGGTGAGCCTGGTGATCGCGAGCCTGGCGCTCGCGCTGGTCGTCGGGACGCTGAGCACCGGCCTGCTCGACTCGACGATCGCCAAGCGAAACACGGCGGCCCAGGCCGTGCTGCAATACGAGATGGAGGCGATCAGCGCCAGCACCTTCGACGCTGCCGCCAAGCCATATTCAGACTGCTTTGCGACCGAGTCTCCAACCAGCCCGCAAGCAGCCCCCGGTGGTTTTCAGACCGCGTGCCCGGGCGGTCCTTACACCCTGCGTGCTGACGTCAGCATGCAGTGGCTGGCATCCGCACCCAGCACAGTCCAGGTCTGGACGGTCAACGTCACCTCCTGGCCGTCCGACGCGGCCCTTGGCTCGCAGATCTCGCTGTACAAGGTCGACCGATGAATCCGCAGCGCTCGTACCTGAGGGGTCAGGGTGGCTTCACTCTGGTGGAGTTGATCGTCTCTGTTGCGATCGGAGCCCTGCTGCTGTCGGCTCTGACCTCAGTCGTGCTCACGTCCTGGCGCGGCGCGACGGTCGCCTCCAGCCGGGTGGAGGCCAGCAGCCAGATCCGCAACTTCGAGTACTTCGCCTACGACGACTTCGCTCGAAGCGGCATACCGAACGGCAGCGCCTGTCCCTGCACGACCCAGCCACTGCTGTTGAGCGGAGTCACGTACACGTGGGACGGCGGCAGCTTTCTCGATCGCGCCGTGGCGAGCACTGGCGCGACCGAGCACGCGGCTACCGACGTGAGCGCATTCACGTGGTATGTCGACACGAACTCGACCGTCGTGGTCAGCCTGACCATCACGATCCAGGCTTACAGCGAATCCCAGACATTTCGGTTCTATCCGCGTGTGAACCCATGACCGCCATCCTGGCGCTGCTGAAGGATCGCAGGCGTTCGCAACGGGGCAGCGTGCTCAGCGGCGTTCTGATCATGACGGCGTTCATAGCCATCATCTCGGGCGCCTTGATGACCGAGCTGAGCACGAACTTCCTGCTCTCCCATACGCTGCTCAACCGGGTCGCCAACGAGGCGACAGAGAACTCCGCGATCGAGCTCTCTCTCAGCCAGCTCCAGTCGACCCAGCTCAACGCTCCCTGTCCTGCGCTTGTGCCCGCGACCGTGAACAACCAAACCGCGTCGGCGACATACCTGAGCTGCTGGCCGACGGTGGACCGCAGATCACCATCGTTCAGTCAGATCGGAAGCTCTTCCGGAGCGTTCAACGTCGACGGGACCCACGTGCAGCTTGGCAAGCTCAACGACTACATCGTCGGCGACGCGGCCGGCGACGTTTTCGACTATCCGTTTGGCTCGGCCACACAGCGTTGGAGCCTTGACCTGGACGGCGCTGTAACCGCACCGCCACTGGTCATGACAAGGCCGGGCTATGCCGGACAGTTCCTGGACGTCATCTCCCTTTCCGGGAGTCCCGACTGTCCGACGTCCGGATCGTGCCTCAACGTCAGGATCGACAACACCTCATTTGCGACGCCACCTCAACACTGCGTCATAGCGACGAGCTCCGGCGCAGCCATCACGACGCAGCCGGCAGCCAGCCCTTCGCTGGGCGGACTGGTTTACTTCGCGGACGGCGCGACCCTGGAGGCCAACGACCTCGGCGCCGGCGGCGCTGGGTGTGGCCCAAAATCGCCCGTCACGATCTCGGGCAGCCAGCCGGTCGTAGGGGGTCCGGTTGCATTCTCCTGCACGGGCGGGTGCGGCCAAACGGTCGATTACATCTACGCCATCGTCTCGAGCGTGAGCTCTAGCCGCCTCGTCGAGTTCACCTACCGGTCAAACGAAGGCCTTGAGCTCGTGGGAACCTGGTCGCTCCCGTGGGCGAACGCCTCGGGCATCGCGGTTGAAAGCGCGACCTTACCCGCCAGCCTGGCAATCACGTTCGGCGGAGGGGCGGTCGCGCTTTACCGGCTCGGGACGAATGGGCCGACATTCTTGAACAGCCAGCAGGTCGGTGGCGGCATCGCCGACGCGCCGTACTGGTGTGGCCAGTGTGGTCTTTTCAGCGTAGGCACTCAAACCGGCGGACTTTACCTCTTCAACTCGTCGCTGAATCCCGTCGCGAGCTATTCCGGGCCAGGTTCGGCGATCAACACGACGCCGGCGGTCGACGGCGCCGGTGACTGGTACGTCGGCGCTGACGACGGCTACGTGCATGAGTTCCAAAACCAGGGCGGCCAGATGGTACAG
>VBDS01000039.1 GCA_005889085.1 Chloroflexota bacterium | reverse complement strand
CGTCAAAGTGCGATGGCCATCATGTCGTGCATTGGTTGCACGGCGGCGGCGGAGAGATCGAGAACCAGATCCTGCTCTGCCATCGGCATCACTGGATGGTGCATGAGGGCTGCTGGCAGCTGGTCAAGACCGGCGACGGAAAGATCGTGACCATCGCGCCGACGGTTACCTTCGGATTCGCGCGCGGGCCAGACTAGAGGGGTGACCGTCGAGCGTAGGGCGCGCCGTTTCTCTTCCGCGCGCCTGGAGGTCGCTGCACATCGCCTGATGAGCACCTCTCCCCTCTGCTCACTCTCCACCGTTTCTTCGGGTGGCCGGGCACACATCAACCACATGTATTTCGCATTCACCGATCGCTTCGAAGTCGTGTGGATCTCGGACCCCGACTCGATTCATTCGCGCAACCTCGCGAGGAACTCCACTGCGGCCGTGACCATCTACGACTCCCACCAGACGTGGGGCAAGAAGGACCGCGGCATCCAGCTGTTCGGGACCGCCGGCGTGACGTCCGGACGCGCCGCCGATGATGCTCGTCGCGCGTACGGTCGGCGATTTCGCGACTACGACGGCGAGGCAGAAGGACTCCCGGCGTACCGTTTCAAGGCCCGGACTGTGAAGCTCTTCGACGAGCGCACCCTCGCTCCCATAACTCTCGTAACTGCGCGAGTGACGCGCGACGGCCTCGTGTGGGCCAAGACCGAAGTCTGGGCCTGAGCCCTACTGCCTGGCGACTGCGGCCGCGCCCTTCCTCAACACGAATTTCTGGATCTTCCCGGTCGCCGTCTTGGGGAGCTCGGCCACGAACGTCACGCCGTGCGGCGCCTTGAAATGTGCAAGCCGGTCGCGTGTGAAAGCGATCAGCTCCGCCTCGGTGGCGCTGGCTCCAGGTTTGAGCACGACGTAGGCGTACGGCGCCTCGCCCCACTTCTCGTGGGGCAGCCCGACGATCGCAACCTCCTGCACAGCGGGGTGTCGCAGCAGCACGCCCTCGACCTCCAGGCTCGAGATGTTCTCTCCGCCGCTGATGATCACGTCCTTGATCCGATCGCGGATCTCGACGTAGCCGTCCGGGTGGAGGACTGCGGCGTCGCCTGTGTGGAACCACCCGTCGCCCATTACCTTCTTGGTCGCCTCGGGGTCGTTGTAGTACCCCTTCATGATCACGTTGCCCCGCGCGACGATCTCGCCCAGCGTCTTCCCGTCGGCGGGCACATCCTTTCCGTCCTCGTCGACCACACGCAGCTCGCCCGACGTGATCAGCTCGACGCCGGTGCGGGCCTTGATGATCCCCCGCTCGGTGGTGTCGAGCTTCTGGTGCTCCGGCCGTGGTTCGCAGATCGTTATGAACGGAGCTGTTTCCGTGAGTCCGTAGACCTGGGTCACCTCCCATCCGAGATCACCTTCCATGCGCTCGATGGTCGCTGCTGCAGGCGCTGCTCCCGCAGTGATGACCTGGACTCCCTTGGGCACGTCGCCCCGCACGTCGGCGGGAGCGCTGGCGAGGCCGATCAGGATGGTCGGCGCGGCGCAGAGCCAGCCGACCTTCTCTTTGCGGACAAGGTCGAAAACCCGCGCAGGCTCCACCTTCGGCAGGCATATGTGTGTACCCCCGACGGCGGTGATGATCCAGACGAAGGTCCATCCATTCGCGTGGAACATGGGCAGAGTCCACAGGTACCGATCGCCGACCGTGATGTGGAAATGCACGAGGGTGCCGACGGCATTGGCCCACGCGTTTCGGTGCGTGATCATCACGCCCTTCGGCTTGGCGGTCGTGCCGCTCGTGTAGTTGATGGTCAGGAGATCGTCTTCGTTGATTTCGGGTCGCGTGAAAACGGGTTTGGCCGCACCGAGGGCTGGTTCGTATTCGATCCAGCCTTTCCTTCCTCCGGCGCTGCCAATGCTCACGAATTGCTCGACGGCGCTCAGCTGATCGCGGACTCCGTCGATGGCCGAGAGATAGTCCGGGTGGACGCACAGCACCTTGGATCCCGAATGTGAGGTGATGTAGACGAAATCCTCCGCAGTGAGGCGAAAGTTGATAGGCACCAACACCGCACCGATCTGTGGCACGGCGTAGAAGGACTCGAGCTGCTCATGCACGTTGGGCGCGATGTATGCGACGCGGTCGCCCTGCTTCACGCCCATCCCCTGCAGCGCTGCGGACCAGCGGTCGCAGCGGTCAAAAAACTCTTCGTAGGTCAGGCGAAGGTCGCCGTCGACGACCCCCTCCCGGTCTCCATATAGCTTGCGCGTGCGCCGGGCGAATTCGAGAGGCGTCAGCGGCGTCTCCATCCCTGTCCCTCCTTCACGAATTGAGCATGAGAGCGAAGTCGGCGTTCCTGATCCCGCCGACGAACGCGCGGTGGGGCTCGGGCTCGAGCTCGACCGAGCGCTCGTACACGAAGGCGTAGACGTTGTCGATCGTCCAGTCGCCGTAGCCCTGTATGCGCAGGCCATAGCGGAGGCCCTCGTCTGTAATGCCTCGCCGGAAGAGGTCGGTGGCGCGCGCGTAGATGGTCTTCAGGATCTCCAGCTGCATGCTGAGCTCGGCGATTGTCTTGGCGTCGCCCTCCGCCTCCACGAGCTGCTCGACCTGTGTTTCGAGGTCGGCGATCTCCTTCTGGTAGTCGTCCACCTCAAGGTGGAGTGTACCCCTGCGATTAGTGGATCAGGTAGTTGGACGAGACCGCCGCCGCGATCAGGATGGCGATGATGTTGACCACCTTGATCATCGGGTTGATGGCCGGTCCGGCGGTGTCCTTGTTGGGATCACCTACCGTGTCCCCGGTAACCGCAGCCTTGTGCGCCTCGGAGCCTTTGCCACCGAGGTGTCCCTCCTCGATGTACTTCTTGGCGTTGTCCCATGCGGCGCCGCCGCTGGTCATCTGAATCGCAAGGAACAGGCCGGTCACGATGGCTCCGAGCAGCATGCCGCCCAGCGCACGCGGACCGAGGAGGAACCCGACGGCGAGCGGCGCGACCACCGGGATGATGCCCGGCACGATCATCTCTCGCTGGGCCGCCGCGGTCACGATCCGCACCGCCGTTCCGTATTCGGGGCGCCCCGTGCCCTCCAGGATGCCCTTGATCTCGCGGAACTGACGCCGCACCTCTTCCACCACCAGGCCGCCGGCCCGACCTACAGCGAGCATGGCCAGAGAGCCGAACAGGAACGGAAGGATGCCGCCAAGAAACAGGCCGGCGATGACGCGCGGATCGGAGAGCTCGAAGGTCGTGGGGTGGCCGGCCTTGGCGAGCTCCTGCGTGTACGAGGCGAAGAGGACCAATGCCGCGAGGCCCGCGGAGCCGATGGCGTAGCCCTTGGTCACGGCCTTGGTCGTGTTGCCGACGGCGTCGAGCGGGTCGGTGATCTCACGGACTTCCTTGGGCAGCTTGGCCATCTCGGCAATGCCGCCGGCGTTGTCGGTGATCGGGCCATACGAGTCGATCGCGACGATGATCCCTGTCATCGACAGCATCGCGGTAGCGGCGATCGCGATTCCAAACAGGCCTCCCAATCCATAGCTGACGAGAATCCCGGCAGCGATGACGATCACCGGGAGCGCGGTGGACATCATGCCGATGGCCTGGCCCGCGATGATGTTGGTTGCGTGCCCGGTGACTGACGCCTTCGCGATGAGGTGCACCGGCCAGTACGCGGTCTCGGTGAAGAACTCGGTGATCGCGACGATCAGCACGGTGACGATCACGCCGACGAGCGCCGCGAAGAAGAGGTTATTGGGGTCGCTGACAAACTGGTTGGCCGGAAGGTAGCCGTTGCCCTTCATGTACTGCGTGACGATGTAGAACCCGATGACCGCGATCACCACAGCGACGAGCAGGCCCGCGTATAGGGCGCCCATGATCCAGCGCGGGTTGAAGATGCGGACAAAGAACGAGCCGACAATCGAGCCGACCACGCTCACGGACCCCAGCAGCAGCGGATAGACAACCCAACCGAGCTGGTTCTTGAACAGCAGTGACGCGAGCAGCATCGCGGCGATCATCGTCACGGCGTAGGTCTCGAACAGGTCAGCCGCCATGCCCGCGCAGTCACCGACGTTGTCGCCGACGTTATCGGCGATGACGGCCGGGTTGCGCGGATCGTCCTCCGGAATCCCGGCTTCGACTTTGCCTACGAGATCGGCGCCGACGTCGGCGGCCTTGGTGTAGATCCCGCCGCCCAGCCGGGCAAACACCGAGACGAGGCTCGCGCCGAAGGCCAGGCCGACAAGAAGTTCTGGGTCCTTGAACACGAGGAAGGCAGCGGAGACGCCAAGAAGGCCGAGACCGACCACCATGAAGCCGGTAACGGCGCCGCCTCGGAATGCAACCTGCAGCGCGCTGTTCAAACCGCTGCGCGCCGCCTCGGCGGTGCGCAGGTTGGCTCGTACGGCGATGTTCATCCCGACGTAGCCGGCGGAAGCGGACAGCACCGCGCCGACGACGTAGAGGGCCGCCGTCCTCCAGTCGATAGAGAACCCGATGACGATCGCGATGACCACGCCGATGATCGCGATCACTGTGTACTGGCGGTTCAGGTAGGCAGCGGCGCCCTCCTGGATGGCCGCGGCGATCTCACGCATGCGGTCATTGCCGGTCGGCTTGTTCAGGACCAGAAAGATCAGGACGACTGCAAAAGCGACCGCGGCCAGTCCGCCGGCCACGCCGAACCAGGCTGTGTTGGGGTCCATTTACCTCCCTCGATTCGCGGAGGCGCTGAGAAGCGCCGCGACCGGATAGCTTAGGGGAACCGGAAAATTCACCACGCGAGGTCGAATCGGTCGAGCCCTCCGGCGGCCTCCGACCACCGCGTTTCCACCCGGTCAACCCGGGCCAGCCGGGGACCCTCTTCCACGGCATGCTTCAGCTGTTCGAGCTCCCGCCTGCCACCCTCGGCGACCAGCTCCACCGTGCCGTCGTCGTTGTTGCGCACCCATCCCCGCAGGCCGAGCTGCTGCCCCTTGCGCTGGACGAAGTACCTGAACCCGACGCCCTGCACATCGCCGCGGACGATTGCGTGCAACCGCTCCATGTTGCTTCGAGGTTAGCAAGGCACTCTCTCCCCACCGGGGAGCGATCACTTGGTCACATCCTTATGCGCTTGCCGCCAGGGATCTGCGGACAGCGGCGAGCGCAGATCTAAGCTTTGACATGTGCCCACCTCCAGCATCGTGGCCATCGGCGACGAGCTGGTCGGCGGCTTCACGCTGGACACCAATTCGCACTGGATCGCCGAGCGGCTGCGCATCATGGGCTATCCCGTCAAGCGCGTCTCGCAGATCCGCGACCGGCCGGCGGAGATCGTCGACCAGGTGCACCGCGAGCTGGTCGACGCCGAGGTGACCGACGTTTTCCTGAGCGGCGGGCTCGGCCCGACACCTGACGACCGCACCTTCGCCGCTCTGGCGGATGCGCTCGACAAGCAGCTGGTGATCTGGGAGGAGACTCGCGCCCGCATCGAGCGCCGCGTGCAGAGGATGCACTCAATGGGCCTGATCGAGTCGCCGGAGCTGACCGAGGGCAACCTGCGCATGGCGCGCATCCCCGCCGCGCCCGCACACGTCTTCAAGAACCGGCGCGGCATGGCTCCTGGCGCTGTTTACGAGGCGAGCGGCAAGCGAATCTTCGTCCTGCCCGGCGTGCCGATGGAGATGAAGGGCATCTTCACCGAGGAGCTCGAGCCACAGTTCCTGGCAGGCGGCTCTGCCGCCACCGTGCGCGAGATCCGCTTCTCGTTTGCCGTGGAGGCGCGGTTCTATCCGCTGATGCGCGAGCTCGAGGAGAGTTCGCCGGACGTGTCCGTGGGCTCTTACCCGAACTTCGAAACCAAGGAGCTGGTGATCAGGTGCGTAGGCCTCGATCCCAAGCGCGTCGAAGACGTGCTCGAGGTGATCCGGAAGCGCTCCGGGGAGCTCGGATTCACACCCCAACCGGCATGAAGGCAGCGTCGGCGATATGAAGCCACAGGTGATCTGCCTGCCTGGCGGCGTCGCGCCGGCAGCACAACGCTACGGCCCGCTGCGCGCTGCGGTCGGGGACGACGCCGACCTTTACATGAAAGATCTCGAGGTCTATCGCGAGGCGAAGCCCTCATCCGGCTATTCGGTCGAGGTCGAGCTGGAAGCGATCGACACATTCGCCGCCGAACACAACCTGGAGCGATTCCACCTGCTCGGGTATTCAGGCGGCGGGTTCCTCTCGCTTGCGTACGCCGGGACCCGGCGTGAACGCATCAGGAGCCTCGCCCTTTTCGAACCCGCCAGCATTCCTGGTCCCCTAACCCACGAAGAGAGCGCAGGATTTGACGCGCTCGTCCAGCGGTTGAAGGGCCTCGAAGGCCCCGCCTTCATGGCGGCCTTCGTCCGCGAGCAGCTGAAGCCAGGCGTCGAGCCTCCCCCTCCGCCGGCGTCGACCTCGCCAGAGATGGCAAAACGGCCTGCGGGAATCGCCGCGTTGATCCAGGCATTCAACGACTATCGTTTCGACCGCTCGCAGCTCGAGACTAGCTCGTTCCCGGTTTTTCTCGGTTACGGAGATCTGACTTCCGATGCGGAATCGGTCAGAGCCGCAGTCCTTGCACACCTGTTTGCCGACATCCACGTCAGGCGATTTGCCGGTGTTCACCATTTCGTGGCGCCGGAGCAGATCTACACGCTCGAACACGTCCGCCTGCTGCTCAACCTCTGGCGACGAGGCGAGGCTTCAGCGACTCAGCTTCCGCTCTAGCAGCGCCCTCTCGGCCGGGTTCTGACACAGCTCCAGGGCGCGGAGCCGTGCCTCGCGGGCCAGCACCTTCTCGCCCAGCTCGTCGAGGAGCTCGGCGCGTGTTGCATGGAAAAGGTAGTAACCGCTCAGCGACATCGCGAGGTCGTTGACCTCGCCAAAGGCCGCCCGCGCGCCGCTCACCCGCCCCAACGCGACCGCGCGGTTCAGCCGGATGACCGGCGTGTCGGTGAAGCTGAGGAGAGCGTCGTAGAGGGCGACGATCTGCGGCCAGTCGGTCTCTTCCCACATCCTGGCTTCGGAGTGAACCGCGGCGATCGCCGCTTGCACCTGGTACGGACCTGGCATTCGCAGGGCGGCTGCGCCTTCGATCAAAGCGACTCCTTCGGCGATGCCGGCCCCATCCCACATGGAGCGGTCCTGGTCGGGCAGGAGCACCATCTCGCCGGCCGCGTCAAAGCGCGCACGCGAACGCGCGAGGTGCAGCTTCATGAGGGCAACGAGGCCGAGCACCTCGGCCTGGTCTGGCAGAAGCCCGGCAAGCATCCGCGCCAGCCACAGCGCATCGTCGGCCAGGTCGCGCCGCATCGCGGCCTCCGTCCCTCTGCTCAAGTAGCCCTCGTTGAACATCAGATAGAGGACGGACAGCACCGCCTCGAGCCGAGGCACCAGCTCAGGGCCCAGCGGCACGCGGTAGGGAATGTTGGCCTCGACGATCTTGCGTTTCGCTCGCACGATGCGCTGCGCCATCGTCGGCTCAGCCACCAGGAATGCCGCCGCGATCTCAGCGGTGGTGAAGCCCGCGACGGCCCGCAGCGTGAGGGCTACCTGCGCCTCTTGCGCCAGCGCGGGGTGGCAGCACGTGAAGATCAGCCGCAGCCTGTCGTCGGCCTCGGCCGGGTCACTCAGCAACGTCGAGCGCTCCAGCAGGGCGAGCTTTTCGACGTAACGCCTGTCGCGGCGCAGGAGGTCGATCGCCCGCCTCCGCGCGGTGGTCATCAGCCAAGCGCCCGGGTTGTCGGGAATTCCCTGTTCCGGCCATTTCTCCAGCGCTGCGACGAGGCTGTCCTGGACCACCTCCTCGGCAACGTCGAAGTTGCCGAGAACCCGGACCATTGCGGCGGTGAGCCGTCCGGCCTCCTCGCGGAAGACCGCAGCGACCGCCGCTTCGGGGGTGGTCCTGCCGCCCGTCAGCGCTCCTGGCGCTCCTGCGAATGGTCGACGATCGGACGGATCTCCACGGTGCCAGGCCACTCCTTGGCCATCTCGAGCGCCTCGTCGAGGTCGCTCACCTCGATGAGGGCAAAGCCCCCGATTATCTCTTTCGATTCGATAAACGGGCCGTCGGTCACTGTGACCTTGCCGTTCCTACGCGAGACTGTCGTCGCGGTGCTCGGCCCGCGAAGCTCCTCGCCGCCGACCACCTTTCCCTCGTTCGTGTACTTCTCGAACCACCTGTTTGACTTTTCGTAGTCGGCCATTGCCTGGTCGCGAGCGCTGCCCTCGAGCTGGTCGATCCCTTCCATCGTGCCGGCGAACAAAAGAACGTATTTCATTTCAAACCTCCATCACCTTCGACGAACGGCTGAGGCCGGTTTCGACATCGAGAGCGTCACGATCCCGTGAACTCCGGTTCTTGCTTGCTCAAGAAGGACATGATGCCGATCGCGGCGTCGGTGCTCAACGCTGCGCGGGCGAAGTTCTGGGACTCTATCTCGAGTGCCTCGTCGAGGCGAAGGTCCTCGCCGCGGCGGATCGCGTCCTTGATCATCGCGATGGCAAAAGTCGCTGCTTTCGCCAGCCTGCCAGACAGCTCGTCGACCGCGGCCTGGAAGTCCGCTGGGCCAACAGCGCGATCGACCCAGCCCACCGCCTCCGCCTCCTTCGCGGAGAGCCGGGTCGACTCGATGATGTAGCGCTGGGCGCGCGCCTTGCCGATCAGGCGTGGCAGCCGCTGCGTGCCGCCGGCACCGGGGATGATTCCGAGTGAGGACTCGGTCTGGCCGATCCGCGAGCGGCCATCCTCCGCCATGACCCGGAAGTCGCAGCACAGCGTCAGCTCGCTGCCGCCACCCAGAGCGTGGCCGTTGATGGCCGCGATCACGGGCTTCGGGCAGCGCTCGATGGCGTTGAAATGGTGGTTCATGCGCCGCATGAACAGCGCAATCTGATCAGTGGCGTCTGGTGCGCTGCGGTCGATGCCGGCGAGCGATGCGAGATCGGCGCCGACGCTGAAGTACTTCTCGTATTCGGACGCGAGCACCACTACCCGCACCGAGGGATCCTGGCCCAGCTCTTCGAAGGCCACGGCAAGCTCCGCCATCAGGTCTTCCGCGATCGAGTTGTTGCCCTTGCGATGCATAACGACGCGTGCGATCGCGCCGTCTCGATTGACGTCCACCAGCTCGCCCATCGGCTAGGCCGTGAAGAGCGGTATGCCGCCGGCGACCTCGATCACCGCGCCGGTGATGTAGCTCGCTTCTTCGGAGCACAGGAAGGCGATCGTGTTGGCGATGTCCTCCGGCTGTCCGAAGCGCTTGAAGACGGTGCGCGACTTGAATCTTTCGTACATAGGGTTGTTGGCGGCTGCGGCCTTGCCGGCCTCGGACTCGATGATCCCAGGCGCGATCGCGTTGGCTGTGATGTTGTGCCGGCCGCCCTCGAGCGCCGCCGTCTTGGCCAGGCCGATCAGCCCCGCCTTGGTCGACGAGTAGCTGGCCTGGCCGAAGCCACCGAGCGTGCCCGCCACCGAGGACATGAAGATCAGCCGGCCCCACCTGTTCTCGACCATGTATGGCCAGACCTCCCTGGTGCAGTTGAAGGCGCCTGTCAGGTTCACCTTCACGTCGCGGTCCCACAGCTCGTAGGACTGGTTGGGGATCTGAGCGGCGTGGTCGAGCGTGGCGGCGTTGTTGATGAGGATGTCGATCTTGCCGAACTCGTCTCTGACCTTCTTGAAGACGTCGCGGATCTGGTCGCGGTTGGTCACGTCCATCTTGATGGCGAGAGACTTGCGGCCCATCTTGCGGACCTCTTCCGCGGTCGCATTGGAATGCACCCAACCCTGGGAAACGGCGACCTGCGCCAGCATGCTGCCCTGGGACTCCGCCGTCTGCTGGAGGTTAGGGTCATCCTCGACGAGCACGTCGGTGATGACGACGTCAGCACCGAGCCTGGCCAGCGTCAGCGCATCCTGCCGGCCAAGTCCTCGCGAAGCACCGGTGACGATCGCAACCCTTCCAGTTAGATCAAACATTCCTCATCCCCTCAACTTGATCGTGCCGCGCTGTCCCGCGATGGCGCGCGAGATGACCAGCCGCTGGATTTCCGCGGTCCCTTCCCAGATCTGGTAGATCTTCGCGTCGCGGAACCACTTCTCGACGGGGTACTCCTTGATGTAGCCGTAACCGCCGAGAACCTGGATCGCGTCGGTGGTCACCTCCATGGCGACGTCCGCCGCGAAGCACTTCGCCATCGAGCCCTCGGCGCGCCCGAAGGAGTGGCCCTGGGTCGCCATCCATCCCGCGCGCCAGATCAGCAAACGCGCGGCATCGATCTTCATCGCCATGTCGGCGAGCTTGAAACCGACCGCTTCGTGCTGCCACAGAGGCTTGCCAAACTGCTTGCGATCCTGTGCGTAGTCGAGCGCGAACTCGTACGCAGCGCGCGCGATCCCGAGCGCGCCGGCCGCCACACCAGGCCGCGTCGCCTCGAGCGTCATCAGCGCACCGAGCGCGCCGGGACCGGACTTCTCAGCGTCCGGTTCGCCGCCGAGACGATGATCGTGGGGGACGTGGCAGTCCTCGAGGATCACTTGCGCCGTGTGGCTCGCGCGCACGCCGAGCTTCTTTTCCTTGCGGCCCATGCGCAGGCCGGGCGTGTCTTTCGGTACGAGAAACGAGGCGATGCCGGCAGGACCCTTCGAGGGGTCCGTGTTGGCGTAGATGACGTGGTAGTCGGCGATGCCGCCGTTCGTGCAGAACTGCTTGGTTCCGTTGAGGACGTAGCCGTCGCTCACGCGCGTGGCGCGCGTCTTCATGGCCAGCGCGTCCGAGCCGGAGTCGGGCTCGGTCAGCCCCAATCCTCCAAGCACCAGGCGGTCTGGATTCGTGAACTCGGGAAGCCACCGCCTTTTCTGTTCTTCGGTGCCGCTGGCTCGGATGCCCGCGATCGCAAGCGCCATCGACTGGATGCACACTGCGATACCCGCGCAGCCCCAGCTGAGCTCTTCGTTGAGGATCAGCTCGGTCAGGAAGTCGAGGCTCTGGCCGCCGTACTCCTCGGGGATGAATGCCGCGGGGCTGAGTCCGAGCTTATGCGCTTTCTTGACCACGTCGTAGGGAAACTCCTCGGTCTCGTCGTATTGAGCCGCAACGGGACGGATTTCCTTTTCAGCGAACTGGTGGGCGAGCTTGCGAATTTCCTCTTGCTCGGAAGTCAGAGAGAACTCGAGCGTCACGCCCCTCTCCTCTGATCCCTCTCCCCTGAGGGGAGAGGGTGCCCGTCGTACTCTGCGACAGCTTTCGTCAGCACGGCCTCGCCACGCTGGTTGAGCGCGCTCAGGCCGAGCTTGTTCGGGCCGTTCGACTCGGCGCGAAACGTCACCGTGTCGCCCGGCTCGACCATCCCTGCAAAGCGAACGAACAGCCGTCGCAGATGATCCGGACCGCCGGCGGCCTCGGCAGCGACTGTCGCGGCGATCCCCATCTGCAGCATGCCGTGGGCAATCACGCCGGGCAGGCCGGCTGACCGCGCGAACTCGTCGTCGAGGTGGATCGGATTGTGGTCGCCGGATGCCTCGGCATAGGCGGCGATCTGCTCGCGGGTGAAGGTGATACGCCGTTCGGTCACGAGCGCGCCGGCGCGCGCGCAGGGCGCGCTTCTTGGCGTATGACGAACAGCGCGCGCGAGCGGCAGAGCGGCACGCCCTTCTCATCGGTCGTGTCGGTCTCGAACGTCACGAAGCGCATGCCTCGGCGGCTCACGTCGGACGCCACGCGACCGCGCGACACGACTGTCTCCCCCACCTCCGGCTGCCTCTCCCACTCGAACTCCTGCTCGGCGTGAAGCAGCTTGGCGAAATCGACTGCCGCGTCCTCATCGCCGAAGAGATGCGGCGCCGTAACGCCCAACGAGTAGACCGCCGCATAAGTAGGAGGCACGCCATCTGCAGGATCAGACCCGATTGCGCGGGCGAACTCCGCCACGCGACCAGAGTCGATCTCGATTTTCACCGCCGGGTACGTTCGCCCGGCGATCGCAGCCACGCCGAAAAGACTAGATCCTGCCCGGTCTCAGGCGTGCGAGGAGGCGACGGAGCAGCATCGGGCGCAAGGCGACCCAGGCCTCCATGACAGACGAGCGTGCAGTCGACGCCAGCTCCGGTGGCGCATACGCGGCGATCACGAACCCTCCAGCCAGGGCGCCCACCGGCTCGGCGGCCTCGGGGAACGTTCGCTGCAGGCGCCGGCCGAGCTCCAGGGGAGTCTCGCCCGGCCGGCGTTCAGCGCCGGCCAGGTTGGCGAGCGTGAGCATCCGTTTCCAAACCGTCATCACGCTGCGCGGCCGCAGGTACCGCGACGCGGCGACCAGGAAGAGCAACACAAGCACCACGACGAAGCCCACGATCTTGGTCAGCGTCGCGCCGCTGATCGACCCGATCGTCAGCCCGCCTCCTGGCGTGGGGCCGTTCACGTCGCGATTGCCGCGGGGGTTGCTGGTTGGGTTCACCACGCCACCCGGCCCGGTCGGGATGTTGTTCGGGTCACAGCCATTGTCGCGAAGGCAGGGATTGGTGCCGGTCTGGCCGCGCGGGATCGTCTGGTAGATGCCGAGGTCGTCCGCCGTCGGCTCGAACGGGATCCAGCCGTATTTCGGGAAGTAGACCTCAACCCACGTGTGCGCGTCCTCGCCACGCACGATGAAGTTGTTCAAAGTGACATCGAAGGTGCCCGGACCAAAGCCGTTGACAAGGCGGCTCGGGATGCCGAGCGAGCGAAGCATGTCGCCCATCGCGGTGGCGAAGAACTCGCAGTAGCCCCGCTTGGATGTGAACAGGAACCAGTCGAGCGGATCCCGGCCGCTGGGCGTTCGGGCGTCCAGCGTGTACGTGAAGTTGTGCGGGTCGCGGAGATAGTTTTCGATCGCCGCCGCCTGGTCATACGGCGTGGTGGCCCCGGCCGTAGTGACAATCTGGACGGCCAGGTCGTGGACCTTCTTCATCACAGCAGGGCTGCGGTAGCCGTAAGGCGGCAGCTCCATGTACGGCTGGAGCCATGTCGGATACGTGGTCCCGGCAGCCTCCAGCTCGGTCTGCGTCGCGGTCGAATAGTCCACGGTCACGGCGTATCCGCCGGAAGAGTTGGGCGGCTGCAGGCTCCCCAGACGATCGAGCGTGTTCAACGATCCTGGCATCACCTGGGAGGCCAGTGTCGTGCGATCGATCTTGTAGAACTGGCCGGGATAGAAGATGACGTCCTTGTAGCCGACCGGCGGCTGCAGCATCCTCACGTCGATCGTCGCCCCGGCGAGCTTCACATAGTCTTCCCCGTAGATTGCCGGCTGGTTCTTGGAGATGATCTCCTGCACCGCGGCTCCGTCGGGGTAGCGCCACTCTCCGCCTGACGTGAGGGTCACGTCAAGGCCCCTGAAGTAGCGTGGTGGGGCGTAATCGCCGGCCACCGTGTACATGAACACGACGTCGCGCGTGCGCTGCAGCGGGCCGCTCAATTTGACGTCTTGCGTGAAGCCGGTGACTCCGGTGCCTCCGCCGCTGGTGAAGATGCCCGGGTGGCTGAGACGCTGCTGCAGCTGGGCCCAGCTCGTGAACACTCCCGACTCGAGGTCGAGCGTGCGGTCGCTCGTCGACAGCGGCGGGAGCATGATGCCCAGCACGATCAGGCCGGCCATCGCGACGAGCCCGCTCTCCCAGAAGTCCCACCGAGCGTCCCCTGTCAGCTTGACCCTGGCCCGCACCGCGTTGGCGATGGACCCGGTGTAGTTGGTCCACAGCAGCAGCGCGAGCGTGAGGACGAGCATCGCCAGCGTGTAGCCGTTCTGGTCGGTGGGTACGTTGAGCAGGTTCGTCGCGAAGGCGGCCGCGCCCGGGATAAGGCCGAGCATCGGCTTGCGCCAGCGGAGAACGCACCAGCTGAGCCAGGCTCCGGTGACCCACATCAGGAGGCAGATCAGGAACAGATAGAAAGAGGGGTCCGACGAGGCGCTCCCGTCGTTGATCCGGGACCACCACGTGCCGATCAGCTGCGGCCCGATGACGTCGGTAGGATGCCGCGCGTGAATCTCGGGCCAGGCGCCGAGGACGGCCGCGACAGGCGCGAGCACGGCCCCGATGCCAAGGCCGACCGGTTCACTGACCGGCAGCATCGCAAGAACGGCCAACAGGAGCGCGCCGAAGATCGCGATCGGCACGATGACGTCGATGCCGTCGACCCAGTGGACCGTGGAGGTCGACTTGGCGACCGAGATGGTGAGCAAGAGGACTATGACCGCGGACCAGAATCGTCCCGCCCCCATCCACTCCCGAGCGCGATCCAGCAGCGCCGGCGGCGTTGCGTCGCCGTCGAACGCGGCCTCGGGACCGGTTAGGCGGGTTTCAGGCGATACGTATCGCATCCCTGGTCCTGACAAGTCGCGCGAAGTCGTCTCCGCGGCGCACCACGTAAAGGTCAACATCCTGGCCGAGGTCGAAGCTCACGTTCTGGTCGGGCCCACCGAAGCTCGCGGTGTCGAGGTAGAACACGATCAACGCCGACCGCCGCCCGCGCACCGCCTGCAGGAGGCGCACCCAGGCAGGATCGGCGCTTGGCGTGATCACGGCGATCGCGCGTCGGGGAAGGCGGCGGATGCGGTCCCAGGCCAGCGTCTGCGTCAGCGGTGTACGGCCGTCCGCCTGACAGACCGCGAGGTAATCGAGGATCAAGCGGTCCTGCCGCACCGCACGATGCGGTTCGAGGATGGTGCCGCGCGAGTCATTGGCGATCAAACCCACCTGACGGCCGCGGTTGTGCACCTGCGACGCCATCGACGCGGCAAGGCTCACCGCGTACTCGACCGTCGACTCCTCGTCCTGACCGAAATGCACCGCGCGGTCGAGGTCGAGGAGGATCCACAGGTCTGTCGTCAACGGCTGCTCGAAGGTCTTGGACATCAGCCGCTGGTGCTTGGCCGAGAGCGGCCAGTGGATGCGGCCGAAGCTGTCACCGGTCGTGTAGTCGCGTACGCCCCCCGTCTCTGGGGGGTAGTCGGCCCACGCGCCGAACGCCGTCGAGCTTCCAACCTGCTGTGCGCTCGGCGTCATCAGGTCCGGCACGGCCCTCACTCGTGGGTAGACCAGGATCGACGTGCGATGGGTGAGCCTGATCTCGCGGTCGAACAGTCCGAACGGCTCTCGGACACGAAGTGACGTGGGCCCGAGCGCCATCCACCCTCGCCTGTGGTAGATGCCGCGCGCCTTCCACCGCACGAGCTCGCTGCCGAGCGAGATGACCCGGCCGGGCTGATAGTCGGCAAGCTGGCTCAGGTCGCGCACCTCGACCCACGGCGCGGGGATCCAACCCTTGCGGCGCACCTCGAACGTCTCCTCGTAGACCTCGCCGACGGTCGGCGTCCCCGGGTCGACCTTGCGCGTCACGGTGACGCCGCGAATCGCAAGCCGGGGCCAGGCCCATGCGATGACGAAGAGGAGGCACAGTCCGTACGCGAATGCATACGCGGGCCGGATCGCGGTCAAGTAGGTGAAGAAAAGGAGCATGGCCAGTGCGCCGCCGAGAGCGACCTTGCTCATGGGGAGTCCTCTAGATCGCTATCCGTCGTAAGCCATCTGCGGCACGTGCTCGCGCTCGAGCAGGCCCGCGACCAGCTTGCCTGCGCTCTGGCCCTGCATCTCCGCGTTCGGCCGCAGGATGATGCGGTGGGCGAGCACAGACTCGGCCAGCGTCTTGATGTCGTCCGGGAGGACATAGCCGCGGCCCTGGATCGCGGCCAGTGCCTGGCTCGCGTGAAACAGGTGCAGCGTGCCGCGGGTGCTCGCGCCGAGGGCGACCTCGGGGTTGCCGCGCGTGCGCCCGACCAGCCGGGCGATGTAATCGCGAAGCTCGGGCTTGACGAAGACCTCGCGCACCGCCATCTGCGCAGCTTTGAGCTCGTTTGGCGAGACAACCGGCTGGAGCTCCTCCATCGGCGACTCGATCTTGTGCTGGTTGAGCAGGTTCGCCTCTTCCTTCTCGGTGAGGTAGCCGAGCTTGACCTTCATCAAGAATCGGTCGAGCTGTGCTTCGGGGAGCGGAAACGTACCTGAGTACTCGACTGGATTCTGCGTGGCCATGACCATGAACGGCTTCGGCAGCATGTGGGTCTCACCGTCGATGGTGACCTGGTGCTCCTCCATCGATTCGAGCAGCGCCGCCTGGGTCTTTGGGCTGGCGCGGTTGATCTCGTCCGCGAGCAGGATCTGCGCAAAGACCGGCCCGGGACGGAACTCGAACTCGTTGGTCTTCTGATTGAACGCGCGCACACCCGTCACGTCGGATGGAAGAAGGTCGGGGGTGAACTGGATGCGCCGGAACGTGCAGTCCAGCGAGCGCGCCAGCGACTTGGCGAGCATCGTCTTGCCGACACCCGGCACGTCTTCGATCAGCAGATGTCCTTCGCAGAGGAGGGTGACGAGGCAGAGCCGGATCTCTTCTTCCTTGCTGACGATGGCGCGCCCGACGTTCGACTGGAACGCCTCGGCGACCCGGGTGACGGTTTCGACTGCCCCCACTCCCGCGATTATAGGTTCGCCATTGCGCTCACCCATCTCAGTTGAATACGGCTGAGGGGGGTATTTGGTTCCACCACCCGTTACCAAACTTCGGCTTCCGCGTCTTGTCTGTCATATGAAGCTCGCTCTGGCTCTGGTGGTCCTGGCCGCAGTGGCCTGTGGTTCGTCCACGCCGACACCCGTGGTCGGAAGCCCGCTGAGCGTGAGCCAGCTGAAGTTCGCGGTCATGGACTCCGTCGGTAAACCCGTCTACTGCGACCCCGACTTCTACCCCATCGCTCGGGCTGGTGGCGAGCAGGCGAACGCCATCTCGACCTACCCACAGATCAAGGCCGACGCCGAGGTCTACGCCGCGATCGTCGCGCATGAGCACCTTCCTCCGGGCGACCTGACCGCCGACGCGCAGAAGCTCATCGTCTATCGGGCGTGGAAGCTGCTGCGTGCTCTGGTGCTCACCGAGACATATAGCGGACAGCAGTACGTCTTCAAATACAGCATCCGCTCCACCACCGGCAGCGCGGCCTACGAGATGGTCGAGGGTACGGTGCGGATCGACGGCGTTGTTGCAGTCTCCTCGCGCACCGCCACCGGTGCACCGAACTGTCCGATCTGCCTCGCCGCGTCGACCATGATCGCGACGCCTGGCGGATTGATCCGCGTGACCGAGGTGCGCGTCGGAACCGTCGTCTGGACCGAGACAGCGGACGGGACCCGCATCGCCACGCCTGTGGTCGAAGTCGGAAGCATGCAGGCGCCGGTCGGTCATCGCGTGGTCCACCTCATGCTGGCCGACGGGCGCGAGCTGCTCGTCTCGCCAGGACACCGTACCGCCGACGGCCGGCCCGCCGGCACGCTGAAAGCGGGCGATGCGCTGGACGGCTCGACGATAACGCGATGGGAGCTCGTTCCGTACACCGAAGGCCGCACATACGACCTGCTGCCCGCGGGCGCGACCGGATACTACTGGGCGAATGGAATCCTGCTGGCCAGCACTCTATCGGCTTAAAACACGACCTCATCTGCTCACTGCTGCACGTCGCCTTCCCGTGGCCCACGGGGCGGTTTGTTACAGCTAGGAGACTTCTTCTTCCTCGACAAGGCGGAGGTGGCTGCTGAGGTCGAGGCCGAGGTTGCGGGCGAAAAACCCAGCGACCCGTTCGACATAGAGAGGCCGGTCGGCGAAGTAAGCGCCGGTGTGCGGCGCGCCCTGCACGATCCAGATCTCGCGCGGCCCGCGGTAGGCGTCGTAAAGGCGGCGGCTGTGGTTTACGTTCGTGATCGCATCAGAGCCCCCGTGGATGAAGAACAACGGCCTTGGCTCGAGCGAGCTCAACACGTCGATCGGTCTGCAGGCGGACAGCGAGGACCGAGTGCGCCGCCAGAACATCAGCCCGGCGAGCCAGACAAACGGAGTGCCCGGCAGCTTGCTCGAGGTGCGCACGTTTTCGACGAGGAGCTTGCGCAGGTCGCTGAATGGACTGTCAAGCACGAGAGCCTGGACACCCGGCTCGCCCGCCGCCCCGAGCAGTGATACCACGGCGCCCATCGAATAGCCCAGCAGGCCGATCCGGGCGTTGGCGATGCGTTTGCGTGCAAACGCGATCACCGCCTGTAGCTCCAACACTTCCTTGATGCCGAAGGTGATCGGCGCGCGGTCGCTGCCGGGCATGCCGCGATACGAGTAGAGGACGACGTTGAACCCCTTGCGCCACAGAGCGACCGCGATGCCGAGCGCGCCTTGGCGCTGCCCCTTGTGGCCGCCCGAGATGATGACCGTCTGGGGTGAACCGGGCTGACGGAAATGCCAGGCGCCGAAGTTGATTCCGTCGGCCGTCGTGAGCTCCACCTCCTCATAGTCAGCCTGGAATTCGAAGGGCGTGAAGGTGAAGTCGTCCAGCCACATGGGGCGCTGCGGAACGAACGCGCGGCGGTAGAGCTGGTAGGAAAGGCCGAGGTAAAGCACCAGGACAGCGAGGATTACGAGGCCGGCGTACGTCACTGGGGCCACCTTGCCCGAAGCTTACCGAGAACGCTGCGCGCGCGACTCCTTTGCCGGCTGCGCGCGACGGCCGGCGAGGCCTTCCTCATAGCGCCCAAGGACGAAGATGAGCAGGCTGAGCCTGTTCAGCCAGCGGCGGATGTCGGCGTTGGGCAGGCCACCGCCGCGCTCGAGGGTCACGCAACGCCGTTCCGCGCGGCGCGTGATGGCCCGGGCGAGGTCGAGAGCGCCAGAGGCCGGCGTGGTGCCGGGCAGGATGAATCCATCCGGCATCTTGACCTCACCTTCCAGCTCGCCGATCAGGTGCTCGAGGCGTTCCACCTCCGCTTTCCCCGTCGTCACAAACGTCTTGCCGGCTTCGGGATTCGTGCCGAGCTCAGCGCCGACTGCGTAAAGCCCCCGCTGGAGCTCCTCACAGATCGAGGAGACGCGCGCGTGCTTGGTGAGCGCGCGGGCCAGGCCAAGAGCGCTCGATGCCTCGTCGACAGTGCCAAAAGCCTCGATCCGCGGGTTGTCCTTGGCGGCGCGACCACCACCCAGCAGGCCCGTCGTGCCGTCGTCGCCGGTGCCGGACAGCTCGAGCATCGGCTTCTTGCGGGCTCGTGGCCCGGATGTCTTACTCGAAGACCTTGCTGAGGTCGTATAGCTCCTTCGGCACGCGCCGTGTCTCCTTGATCACCTCGGTCAAAGGCACCACCTCGACGTCGCCGTTTCGGCGGATCGGGATCACGCCGCTCTTGCCGTCGACGATCAGCTCCACCGCCGCAACTCCAAGGCGCGTGGCCCAGATCCGGTCGACCGGCGAGGGAGAGCCTCCGCGCTGGAGGTGGCCGAGCACAGTCACACGAGTCTCGAAGCCTGTCTCGCCTTCAACCCTGCCTGCGAGAAGGTCTCCGATGCCGCGCTTCGCAAGCCGGATGTGGCCGAACGCATCTTTCTCCGCTGCACCACCCATCTCACTGTCGAGCTCCGGGATGTGAGCGCCTTCGGCGACGACGATGATGCTGAAAAGCTTGCCCTCGCCGCGGCGGCGGTACAGGTGGGCGACGACTTCGGAGAGTGGGACCTCGAACTCCGGGATGATGATCAGGTCCGCGCCGCCGGCGACGCCGCCCATCAGCGCAACCCAGCCAGCGTCTCGC
Organism: Chloroflexota bacterium; assembly: GCA_005889085.1. Lineage (GTDB taxonomy): Bacteria > Chloroflexota > Dormibacteria > Dormibacterales > Dormibacteraceae > 40CM-4-65-16. The sequence continues at coordinate 15,324 of VBDS01000039.1, read as the reverse complement.
CCCATCACCTCGACAACCATCACGCGGTGATGCGCGGAGGCGGTGGTGTGGAGACGGTCCAGCGCTTCGGTCACGACTCCGACCGCAGTATCGAACCCGATGCAGAACTCCGTAACAGCGAGGTCGTTGTCGATCGTCTTGGGGACCCCGATGGTGCGAAAACCAGTCTCGTGGAGCTTCGCTGCGACGCTGAGCGTGTCATCGCCTCCGATCGGGACAAGTGCATCGATGCCGTTGTGTCGTAAGGCCCTGATCACGCGATCGATTCCGTTTTGCTCCTTAAGCGGATTGGTTCGCGAGGTGCCAAGGATCGTGCCGCCCTGGGGCAGGATGCCGCGTACGTCGGCGGGCTTGAGCTCCTCGATCAGGCCTTCTCCGAGGCAACCGGCCCAGCCGTTCTTCACGCCGCTGACCTGGTATCCGAGCTGAAACGCCCGCCTGGCCACGGCGCGGATTGCCGCGTTGAGCCCGGGCGCGTCGCCGCCCCCGGTGAGAACTCCGATTCGCACGGCAACTAGGTTAAGGCGTCCCGGTCAGTCGCTCTAGGAGCTGGGCCACAGTGACCTCCGCCAGCGATCTGAGCACCAGGTCCGCCTGGCTCAGGTCGAGGCGCGCCGTGATGTTGTTGGGAATCGCCACGCAGCGCATGCCTGCGCGCTTGGCGGCCGTCACGCCGTTCGGGGAATCTTCGATCGCGATCGCCTCGGCCGCCGATACGCGGAGACAATCGAGCACGGCAACGTAGAGATCGGGCTCCGGCTTGGCGTTCTCGACGTCGTCGCGACAGCGCATGCAGTCGAATCGGTCGAGTATGCCCAGGCGCGCCAGATGGCCGCGGACCCATTCGCCCGTGGAGCTCGAGGCCACCCCGAGTTTCATGCCCAGCTCACGCGCCTCGTCTAGGCGTTGCAAGACGCCGGGGAGCACGCGCTGGGCGAGGATCATCTCGGTCCGCCGTCCGATCCTCCGGTCGAGCACCTCCTTCGGCAGCGGCCGCCCCAGACGCTCCTCGAGGTGGTGCTGGGGATGAAAGCCCGCCTGGGTCGAACCGACGATCTGCACCCAGCGCTCGAAGGGCAGATCCTCCCCATGGGCCTCGTACACCTCGAGCCAGGAGCGGTAGATCGGCTCTTCCGTGTCGAGGATCAGGCCGTCGAAGTCAAAAACTAAGGCGCGAATCAATGTCCCAAAGATTAGGATCGCCGTGCTGTGAAGCAGGATCGCCCTCAGCCGAAAGTCGGCTCGATCGGTTGGGCCAGCGCGACGCTATCCGGGCTCGCCCTGGTGACGGTGGCGTTGATGCTGGTGGTCCTGTTCGGCGTCCTCGACGCCCTGCGCTACAGCTCGATCGCCGACTTCTTCACCCCGGACTCAACTGCTGCCGGTGGCACGCTCGGCCTGGTGGGCGGCGCCGAGGGCGTGACCTTGAGCATCGTGCTGCTCGGCGTGATGTTCGGCATCCAGACCACATCGGCCCGCTATTCACCACGCATCATCGACATCTTCACCCGCAACGCGCTGAACGCTTTCGTACTGAGCTTCGCCCTCGCGTCGATCCTCTACACCTTCCTGGTCCGCTCCGAGATCAAGCCGAACTACGTGCCGATGGCCAGCGTCGCCGTCGCGGAGATCCTCGCGATCGTCAACTTCGCCCTTCTGTTTCCTTACGTGCTGTACGTCTTCGAGGTGATGCGACCCGAGACCCTCGTGCAGGGAATCATGAGAACCGCGCGGCGCGATCTCCGCCGCGCCGCCGGCTCGCGCGACCTGCGCCGCCGCCGCAGCGCACTGATGACCTCCGTCGCACAGGTCACCGACATTGCGTTCGCATCGATCCAGCTGGGGGACGTCCCGGTCGCCGTCCTCGGCATCGAGGTGCTCGGCCAGTTCCTGGCCCGCGACTACATCCCGGCCAAGAAGAACCTCGACGCCGAGTGGTTCAAGGTTGGCCACGGTGAGCTTCCGGGAGCGTCTGACCAGATCCTCGCCGAGGTCAATCGCGCCAAGACCTGGTTCGGCTACATGGTCCTCTCGAGCTTCGTCGACATGGTCGGGCTGACGCCGATCCATCGCAAGGAGGCGGTCTACGCGATCGCGGTCGCGACACGCAACATGGGCCTGGCCGCGATCGAGGCCGGCGACCCGGAGGCGGCCGAGCTGTGCCTGCGCTTCTTCAACACGTACCTCCGCACCGCGATCAACCGCTCCGCTCCGACATTTGCGTCCGGGATCATGAACGAATATCGGCGCTTCGCGATCGGTGCGCTGGAATGGCGCCGCGACCTTGCCGTCGAGGCAGCCGCACATCTCCTTCGCTACGGGAGACATTTCGACGAGGCCGGCATGCCCGCGATCTTCGGAGCCGCCGCGGAGGACGTTGCCGACCTCGCGATCGAGGCCCGTGTGCGCGACCCCCAGGTGTCGTTTCGTCTCGCGCAGCTCCTCGTCCGGAACCTGCTCGACCTGATTCCGAACGCGCGGCCGATCGGGCTCAACGGTCTTTTCAAAGGCGTCGCGAAGTTGACGTGCTGGGCCATGGCGTCGGACCAGAAGGACATCGCACACGTGCTCGTCGAGGGGATCGCGACCGCTCCGCCCGATTTCGTCGACGCCGCGCTAAGCCGAATGGAATCGATGCAGAACGGCCTCTTCTGGGAGGTCAACGAACGCGTCATCTCTTTCGACTGGCTCGAACAGCCGCTGCGCGATGAGATCCCTCGGCTGCGGGCGGCCCTGCGGCGCACCAAGACGTCGGGCAACGGTGCGGTGGTCGACTATGAAGAGGAGCCCGTGATCGCGAAGGACCTGGTCCAGCCCGAGCCAACCGCGCCGGCCGCGTCTACTCCGGCCGCAGAGGCGGCTGGTTGATCATCGCGGTGGACGCGCTCTCGAAGTAGTCGAGCAGCGCCTTGCGCACTGCGGGAGCGAAGTCCATCGATTCGACGGCGGCGGTCATATGGCCCAACCAGGCGTCGCGTTCCCTCGTTCCGATCACGAACGGCTGATGGCGCATGCGCAGCCGCGGGTGGCCCCGCTGTTCGCTGTAGGTGGGGGGGCCGCCCCAGTATTGAATCAAGAAAAGTGACAGGCGCTCGGTCGCCCCGGACAGGTCCTCCTCCGGATACACCGTACGCAGAATCGGGTCGGCAGCGACTCGCGTGTAGAAGCGCTGGACGAGCAGCCTGAAAGTTGGTTCTCCACCCGCAAGCTCATAAACGCTGCGACTCAGCACAGTCCGATGCTACTAAGCCGTGCGCAGAGAGCTGCGGAGCCTTTTCCTCGGCGGCCTCGCTCTGGGCAACGCCGCTGAAATACTCGTCATCATCATCGCGCTACGTCTGCTCGCTCGCGGCGAGCAGAGGCTCCTGCCGCGCCCCATAGCCCTCGATCTCGGCCTCGCGAGGCAGAAACCACGCTATGCCGATGGTGACGATGACGAGGATGACATGCGTCATCAAGGACTTCTGCAGGCCGATTGCGTCGCCGATCGCGCCGTTGATCGGAACACCGATCGCGCCCGTCACGAATCCGAGTCCCATCACCAGCCCCGACGCAAGTCCCGCGCGCGAGGCCATCAGCTGCTGCGCCATCAGAAGAAGGAGTGGAGCCGTCGACGCGGCAAGAAAGCCGATCAAGATCGCAGTCGCGAACGCCCACGGACCTGGGTAGAGCGTGTAGAGAAGCACCGCGGGTACTGTGAGGACGAGCGTCGCGATGATCACCGTGCGCCTGCCATACCGGTCGGCGAGCGAGCCACAGCCCACGGTGCCTACAGCGCTTGCCAGCACCAGCGTAGTTGCCAGGGGACCGTAGAACTGAGGTCCATAGCCAAGCTGGCGGTACCACGTAGGCGTGAAGGCCTGGAACACGTTCACGGTCCAGCTTCGAGACATCATCACCGCGATCACAACGGCCAACGCGAAGACCGGCACGGCTTGTGATGCGGCGGCCGCGTGGCGGACCGCGGTGGTCGCGCCCGCCACTCGGCGGCGCATGCGCCAAAGCAGGTATCCGCCCGTGACCAGGCCCGGGATGACGAGGAACCCGGTGCCGTGGACACCGAAAACGCCAAACAGCAGGATTCCGATCAAGGGGCCGGCGGCTACGCCGACGGTGCCCGCGGTCACATAGACGGACATGCCCAGGCTCCGGCGCGACGCCGACAAGAGCGCGCGCACGTCCAGCGCGCCGAGGGGATGGAACGCGCCCGAGCCCAGGCCAGACGCGAATGCAAGCGCAAGCAGCAGGGGAAAGCTGTTGACGAAGCCAACCACCGAGAAGGTCAGTGCCGTCCAGGCCAGCGCGAGGCCGGTGAAACGGGTGCCGAAACGGTCGGCCAGAAGCCCGAACAGAGGCTGCGAGATGGCCGCCATCCCGCTGTAAGCGAGGCTCACGAGGCCAACCGTCGCGAGGCTGAGCTTGAACTTGCCGATGAGCAGGGGGTAAAGGACAGGAAGGACTCCAACGTAGCTGTCGACCGTGAAGTGGCCGAGCATCAGCGTCAGCAGCTTTCCGTTCCGCAGGAAGTCGCGCACTACACAGATATGATCGCCGCGGTGGGCGAGCTCCTGTATCTCAGCCGGGCCGACGTGGAGCAGCTGCTCGATGTCGACGCGATGCTCGAGGCCCTGGCCCGCGCGCTCGAGGTCTATTCGTCGGGCGTCACCTCGATCCCTCCACGATCCGCGGCACGCACGGGCGACGGCAACTTGCTCGGTGTGATGGCCGGCTACGTACCGGGAATCGCACTCGAGACAAAGCTGGTCTCGGTCTTCCCTGGCAACGACGAGCACGACCTCCCGTCGCACCAGGGGCTCATCGCGCTCTTCGACGAGAAGACCGGGGCGCCGCTTGCGCTGATGGACGGCACCTACATAACCGCGATCCGGACCGGGGGCACGGCTGCGGTGGCCGCGCGCACCCTCGCCCGCGAAGACGCGTCGGTGCTCGCGATCCTCGGCGCCGGCGTGCAGGGGTGGTCCCACCTCGAGACGTTCCCGCGGGTCCGGGACTTCAAGGAGATCTGGATCGCGTCCCGCAACCCGGACCGCGCAAACGACCTGGCCGCCCATCATCCTCGCGCCCATCGGGCGCCGTCATTCGAAGAGGCAGTCCGCGCCGCGGACGTAGTCGCGTGCTGCACCGACGCGCGCGAGCCTGTTCTGCTCCGCGAGTGGCTGAAGCCTGGCGCGCACGTGAGCAGCGTGGGCGGCACCTTCGGGCCGGAGCTCGACCGCGAGACCATCCAGGCGGGACGCGTGTTCGTCGAGTGGCGAGGCGCGGTCACCAACCCACCACCGGCCGGCGCGCACGAGCTGCAGGGACTCGACCCCGACGCCGTCACCGAGGTCGGCGAGGTCTTGTCCGGCCGCAAGCCAGGACGGCGATCGCAGGACGAGATCACCGTGTACAAGTCAACTGGTCACGCCGTGGAGGACGCAGCGACGGCCCGGCTTGTCTACGACCGCGCACTGGAAGAAGGAGCCGGAGTTCGCCTTCCGTTATAGGTCGATCACGCGATAAGGGATGGCGTTGACGACACGGGTTTCCCGCACTCGGCGCTCCGGCAGTGTCCGGCCGTATGGGTGGACGTGACCGTGCACCAGCAGAAGCGGTTGAAATCTCTGAACGAGGCGGAGGATCGAGACGAACCCGACGTGCGCCGCGTCCTTGGCTTCGGCCAGGCCGAACGGCGGCGCGTGGGTGACCAGGATGTCGAGCTTCCGGCCTGCTCGCAGGCGCTTGAGGCGGATCCGAAACTCGAGCTTCAGAGCACGCCAGCCCATCTGTGCCTGCGTGTACTGGTTGAGACCGTCTTTGTAGCGAAGGCTGCCGCCCAGCCCTGCGATGCGCCAGCCGCGAAACTCGACGAGGCGGCCGTCGATGTTGTCGCACCCCTGCGGTCCAGGCATTGGTGGAAGCTCACTGCGCAGCGGCATCCAGCTCATGTCGGGTGATTGAAGGCCGGGATCGTGGTTGCCGGGCACGTAGAGCAGCGGCACGTCCAAACGGCTGACCAGGTACTCGAGGTAGTCGAATGGCAGGTCCCCGCAGGAGAGCACGAGGTCCGGGTGAATTGATTCAAGCCGGTCACCGTAGAACGCTTCATCCACCTCGTCGGCGACCGCGAGGATGCGCAGGTGTTGCTAGATCCGCTTGAAGCGCAGGGCGGTCCAGCTCTCGTCGACGGCGACGAAAGCGACCGGTTTGTAGCCGGTTTCCGACGTGATCTCGCCCAGGACGTCGCGCTGCACCCACCATGGAGTCGCGGGCAAGTCGGTCGCCCCGCGCGTCTTGCCGCCCTTGGGATATGTGATCCACAAGAGGCCGTTCGGCCTGGTGGCGCGGATGGCGGTGGGCCCGAGGCGCCGCAGCTCGTCGACGTCTTTCACGAAGAGCAGCACCGCGTCATAGGCCTGGTCCTGGTGCAGCTCAGTCTTGATATCGGCAGGTCCAGGGCTCAGCTGCCGGATGTAGCCCTCCGGTGCGTTGAGAACCACCACGCGGTGGTCGGCGTCAAGGCGCAGCTTCTTCGCCAGGGGGCTGAACCCCGTCTTTTCCGCTCCGACCACCGGCAGGGAGCGCTGCGTGTCCAGGTGACCCATGGCAGTGGTGACACATTAAAAGGAATGACGAGACTATGAACAGGCGGGGCGAATATGATTCCGCGGCGATGCGGCACCTGATTGCGCTGGTGGCGACTGGCGCCTGTCTGTTGACAGCGTGCTCGTCGGCCTCGTCCACTTTCGCCCTGACCGCAGCGGCGGTCGACCCGACTTACTTCTGCCCGGGCGGCGCGAACAACGCCCCGTATGAAATTCACGCGACGGTCGGCGCTCACAACGGGACCAGCCGCACAGTTGCCATCCACGCGGTAACGGCGCAGATGACGCTCACATCGGTCAAAGGCGACTGGCTCGAGAAGACCGGGTCGAGCTACGACGCCGGCACGGTGCAGTTCAGTCCCGCGAGTGTCTCCCCCGGCGCGACGACGACGCTCAAGGTGACGATCCCGAGCGCCTGCACGAGCGACAAGTACGGCTCAAGCGGGTCGAGCTACGGCGACTATCAGGTCACGATCCACGTCGCAACGTCAGCGGGCGTGTTCACGATCGGGGCCGAAAACCAGCACGAAATAATCGCCGCATAGGGCTTCTAGCCGGCGCGGAGGATGTCCATTGCCTGTGCGCCGGCCGTCAGCCATTCCGGGTCGTTCAGCCACGTGTCGACGCCCCACATGAAGACGACCTGCAGCGGCTCCTGGCGATAGTCGACGGCGCTCTCGATCAGGTCGGATGGTGAGAACGTGCTCGAGTCGCCCCACGGCTGCGCTTGCATCTCGGCGAGCCACACATCCTTGCCCTGGCTGCGCGCGCGGTCGGCCCAGAATGCGATCGCCTGCTGCTTCCACTGTTCGCGCAGGTCGATGCTGGTGAGCTTGCGCAGGGCGATGTTCGGGCCGTCGACGTAGAGGTCAAGGCCAAGCGCATCGCCCGCCTGGAGCGCGCCTGCTGGATGGCCGTCCGGACCGAACGGTGCGAGCAGTTGCGGGGCCCACAGCTGCAGCAGGTCGATGGGAAGATTCATGCCGTCGTACGTCGTGATCATCGCCCTGTGGTCTCGATCAAGACGATGGACCTCGTCGATCTCCCACGCAAGCTGCGATGTCGTGATCTGGTCGGCACCGGTCAGCGCATTGCCGACGTAATCGAGCGGCTCATTCTCCACCTGCCATGCATAGAGCAATGGCGAGGCGCGGTAACGTCTGATGCTCGTATCGAAGTAAGTGCGGTATGCCGATCCGGCTTGCGCCAGGCCGAGGTCGGGCTGCTGTCGAAGTCCTGCCCACGCGGGCTCATGTAGCTCCGGGTAGAGAAAGTTGCGCGCCCCGACCGTGAGCACGACCTGTGTGGTGACTCGTGAGACCTCGTTGTGGGCGGCGACAACGGCCAGCAAGGTGTCGACGGATGTGAAGTCGAGCTGGTCAGGCGCCGGCGCGACGGATTCCCAGTAGATCGGGAGCCGTACGAGGTCGGGGTTCGTGGTATCGAGCAGCAGCTTGAGATCCCGCGCGGGATCGCGCTCGGCGGACTCCGAGATAAGCGGGCTGAAGCTGAACCCGGCAAGTGGTGCGGACGGCGCCTCCTGCGGCCACGTTTCGCTGCCGAGCGCAAGGGCGGCCGCGATCAACAGGATGAGGCCCTTCATCGTGCAAGCAACGCGGCAAACGGCCGGAGCACGGGTTTTTGGCCGCGTTCAAGCGTTGCTCGGGTGGAGGGCCAGACGCTCGTATGACTCGTGCCTGGATTGTCGTTCTCGGTTTCCTGCTCGCCGGTCTTGGTGGCCTGGGCGCGTATTTCCTGCCGGTCTTTCAGACCGCCGCGAACTCGTCGACCGGTTCGGCGGCGATCCCAAACCTGAACCCTGTCAGCGTCCCGACTGAGCCATTCACCGTCCTGCTGCTGGGATCGGACGACGACTCCAAGTTTCCGCCGGATCGGCTCAACACCCAGTCGATGATCCTGGTGCGTGTTGATCCGAGCACCAAACAGGCGACCTTGCTCTCGATCCCACGCGACCTGTGGGTCCCTATTCCCGGGCAGGGAGTTGGCAAGATCAGCACGGCATACCAGCTCGGCGGGCCGCAAGCGGCGATCGCCGCGGTCGAGAGCAACTTCAAGGTCCACATCGACGATTACGTGTGGATCGGCCTGAACGGCCTCGTCAACCTGATCAACAAGCTCGGCGGTGTGAATCTTCAGATCACAAATCCTGTCCTTGACGATTTCTATCCGGCGGACCTCCAGAGCGGTGATCCATATGGGTACTACCGCGTGGCGGTGCTTCCGGGTGCAACGCATTTGGACGGAGTGCACGCGCTGCAGTACGTCCGATCGCGGCACGGCGACATCCGAGGTGACTTCGCGCGATCTGAGCGGCAGCAGCAGCTGCTGCTGGCGATCAAGACACAGGCCGTGCACCAGAACATTGCCGACCTGCCCGCGCTGAGTGGCGCGTTCAACGGAGAAATCAAGACCAGCATCGGAGTCGACCGGATGCGCGCGCTCCTGTCGATCGCTAACGACTTCAACGGTCCGAACGTTCACCGGGTGCTCCTTGTCCCGCCTTACACATCAGAGGGATGGGCGGCCGCCCAAAGCGTTGTGTTTCCGGATTGGGGGCAGATTCTGCCCCTCGTCCACCAGAACTTTCCCTGATGCGCTGGCTTGTCGGCGGAGGCCTTCTCCTGGCAATGCTCGCCTTTGGCATTGGTGTCTACCACGCCGCCGGGTACTTCAAAGCCGACCACGTCGTAGTCCACCGCCCGAATGAGATTTCCGGGCCGACCCTGACCGGGACCATCTACGTGGTCCAGTCAGGGGCTGTGTATCGGTTCGAGCACGGTTCGTTCACGCAGATCACGTCCGAGGACGGATGGATGCAGCCGGCGTCGGGTCCATCTGGCCAGCTCGTGGTCGTGCGCCGGCAGAACAACTTCTCCGACCTCTACCTCCTCTCGACGAGCGGCAGGAAGCTCGGCCAGCTGACGCACAACGCATCGTCTGCCTCGGTCGAGAGCAATCACTGGTCCTTCTATCCGCGGTTCACTCCGGACGCGGGAACCTACTTCTTCGCCTCCGACCAGAAAGACCCTTACAACAGCTATCTCGTGGATCTGGCGATCTACGCCCTGGACGCAAGCTCCGGCCGCGCAGTGCAGTGGACCTCACCGAACGAATTCACCGGCGGGGACGTGAACCCGGTGCCCTTGCGCGGCGGTGGGCTGCTCTACACCAAGTACTCGATCGACGACTCGTTCAAGGTGCACTCGCAGATCTGGGTCCAGAAGCGCCAGGGCAGCGCAGGCCAAGCGCTGACAACATCCGAGCTCGGCTGTGCGCAGCCGGCACTCTCCCCCGACCAGAAGCTGATCGCGATGGTGTGCACGAAGGGATCCAACCTCTCGGCCGAGCTCGAAGTGGCCAGCTTCGACAGCACCACGCTGGCGATGGGATCGCCCGCCACGCTCGTCGGCGGGCAGATGGTCGCCTCCCCGTCGTTCTCGCCTGACGGCGCGACTATCGCCTACCTGGCGCCCGCCTCGCCGGGAGGGCATTTCCAGCTCTGGACAGTCGGTTCGTCCGGCCCGGCTTCGGCGCGCGCCATCACCAGGGACCTTGGGCTCGACTCCACATCAGCACCCGTTTGGGTGGGCGGCTAGATCAACGGTGGAATTCAAGAACCATCCAATAGTGGTAGCTGCCAAACGGCTCGGTGCGCGTTTTGTAAGCAGGAGACGAATGGTGAGGTTCAAAACGAAGTCCGACGCACCCGACTTGCACACACAGCTGGAATCCATGCTCGACCAGGTGTGGAAGTCGGAGAGCGATTGGCGGCTGTGGGATCGCCTGGATGCCGCGGTCATGCTCGAGAACCTGCGCGAAAAGCGCAGGCAGAACCGCGACCCCAAAGAGGCAGCCTGACCATGGGACTCACCAACCAGTCTCAATGAGCGCCTCGGCCCCCCGCCGCCGGCGCGGCGAGGAAGGTGGACGTTGTACGGCTTTCGTCCTCTCGGGTGGTGGAAGCCTGGGCGCCGTCCAGGTCGGAATGCTCCGGGCTTTGTTCGAGAGCAACTTGCGGCCGGACTTCCTTATCGGCACCTCGGTAGGCGCGGTCAACGCGGCGTGGGTCGCCGGGAGACCCGATCCGGACGCCATGGTCGACCTGGCTGACATCTGGCTCGGCCTGCGGCGGCAGGACGTGTTTCCGCTGAGCCCACTGACCAGCGCCCTTGGGCTGCTCGGCCGAAGCAATCACCTCATCTCGAACCAGAGCCTGCGCTCGATCCTCGAGCAACACATTCCGTTTGAGCGGCTCGAGGAGGCCCGAGTGCCCGTTCACATCGTGGCCACCGAGCTCAAGAGCGGGCGGGCGACAGTCCTCAAGTCGGGACCAGCCGTGCCCGCAGTGCTCGCGAGCTGCGCCATCCCTGGCGTGTTCCCGCCGGTCGCGATCGGCCGGCGCGAGTATGTCGACGGTGGCGTCGCCAACCACACCCCCGTCACGGTCGCGATCGAGCTCGGGGCGGCCGAGATCTACGTCCTACCCGTCGGCTACCCCTGGCTGAACCGCGAGCCCACAAATGCGCTGGGGATGGCGCTCAACGCGCTGGCGCGGATCGTCGAGCAGAGGCTCGAGGCCGAGGTCGCGTCGAACCGCGACGTCGCGAGCATCCACGTTCTGCCCGCATTGGATCTGGCCGACGTCTCGCCTGCCGACTTCAGCCACACACGGGAGCTGATCGACTGGGGCTACCGGTCGGCCGGTCGCTACCTCAGCGAGGCTAACGGCCAGTCGCGCGACCTAGCCACGCCCGACAAGGCGCGCAAGGCGCTCAAGCTGAGCCCGAACCCCGCACAGGCAGCGTAGAGGATATGAGAGGAAACCCGGATGGTTTCCTCTGCGCGCCAGGCGCGGGCAGGATGGGATTACTGATTGCATCGCCCGGTCGGCTTCGCCGACGGGGCTGCTCTCCTTCCGGTATACGGTCGGGACTTGTCTGAGTAGCCACTCGGAGCAACATTTGGGAGACGGAGTCGCATAGTCGCGGCCGGGGTAAACCCGGCCGCCAGAGCAGCGCTGGGTGTGGGAGAGGAAACCCGGATGGTTTCCTCTGCGCGCCAGGCGCGGGCAGGATGGGATTACTGATTGCATCGCCCCGTCGGCGTCGCCGACGGGGCTGCTCTCTTTCCGGTATGCGGTTGGGACTTGTCTAAGTAGCCACTCGGAGAAGCGTTTGCGAGACCGATTGGCATAGTCGCGGCCGGGGTAAACCCGGCCGCCAGGGCAACGCCGGTGACGCGCGGGCGCCATCACTAGCGATCTGTAGCTGGCTACAGGGCGCGTTTCACCTGGGCGCGCACTTCCTGCGGCAGGTCACGGACCGAGTCGGGAATCGCGCTCTGCAGCCGCTCCACCAGCGTCCGGCGGCGGCGGCTCCGATAGACCATCCACCCGACGATGCCCACCGCGACGATTGCAGTCACGAACCCGGCCGCGACGAGCGTTGGCGGGGGCACCTTCCGAATGTCCAGGTCCTTCATCTCACCAAACGAATGCTCGATCGTCTTCCGTCCCGCGCTGATCTGGTTGTTGATCCCGCCTGCAAGCATGCTCATGTGAGGCCTCCTCGTTCATCCCGGTCTCTCCCTCCGAGATGAGAACGAACTGAGAGCCAGTAGCGGCGATACCGCGGGCGTTTTATAGATGAGGCGCCTGGGCCGCAAGGTTCGGGCGTCTCATAACTCGCATGCGGAGGGCAAGACCGTGAAATGCGAAATCTGCGACGAAGAGTTCGCTAACTCCGTCGAGCTGGAGAAGCACAAGGAGCGCGAACACCCGATGGGCGGCGGCGACGACGACCTGGAGAAGCCCGACCTGCTCAAAGAACAGGAGCAGCGCGCCCCGATCATTCCGGGCAAGAACTAAAGCGTCCGTTTGCTGACAGGGTCCACGACCGGCGGCGCGTCAAGCGTCCGCCGGTCTTCTCTTTTCTACGCGATGCTGCCGAAGAGCTGCGGCTGCTGCGTGGGGGCTTGCGACCCGTCCGGGCCCGGCTCGTTGGTCACGGCCATCACCGCATAACCGGCCAGCGCCCTGTCGACGAGGACCACCTTGGCGCCGTTGCTGTCGGGCACGAAGACCGCCACTGGCACAGGGTTTCCACCCCCGGGTATCAGCCACACCTCGTAGACGCGGCCGCTGCCAGGCTGCGGCAATCCACGAAAGTCGACCAGTGCCAGGCCATCCGACTTGAGGTCGATCACCGACGCCTGGGCACCCGACATCCCCTGATGGCCGGATAGCTCGAATCTCGCCACCTGGTTCGTCGTGGAAGGTTGAGGTGCGTGGGTGACCTCACCGACCACGAGGCCGATGAGGAGCGCCAGCAGGGCGACCGCGGCGATTGCGTACGCCGGCAAGCGGCGGATGACCGACACCCGCGGTTGCGCGGCTGGGTGGTGGCGGCTCGGGCGCGGGATGCGTGCGATAGCCGGCGATCCGGATGGGCGCCTCGAGGCTGCGGCTGCGGCAAGCACCCGCTCACGCAGGCGAGGCGGTGGAGTCGAATCTTCAACCACCAGCGGGAGGGCGCCGACAACTCGGCGCAGCCGCTCGGCCGTGTCGCGGCACGTGGGGCACGCGTCGACGTGAGAGCGAACCGTCTCGGCCTCCTTTGGGTCCAGCGCGCCCAGGACCCAGGCGGCGACTGAGCTTTCGAGCTCTTCGTGATCAGACATCGACTGTCCCCCGACCACGCAGGAAAGAGCCCATCTTTTCGAGAGCCAGACGTGTGCGGCCCTTGACCGTGCCGAGCGGCACGCGCGTCATGTCCGCGATCTCCGCCTGGGAGTAGCCCCCGAAGTAAGCCAGCTCGAGGACCTGGCGCTGCTCGGCCGGCAGGCTCGCCATCGCGTCGCGCACCGCAGCTCGCTCCAGCGACAACGCCACCTCGCGCCACGGGTCTGATGGAGAGACGGAGTAGGCGGCTTCACTCCGAAGCTCGCGCTCGTCTCGCTCGTGAGCGCCGCGGCCGCGCAAATAGTCGATGCTGCGGTTGCGCACCGAGGTGAGCAGCCACGCGCGCATCGAGCCGCGTTCCGCGTCGAAGGTCGCGGCGCGGTTCCAGACGTTCATGAACGCGTCCTGCACTGCGTCCTCGGCGCGGCCGGGATCGCCGAGCACGCGCATCGCGACGCCATAGGCGAGGCCGCCGTAGCGGTCATAGAGCTCGGCGAGGGCCTCATGGTTACCTGCGGCGAGCCCCGCGGCGAGCGCCTGGTCGCCGCTCGCGGCTACGACGTTTCAGACTCCTGCAGGCGGCGCCCGGTCAGCTGGCCGACGGGCGACTTCCTGGGCGGCGTGACCGCCCAGACTTCGTTCTCGATCAGCCGCCACGCCCACCGAGGGTTGCGCCGCACCCGCTCGCGCGCCGCGTAAAGGGCCTTCGACATCAGCTTGATTCCGGAAAGTCCAGGCAGCTTGCCGATCTTCGCGTCGAGCTCCAGCAGGTCTTCCTCGCCCTGTTCGTCGTCGAACAGGTAGATCGCCAGCGCGTCAACCTCTTCCTGCCGCTTGACGCCCTGGCCGACCGGAACCCACACGCGGTTAAGCATCCAGCGGTCGATCTTTTGCGCCCGCTCGTTGCCGCTCAGCCATTCCTTGGCTGAGTTGAAGTAGAAGGCATAGTGCCGGCGCTCGTCCTTGATGATCCGGCTGAGCAGGTCTCTCAACACCGGGTGGCCGGACTTGCGAATCAGCGCGCCGTACCCGGTCAGCGTGGAGAGCTCGTTGATCGCGCCGATCGTGAGGTAGACCGCGGAGAAGTCCTTCATCAGCCACGATCCCGCCATCGTCGAAAGAATGCTCACGCTGTTCTGGAAACCGAGGTTCGCGCGCACGTTCGCGATGCGATCCTGCGTGTCGAACTCGACGCCGTAGAGGTTCAGCAGCTTGCCGATGTTCTCGCCGTGCCACAACTCCTCGTAGTTCCAGCAGGCGAGGAACGCGGTGAGGATGGGGTCCATGCATGCGCGTGTGACGAGCAGGTGGGACAGGTAGAGGGGGACATGGTTTTCGATGTCCATCATGTAGTGCAGGCAGAAGAGATCGCCCTTCGATAGTGGGTTCGCCGAAACCTCGTCCCAGGCGATGCCGGCGACGTCGACCTTCTTGGACTCTTCCTTGTAACGCTCGATGCTGAAGCTCATATCAACCCCTACGAAGTCCAGACCGGAACGGATCATGAGGTCTTGGCCAAGTCCCAGCATCCTCACACGGGAGCCTGAGCGGCCGCCGCCAGTCTAGGTCTCGACGCTCGCGGCGCGGGCGATCAAGACGCAAAGGAGGCAGTGCAGTGAACGGAGTTCGCAAGACAGTGGCAGCGGCCGCAATCGCCGGGTCGATGCTGGTCGGAGGCGTGGCAGGAGCCGTGTTGTACGGCGTGACCACCCTGACCGCGTCGGCGGCATCGCCGTCGCCGAGCCCGTCAAGCTCCTCGACCGGCAAGTTCGTGCCCAACGAGGACGCGACCCACGAGGCCGGCGAGAGTGCGGCGCGCGAGGCTCAGGAAAACGCGGGCCAGGTACCGACCGTCCCCTAGCTGGACGGCGGCTCGGAAACGGAGGACCGGCGCAGCGCCGGTTCTTCGCCGCGCGATCAATCTGAATGGCTGCTACGCGCCGAAGAGCTGTCTCGCCACGAAGAGCACGTTGGCCGGGCGCTCGGCGAGCCTGCGCAGGTACCACGCGTACCAGGCGT
>VBDS01000151.1 GCA_005889085.1 Chloroflexota bacterium | reverse complement strand
ATGATCTGCTCCACGGCAGGGCGCACCTTCTCCAGATCCGGCGGCGTCCGTTCGAGCCAATTCAGGCAGGCATCACCGTTGGCCATGATGGCGGCCAGAGGCTGGTTCACCTCGTGGGCGATGGAGGCGGTCATCTCGCCCATGGTCATCACGCGAGAGACGTGCGCCAGCTCGGCCTGCGCTACGGACAGGGCCTCCTCCGCCCTCTTTCGCTCGGTGATGTTCTCTACGATGCCGAGGATGAACTGCGGGATCCCTTCCGTGCCGGGAACCAACGAGCCGCTGACGTTCACCCAGATCGGCTCGCCGTCCTTCCGGCGGTACCGCTTCACAAGCTCGAAAGACGTGCGCTTGCCCGCGATGAGCTCCGCGACGAGGTCGACATTGTGTTCGCGATCGTCTTCGTGGGTCACCATCCGGAATGACAGCTCCCGCAGCTCAGCCTCCGAGAAGCCCAGCAGCGAGCGATAGGCGGGGTTCACGGCGACGAACCGGCCGCTGAGGTCGGTGAGCGCGATTCCCAGCGCGGAGCTTTCGAAGACTGCACGCCACCGCGCCTCGCTCTTGCGTAGCTCCTCCTCGGCGCGCGCCCGCTCGCTGTTCTCCTGCCGCAGCTGGGAATACAGGCGCGCGTTCTGGAGCGAGATCGCGGCCTGCGACGCGAGCAGCTTGAGCACGGCGATCCGTGCCGGCGTGAAGACGTGCGACGTCAGGGCGTTCTCGAGGTACAAGACGCCGATCAACTGACCCTGCTTCAAGAGTGGCAGGCAGAGGACGGAGCGCGAGCCGTTCCGGCGGACGTATTCGTCGCCCGAGAAGAGATCGTCGGCCGACGCGTCGTCCAGGATCACGCTCTGCTGGGTGCGGAGGACGTAGCGGAGGACGGACTCGGGAAGGTCCGCCGACGTCGGCGCTGCCTGGCGCAGCTGCACCGTGACGCTGGCGCGGTCCGTCGTGGCTTCCGCCTCGATGCGCTGCTCGTCGCCGCGTGGAAGGATGAGAAGGCCTCGCGCGGCTCCCGCATGCTCTACCGCCACCGTCAGCAGCCGGTGGATCAGCCGGTCGAGGACGATCTCGACGGACACCGCCTGCAAAGTGTCGACCACGGCGGCGAGATCCAGCTGGTCGACCGGCGCGGTCGTCGTCGTGGTCTGACCTGGGCTCGCCGGTTGCTCGCGCAGGAACGGAAACGAGCGTTCGAGCTGCCCCACTTTCCCGTTCGCGCCCCAGCGGAGGTAGCAGTACCGGGCGTTGCGAAGATAGGCGTGCGCGATCGTCTCGAGGCCGCGCGCAGCGTAGAAGCGGGCAGCGAGCTCGTTCGCGAGCGCCTCGTTCTGGATGAAGCCGTGCTCGCGCGCCAGCCGGATGGCGTCTTCGTACAGGCGCTCCGCGTCCAGATACCGCTCTTCGATCCGCGCGAGCTCGGCCAGGACGAGCGCGAGGCGGTTGCCGTAGTTCTCGGGGCAGTTGGCGGCCCACAGCTCGAGCTTCTTCAGTTTCTCCCGGAGGAGGCCTGCATGTTCCTGGCGCTGGGCGTCGGATGCCGCCGGATGGAGAGCAGTCAGGGTGAGTGCGTAGATGAAGTGGTGGGTGGCCTCGATCGGCATGGCCATGGCGGCGCCGAGGACCGGCTCCGCCCGCTTGGCGTGCTCGAGAGCCTCGGCATGCCGCCCATGGAGGAAGGCCAGGATCTGCTTCATGATGTGATGGAAGACGATGCCGCAGCCGAACGTCGCCTTCGCGATGGCAGCGACGCAAGCCGCCTCGTCGAAGCTGCCGTCCTCCAA
This sequence comes from Chloroflexota bacterium, assembly GCA_005889085.1. Classification (GTDB taxonomy): domain Bacteria; phylum Chloroflexota; class Dormibacteria; order Dormibacterales; family Dormibacteraceae; genus 40CM-4-65-16. Next base: position 2,690 of record VBDS01000151.1, on the reverse strand, counting down.
CGCGAGCGGGTCAGTCGTTCTTCCCTGGAGGCTCGCGACGAATTGCTGCTCGAGGCGGATGGTCTGGTAGATCGGCTCATTGTGACTCTGCTGGGCGAATGCCGCGTACTTCCTGGAAACCTCCAGGACCCGCTCGAGCGGGTCTCCCTTCTCGAGCACCTGCCAGACCGTCTCGAAGGAGAGAAAGCCCGCGTACACGAGGTCCCCGACCTCCTGGCAGGCGACGAAAGCCTGCTCCAGGATCGGGATCCCCGTCGCGAGATGGCGCCGCCAGAAGTTGACGTGGTCGCCGTGCAGATGAAGCAGGGTCCCCCGCAAGCGAGGGTTGTCGAGCTTCTCGTTCAGGCGCAGCGACAGCTCCGAGAACTCGAACGCCGACGGGATGTCGCCCATCATCGAGACCAGCATCAGGGCATAGGCGCCATAGGCGAAGCTCGATTGCTCGGTGTGGCCGTATCGCAGCGAGAAGTTCACGGCTTTCAGCATGATCACGGGGAGGAGCTTTGGCCGTCCGATATAGGCGCAGGGCACTGCCTCGACCAGGAGGTTGATCACCGCCCGCATCGCGGGATCCGCTGCTCGTGGCGCCTCGAGCACATCCGCGATGCGACGTCCGCGCAGATGAAGCGGGACGTCACGGTACTCGGCCTCGGCGGCCGCCTGGATCTCCGCGTCGGCCTCCGGGAAGATGACGCCGAACAGCCTCAGGGCTTCGAGAGCAACGGCGACACCATCGTCGTATTTGCCTGCGACCTGGTACAGCTTCATGCGAAGGCCGTACACGGTTGCGCGGTCGACGTCGGATCGCGCGTTGGCAAGGATCAAGTCGAAGAGCCGGTCGGCCGTGGTGAAATTGCCCACCAGGTATTCGCATTCGGACAACAAGAGATGCAGCTCGAAAGTCTCCTCGTAGAGCCGCGTCCACGCGTCCGGGGCCGCGAGCGCGGCAGCTTGTGCCAGGTAATTACGCGCAGAAGCGTAAGCGATGGCGGACTTCGCCTTCTTGCCGGCGAGGACGTTCATCCGGAGGAGGGATGCCTTCTCGTCGGCGCCCGTGACCAGATCGACCGCGCGATTCAGCTGGCTGACCACCGCGAATACGTGCTCGGCGGGCGCATCGACCCTGAGCCGGGCGAGTAGCAGACGGCCGATGCGGAGGTGCGTTTCCGTTCGATGCGCTTCCGGGATCAGCGAATAGGCCGCCTCTTGGATGCGATCGTGGACGAACTTGTACGTCCCATCGACGCGCGTGACGAATCCGGCCCGCACCGCTTCCCAGAGCGCCGTGTCCAGGTCGTCGACGGATCCACCGCGAACGACCGCCAGGGTCGCGGCCTCGGCGACGTTTCCCAGGCAGGCGAGCAGCGTCATCGCCTCCTGGGTCGTCGCCGGCAGACGCTTCAGCTTGGCGATCATGAGCTCCACCACGTTGTCGGTGAAGCCCTTGCCCTCGATGCGCTGCACGTCCCATCGCCACGACGCCGTGCGCGCGTCGAACTCCACCAGCCGCTCCTCGGCGAGCGTGGTGAGGAATTGGATGGAGAAGAACGGGTTCCCGGCGGTCTTCTCGTGCACCAGCCGCGCCAGCGCTCTCGCGCGCGCGGGCTCGCAGTGCAGCGCATCGGCGACGAGCCGGCCGACGTCATCGATGCCGAGGGGCGCGAGCAGGATCTCGCTGACCTTTGCCTGGGTCTTGCGGATCGAATCGAGCGTCAGCATGAGAGGGTGGGACGGACCCACTTCGTTGTTCCGATACGCGCCGATCAGGAGCAGGTAGCGCGTTTCGGCATGGCTGACGAGGTGCTCGATCAGCTTGAGGGTGGCGTTATCCAACCACTGCAGATCGTCGAGAAAGAGCGCGAGAGGATGCTCCTTCTTCGCGAACACCCCCAGGAACCGGCGGAACACCATCTGGAACCGGTTCTGCGCGTCCTGCGCCGGAAGCTCCGGGACCGCCGGCTGGGGTCCGATGATCAGCTCGAGCTCGGGAACGAGGGCGACGACGAGTCGACCGTTCGGACCGAGCGCCTGCTGGATCGCGTCCCGCCACGGGGCGAGATCGGCCTCCGGCAGGCCGAGCATGGGGCGGATCAGGGACTGGAAAGCCTGCGCCAGCGTGGCATACGGAATGTCGCGCTTGTACTGATCGAACTTGCCGGAGGCGAAAAGGCCGCGCGGTGGCACCAGCGCCTTGTGCAATTCGTTGACGACCGACGACTTGCCGATCCCGGAATACCCGGAAACGAGTAGCAGATGTGGCGCGCCGCTCGCGACCACCTGGTCGAAGGAGTCGAGCAGCATCAGGGTCTCGCGTTCCCGGCCGTAGAGCGTCTCGGGGATCACCAGGCGATCGGGCACGTCGTGTGCGCCGAGGGGAAAGGGCTCGATACGGCCACGGGCCTCCAGCTCGCTCAGGGCCCTTCGCAGGTCGGCTTCGACTCCCATCGCGGTCTGGTAGCGATCCTCCGCCCTCTTTGCGAGAAGCTTCATCACGATCGCGCTGAGCGTGGCGGGCACTCCTTGCACGCGTTCGCGAGGCGGGACCGCCTGGCGGGCGATATGGGAATGCACCCACTCCATCGAATCGCTCGCGATGAACGGCAGTGCGCCCGTCAACATCTCGTAGTACGTCACGCCGAGGGCGTACAGATCGCTCCGTGAATCGACCGATCGATTCATCCGCCCCGTCT
>VBDS01000150.1 GCA_005889085.1 Chloroflexota bacterium | reverse complement strand
GCTGCTTATGCTTTCGGGCGCACGGATGGCGAAGTCCGCCGGCAACTTCTTTCGCGTGACCGAGCTCGAGGACCAAGGGTTTGACCCGCTGGCGTTCCGCTACCTCGCGCTGCAGGCCAAGTACCGCTCGCCTCTCAACTTCAGCACCGAGGGGTTGGCGGGCGCCGACCGCGCGCTGCGTCAGCTGCGGGAGCGTGTTGCGGACTGGTCGTCGCAACCGGGCGATGAAGGCATGACCGCGCGCCAGGAGTGGGACACACGTTTTCGGGCTGCGATTGCCGATGACCTCGACCTTCCGTCTGCGATGGCGCTGGTCGCCGAGCTCGGGCGATCAGCTGTTGCACCGTCCGTGAAGGTCGCCCTTCTCGAATCATGGGACCAGGTGCTCGGCCTGGACATCCGGCGATTGCCCGCGAATCGAACCTTGCCACCAGGAGCCGCCGAGCTGATGGCGCAACGCGAGCAGGCTCGCGCGGCGAAAGACTTCGCGAGGTCAGACCAGCTCCGCAACGAGCTCAGGACCCTCGGCGTCGAGGTGTCCGATAAGCCTCTGAAAAAGTAAGGAGCCGAACCTTGCGGCCCGGCCCCACGAGAGGAAGGGTCTAACTAAAACGAAGCGTCAAGGACCAGGCGTGATCCTCGCGGGTGGGTGACCGGCTACAGGGTCGCTCGCCTCAGGTTCCAAGGTGGCCGGAACAGTCGCCTGGCCCTTCAGGTGATCTTTCGAGTGGCCATTCGAGTTGCCGTTGCCGTTCGAGCTGCCATTGCCTTTGGTGCTTCCATCACCGTTCCCATTGCCGTGATGGCGCGCGGCGCTCGCCACGGCGGCGCCGTGCTGGTTGGCAAAGGTGCTGACGCAATCGCCGATCCCGTGGGCACCCGCGGCGAGCTGCGACTTGCAGTCCGAGACTCGCTGCTCGACTTGCTGGCCCCAGGTTGCAGGGTTCAGGCTGCCCGTCGTGGCAACCCCGGCCACCGTGGCCGCCGCAGCGGCAACCGCCACCCCGGTGAGCACTTTGATGGTGAGGGCGGCGCCGGCACCTCCCAGCAATGTCTTGAGGGTGCGATGGGCCTGGATTGATCTGCGCGGCGGGATAGGGCGAGCCGACATCGGGTCGAGGACCCGGTGCAGCTCCTGCTCCAGCTCGCGCTCGATGTCGCTCATCTGTAAGAAGCCATAACGCCGACGGGCGGTCGGGCAACCATTCTTCGTCCTACCGGCCCAGGACGACTTGCAGGTGCTTGCGGGCGGCGGCCAGCCGCGAGGCGACAGTTTGTTCAGGCACGCCGAGCGCAGCCGCGATCTCGCGATTGGTGTAGCCGTGGTAATGGCGAAGCACCAGCGCCGCCGCCTGTTTGGTCGGGAGCCTGCTGACGGCTCTGAAAAGATCGGAGCGCTCCGCGACAAGGGACGGGTCCGGGCCGGGCGCCGGGCGGCCGAGCCGCCTGATCACCTCGCCCGCCTGGCGGATGCGCTGGTGCCGGCGGTCGGAGATGGCCACGTTGATCGCGATCCGGTGCAGCCATGCCTCGACCGGGGCGTCCGGACGCCAGGTGCTCCAGTTCCGGTACGCCCGCTCGAAGGTCTCCTGGGCGCAATCCTCGGCTGTGGGCACGTCGCGCACCAGCGCGATCAAGGTGCCAAGGATCCGCCGATATGTGTTGCGGTACAGCCTCTCGAAGTCGGGCTCAGAGCCCGGCTCGTACCTCTCCGGCTCGACCGGGGGCTCGGGCAGGACGCCCTTCTCCCTGGATCCCTCCTCCTCCAGCATACTTGACTCCAAACGAATGTTCGTCTAACCTCCCGAACAAATGGCCTCAGGACCTCGGTTCGATCCATCCGAGTTCCCAGGTGACATAACGCTGGACCACGTGATTCCCGCAGCCGCCGCCAATTTTGTGGCGCTGCCGGCCGACCTCCGCCCCGAGCTGGTCGCGGCTCTCGCGCGGCGTGGCGTCGAGCGACTCTACTCCCACCAGGCCGAGGCATACGACGCTGTGCGGCGCGGCCGGCACCTGGTTGTGGTCACACCGACCGCGAGCGGAAAGACACTCTGCTACAACCTCCCCGTTCTTCAGCGCCTGCTCGAGAACCCTGAAAAACGCGCGCTGTACATATATCCAACCAAGGCGCTCGCCCAGGACCAGCTGGCCGAGCTCGGCGCGCTGAAGTCGGGCCTCCCGATTGAGGTCCGGGTGGATACCTACGACGGCGACACACCGCCCGGACGGCGCACCGCGATCCGAGAAGGCGGCCACGTCGTGATGACCAACCCCCACCACACGCGGTGGCGCCGCCTCTTTTCGAGCCTCGAGTTCGTCGTCATCGACGAGCTCCATACGTATCGCGGCCTATTCGGCAGCCAGGTCGCCAACGTCATCCGGCGCCTGAAGCGCATCTGCGCCTTCTACGGCTCGAACCCCACTTTCATCTGCGCGTCGGCGACGATCCGCAATCCGCTCGAGCTGGCGCAGCGTCTGCTCGAGGAAGAGAACATCGCCCTCGTCGACCGCAGCGGCGCTCCTCGCGGCGAAAGGCGGCTCGTCTTCTATAACCCACCTCTGGTCAATCGCGAACTCGGGGTCAGGCGCAGCTCGATGCTCGAAGCGCGCCGCATTGCAGCGCCATGGATCCGGGCAGGCGTGCAGACCATCGTGTTCTGTCGCAGCCGCCTCGCGGTCGAGGTGATGCTCAGCTACCTCAGGCAAGACCTCGATCCGCGCCTCGACTCGTCGCGGCGCGTGCGCGGTTACCGGGCCGGCTACCTCCCGCTGCACCGACGCGAGATAGAGGCGGGGCTGCGCAGCGGAGACATCACAGGCGTCGTGAGCACGAATGCGCTCGAGCTGGGCATCGACATCGGCAGCCTGCAGTGCGCAGTCCTGGTGGGCTATCCGGGCACCATCGCGTCGACCTGGCAGCAGCTCGGCCGCGCAGGACGCAGGTCCGGCTCGGTCGGCGTGTTCGTCGCGTCGAGCTCTCCCCTGGACCAGTTCATCGTCCGCCATCCCGAGTACTTCCTCGGCTCAGATCCCGAGGAAGGGTTGATCGATCCGGACAACCTGCTGCTTCTTGCGGCGCATCTGCAGGCCGGCTTGTTCGAGCTTCCTTTCCTGGATGACGAGCGCCTCGGGGGAGCGGACGTGCAGGAGCTGCTTCGATTGTTTGAGGACGACGGCTCGGCGACGCGATCGGGCGGGAGGTGGTTCTGGAGCCGGCAGGCTTTCCCGGCCGAGGAGGTGCACCTGCGCCGCATCCTCGCCGACAACGTCGTGATCATCGACACCTCGCAGCCCCGCCCATCGGTGATCGGCGAGATGGACCAGTTCACTGCACCGGTGCTGCTTCACGAAGAGGCCGTATATCTCCACGAAGGCGCGCAGTATCACGTCGACCGACTCGACTGGGACGAGAAGAAGGCCTACGTCCGGCCCGTCGAGGTCGACTACTACACCGACGCGCTCGCATCGGTGACCGTGCAGGTGCTCGACACGTTCGCTGGCCCCGATACGCACGGCCTCGCACGCAGCCACGGCGAGGTCAGGGGGGGCGCCGTTGACGGGCTTCGCCCGGCGACGGCACTGGGGGGGAGCCCCCCCCACGAACCTTTAGCTCGCTTTCATGGCGAGCTAAAGATCACGAGCCTCGCTTCGATGTTCAAGAAGATCCGGTTCCACACGCACGAGAACATCGGCGCGGGACCGATCCATCTTCCCGAGCAAACGCTGCATACGACCGGCTACTGGATCACAGTCGACGAGGCGCTCTGGCGCTCGCTCGGCGCGGAAACTCTCGAAGCTGGTCTGCAGGGCATCGCCCATTCGCTGCGGCATATCGCGAGCCTGCGCCTCATGTGCGACCCACGAGACCTCGGCTCCGTCGCCGAGGTGCGGTCGGTGACGACGCAGCTGCCCACTGTCACGATCTTCGAGGTCTATCCGGGCGGCGTCGGCTTCGCGTCGCGCCTGTACGAGCTCCATCGCGAGCTGCTCGACGACGCGGCACTGCTCGTGCAGGACTGTCCGTGCGCCGCAGGCTGTCCATCCTGCGTCGGCCCGCTTCATCTCGTGGAAGGAGCGAAAGAGGCGTGCTTGAAACTTCTCTCCGCGATCGCCTTACCCGTCTAGGCGCGCCACCGCGCCTAAGGCCAGAGCGCAGCTACGAGCTGCCTCATGGATTCGAAGACGTCTTGACCCCATTCGGCGTTGCCGCCATGCGCCAGGAGGTGATCTCTCTGCCGCCCCTCGACCCCGACCCAGGGCGCGTCGCCTACGTCGACACCGAGACGACCGGCCTCAGCGGAGGCGCGGGCACCTACGTCTTCGCCGCCGCGGTCGCGACCCCGATCGACTGCGGCCTGCGCGTGGCGCAGCTGTTCCTGCCCGAACCGGGCAGGGAGCCGGCATTCCTCCACGCGCTCCAAACCGAGCTCCGGCCGGCCACGGGAATCGCGACGTTCAACGGCGGCTCATTCGACCTGCCGGTGCTGCGCACGCGGTGGGTCATGGCGCGCATGGCCGGCGAGTTCACGCATGCGGCGCACGTCGACTTGCTGACCCTGGTCCGCGCTCTTTACCGGCATCGCCTTGAAAGCTGCACGCTCCGCCTGGTCGAGGAGCGCGTGCTTGGCTACGAACGCGACGATCCGCTGCCGAGCGCCATGGTGCCCGACGCCTACTTCGACTACCTCCGCGCCGGCGCGCGCGAATACCTCGAGGCCGCGCTCGAGCACAACCGCCTCGACGTGATCAGCCTCGTTCACCTGCACTCGCGGCTCCTGCGCCGGCTGAAAGGCGCCGACGTCGACATGGACGCCGACGATTGGCTCGCCCTCGGCAAACACCGCTGGCGGCGCGGTGCTCGCGCCGACGGGTGGCGGGCCCTGCGCAACGCGACGACATTCGCCGAGGGCGAGGCGGCCGCGACCGCCGGTCTGCTAATCACGCGACGTCTGGTGCGGCGAGGCTCCATCGGCGCCGCGGACAGCCTCCTCGCCTGGCTCGAGTTGAGCGCGCGCAACGACATGCGCGTCTCAGTCGCTCGGGCACGACTGCTCGAGTGGAGGAGGCGCGACCCGGAACGCGCCTTGACTGTGGTCGAAGCCGCGCAGCGCCGCATGCCGGATGAGGCACAAGACCTCGAGCTGCGCCGGGAGCGCCTGCGGAGGAAGGTCGAGCTACGAGGCCGCGACCTGCTCCGGCGCCGGCACGATCGCGGGCAGCGAAATGTCGGGCAGGTTCAGCTCGAGGCCCCGATCCTGGACGACATGGCCTAGCACCTCGACTACAGCGGGATCGAACTCCGTCCCCGCTCCTTTCTGTACTTCCTCGAGCGCTTCCAGAGATCCGAGCCTGGCGCAGCAGCGACCCGCCGTCATGGCCTCGAAACGTTCTGCGACTGCGAGGATGCGAGCCATCAGCGGGGCCGGGTCGGTCGAGCCGTCCCAGCGATCGTGGTGATGGCGCACGGCCGTCACGACGTCAGGCGAGAAGTTCGCGCCCGCGACGATCTTCTCGCCGTCTTCGCAATGCCCTGGTGCCTCGAATCCGTTTCCGCCCGACGGAAGCGTCATGTGGCCGACGTCGTGGAGAAACGCGGCCGCGCGCAGGCTTTCCATGTCGCTCGAGGAGATGCCGGCGCGGCGGCCGATCGCGTCCGCGATCGCGACCACGCGGCTCGAATGACCCTGTGTCACAGGGTTGCGGTGATCGACCGCGTGCGCCGCGGCGACCATGACCTGCGGCCCGGCCTCTGCCAGCATTGAGACAAGGTTGCCGTCCGCGAGCTCCAGCTCGGTGACCAGCTGAGGGAAGGTGCAAGGACGGTCTTTGCCCTCGCGCTTGGCGAGGTAGAGCGCCTGGTCTGCTGCGGCGATCAGCTCAGTGGCCGTGAATCCGTCCTCCGGGTACGACGCGACCCCGATGCTGAACGTCAGGTGCTTGCCGGGGATGGTCGTCACCGCAGCGGCGTGGACCGCATCGATGATGCGGTAGGCAAGGCGCTGTGCGGACGCGCCGTTTGCATCGGCGACGATGACCGCAAGCTCGTCGCCGCCATAACGCGCGACGAGGTCCTGGCCTCGGACGGCCGTTCGGACGATGCGGGCCCCCATCTGCAAAACGAGGTCGCCGTGCTGGTGGCCGAGCTGGTCGTTGACCGACTTGAAGTGGTCGAAGTCGATCAGAAGCAGGGATAGAGGTGAGTCGCGGCGGTCCTGGCGCGCAAATGCGCCTTCGAGCCTTCTTCGAAACTCGCGTGAGTTGACGAGGCCCGTGAGGCCGTCGGTGGTCGCCTCTTGCCGGCTGCGTAGATAGCGCAGTGCGTTCGCGACGGGCACTGCCGAGCTGCCCGTGAGTGCATCGACCGCAAAAAGGTCCTGGTTGGTGAACAGTGCCTGGGCCTGGTTCAGCACGACAAGCACGGTCGCTCCGTCTCCCGATGCGATGGGCACCACCAGCTGTTTTCGGTCAGCTGCGAACACGGCCTCGCCTGTGCCGGCCGCCTGGTGCAACTGGTGCTCGTC